>NZ_JACVUO010000016.1:0-132197 GCF_016625145.1 Pantoea sp. S61
AGTTGACTTTTAATCAATTGGTCGCAGGTTCGAATCCTGCACGACCCACCAATGTAGAAAGGCGCCCTAAAGGCGCCTTTTTGCTATCTGCGATTTGCCTAACCTCACAAAACCTTTGCAAACACTTAACGCTTTGTGTGCTCAAGCCGTTTTATCCCCTTGCCGATAACGATAATGGTCTATTGCAAGGAGAAAACCATGTCGACTATCTCAAGTGTTAGCAGTATCAGTACGGCGAGCAGTGGTGGCGGTTCAACATCACAAATTGCCAGCCTGAATAAACAGATTCAAAGCCTGACCCAGCAAGTCAAAGATCTTTCCAACGACGATACCCTGACAGATGAGCAAAAATCTGAACAGGAGCAGATGCTGGAGTCACAAATTCAGATGGTTGAAGCTCAAATTGCACAAATTGAGCAGCAGGCAGCTGAAAAGGCACAGCAGAAGCAGGAAGCCCAGCAACCCACCACGGAAAGTGCCACCAGCGCTCAAAAAGCCGATGGCATCAACCGTCCAACTGACACCAATCAAATCAACGTTTACGTTTAAAACGCCGGTTTGAGAGCACGTTGTTGCGCCAGCAAGCCTGCTTGTTGGCGCACCTCCTGCCAAATCGCTTCCGCGGCTGGCGTCAGGGAACGGTTTTTGCGTTTGATCAGCATGAGATTTCGATGAATTTCCGGATAGAGGCGTCGCACCGTCAGTTTCCGCCCCGCCGGCAGCGGTAACGCCAGAGCAGGTAAAATGCTGATGCCAATCCCTGCTTCCACCATCGGGAACAACGTGGCGGGATGGCCAATTTCCTGTACTACCTGCACCTGAATCGATAACTGCTGCAGCGCTGCATCCACCAGCAGACGGCTTCCTGAAGCATAATCCTGCAAAACCAGGTTGCGCCCCGCCAGCATCGTCCACTCCGCTTGCTCAATCCGGGCCAGTTCATCATCCGCATGGCACAACAGTAAAAACGGCTCCTGCAAAATCGCTTCGTAATCCAGATCGGCATCTCCTAACGGCCCGATGACAATGCCAAAATCGACTTCCGCATTGCGAACGCTTTGTAGTACGGATTGCTGTGCGCGATCGTGCAGAATGACGCGAATATCCGGATAACGTTGCTGGCTACTCGCCAGACATTGCGGCATCAGATTCGCCGAAGGTGTCTGGCTGGCGGCAACACGCACGGTGCCACTGCGCTGCTCGCCGTAACTGCGCACATCCAGCAGCGTGGTGTTTAACTCCTCCAGCAAACGCTCCAGGCGCGATGCCAGCTGATGCCCTGCTTCCGTCAGCATCACTTCGCGCGTGGTGCGGTCCAGCAAACGCACGCCCATCTCCGCTTCCAGCTCTTTAATACTGTGGCTGACCGCCGACTGGCTGAGCCCAATCGCCTGCCCTGCCTGGCTAAAACTGCCCTGCTGCGCCACGGCCACAAAGGTGCGTAACTGACGTAAGGTATAATTCATCGATATCGCTCATAGATTAATGCAATAAATCAATTTTATTTCTAAACCCAGCTGGCGCACAATCAGCACCATCTTTTTTATTTTAACCGGATTGTAACAATGGGCTTTTTACGACTCGACCCGATGATGGTCAAACTCATCATCACTGTGCTGTTGGCCAGCTTCATCCCGGCCAAAGGCGGGTTTGTCGATTTCTTTGAATACCTGACCACTGCCGCCATCGCCCTGCTGTTCTTTATGCACGGCGCTAAGCTGTCACGCGAAAAAATCATAGCCGGCAGCAGCCACTGGCGTTTGCATCTGTGGATTATGTGCAGCACCTTCGTGGTATTCCCGATTCTTGGCTTGCTGCTGGTGTGGTGGCATCCGGTGAACGTTGGCCCAGAGATTTACACTGGCTTCATTTACCTGTGTATTCTGCCTGCCACCGTGCAGTCTGCGATTGCGTTCACCTCCATGGCGGGGGGTAACGTTGCCGCTGCGGTCTGTGCCGCTTCTGCTTCCAGCCTGCTCGGCGTATTCATCTCACCGCTGCTGGTGAATCTGGTGATGAACGTGCACAGCGATGCGCCGAGCAACGGTCTGGAGCAGATTGGCAAAATCATGCTGCAACTGCTGGTGCCTTTTGTGATTGGTCATATGTCACGTCGCTGGATTGGCGGTTGGGTAGAGAAACATCGCAGCCTGATTGGTAAAACCGACCAGACCTCAATTCTGTTAGTGGTTTACTCCGCGTTCAGCGAAGCGGTGGTCAACGGTATCTGGCATCGCGTGGGTGTGGATACGCTGCTGTGGATTCTGGCGGGTAGCGTGCTGATCCTGTTTGTCGCGCTGGCGATTAACCTGGGTGCCTCGCGTCTGTTCGGCTTCAGCCGCGCCGATGAAATCGTGGTGCTGTTCTGTGGTTCGAAAAAGAGTCTCGCCAATGGCGTGCCGATGGCCAATATCCTGTTCCCGGCCAGCTCCGTGGGGATTATCGTGCTGCCGCTGATGATCTTCCATCAGGTGCAGTTGATGGTCTGCTCCTTCATCGCTCAACGCTATAAAGCGGGCAATGAGAAGCGGCTGGCGCAACAGCAAGTTGAAGTGCAGAAATCATAAGTAAAATGGCCCGCGATGGCGGGCCATTTTGTTATTCACTGCGTTTGAGTGGTTTAACTAACCCCTGCAATCCTTCAATTTTGATCGCTAAAGTCAGCTGCATCAGCTCGCCCAACTTCCCTGCCGGAAATTCGTTTTTACGCGCAAACCACAGCAGATACTCTTCTGGTACATCAATCAGCATGCGGCCTTTATACTTGCCGAATGGCATGGCGGTATTGGCGATTTCAACCAGCTGATGTTTGTCCACGTTAGGCTCCCAGAAGGCGAATCATTTCCGCTTCGTCGATCACGGGTATACCGAGCTCCTGCGCTTTCGCCAGTTTGGAACCCGCTGCTTCGCCAGCAATCAGTAAGTCTGTTTTCTTCGACACGCTGCCGCTCACTTTCGCGCCCAGCGCGACTAAACGTTCTTTGGCATCATCGCGGTTCATCTGTGACAGCGATCCGGTCAGCACCACGGTCTTGCCAGCAAACGGACTGTCGATCTCTTCAATATTCACCACTTCCACCTGCGGCCAATGCACGCCCACCTCTTCGGTGAGCTCGCGGATCACTTCGCGATTGCTCTCTTCTTCCATGAAGTTGCGCACATGCGCGGCCACCACTTTACCCACGTCCTGTACCGCAATCAGCGCATCCAGATCGGCGTTCATCACCTTCTCAAGATCGCCAAAATGATTGGCCAGATTGGCCGCAGTGGCTTCACCGACTTCACGGATGCCAAGGGCATACAGGAAACGAGGGAGCGTGGTGAGCTTGGCTTTTTCCAGCGCATCCACCACATTTTGTGCCGATTTCGGCCCCATGCGATCCAGCCCCGTCAGCTTGCCCGCCGTCAGACGGAACAGATCGGCAGGCGTGTGCACATACTCTTTTTCAACCAGCTGATCGATGATTTTGTCGCCCATGCCATCGACATCCATCGCACGTCGGGAAACGAAATGTTTGAGCGCCTCTTTACGCTGGGCACCACAAATCAGTCCACCGGTACAACGAGTAACGGCTTCGCCTTCCACGCGCTCGACATCCGAGCCACACACCGGGCAATGGCTGGGGAAGACGATTTCACGGGTATTATCCGGACGTTCGGATTCCACCACGTTGACCACCTGCGGAATCACATCTCCGGCGCGGCGAATCACCACTTTGTCGCCAATGCGCAGGCCAAGACGCGCAATTTCATCCGCGTTGTGCAAGGTGGCATTACTCACCACCACGCCAGCCACCTGCACCGGTTCCAGACGCGCGACGGGCGTAATCGCGCCAGTACGCCCCACCTGAAACTCAACATCGCGCACAAAGGTCATCTGTTCCTGCGCCGGGAATTTAAAGGCCACGGCCCAGCGCGGGGCGCGAGCAACAAAGCCTAACTGTTCCTGCAGCGCCTGCGAATCGACCTTGATGACCACGCCGTCAATATCGAATCCAAGTGACGGACGGTCTTGCTCAACCTGACGATAAAACTTCAGCACCTCTTCCGCCGTATGCGCGAGGCGAATACGGTCACTGACCGGCAAACCCCAGGCTTTAAATTGCTGCAGACGCTGCCAGTGACTGGCGGGCATATCACCGCCTTCCAGCAGGCCGAAACCGTAACAGAAGAAAGTCAGAGAACGTTTAGCGGTAATGCGCGGATCGAGCTGACGTAGCGATCCTGCCGCGGCGTTGCGCGGGTTGGCAAACACTTTCGCGCCGGTGCGACGTGCATCCTCATTGAGCTTCTCGAAGCCCGCTTCGGTCATAAAGACTTCACCACGTACTTCGACACGCGCAGGAATATTGTCGCCGTGCAGACGCAGCGGAATGGCATGGATAGTGCGCACGTTGGCGGTAATATTCTCGCCCGTTGTGCCATCACCGCGTGTCGCCGCACGCACCAGCAGCCCATCTTCATACAACAGGCTGACCGCCAGACCATCCAGCTTCAGTTCGCAACAGTAGGTCAAATCATCGCTGCTTTTCAGACGATCCTGCACGCGTTTATTAAAGGCCAGGAAACCGGCTTCATCGAAAGTGTTGTCGAGTGACAGCATGGGCACTTCGTGGCGAACTTGTTCGAAAGCGGCCAGCGGTGCTGCGCCCACGCGCTGAGTCGGCGAATCCGGGGTAATGAGATCAGGGTGTGCCGCTTCCAGTTCACGCAGTTGCTGCATCAGTCGGTCATATTCTGCATCCGGAATTTCCGGCGTATCCATCACGTGATAGAGGTACTCATGATGACGTAACGAGGTGCGCAGCGCGGTGATCTGCTCCTGAACCGATTTCATAGTGTTTTATCCGATAAAAAACCCCCGACATGCGGGGGTTGTTTCGTTAATATTTGATTTTGCTCGCAGCTATCAACCGATAACCTCGCGAATGCGTGCTTTGTAGGTTTCCAGCTTCTGCGGCGTCATCATGCGACGCTCATCATCCAGCACAACCCCGCCGACATCGTCCGCAATACGCTGGGCAGATTGCAGCATCAGCTTGAAGTTTTGGTTCGCATCGCCATAAGACGGCACCATCATAAAGATGGATATGCCTGGCGTGCTGAAATCGCCCATGGTGTCGGGATTAAATGACCCCGGTTTCACCATGTTCGCCAGACTGAACAGCACAGGACCGCTGCCCGCTGGACTCAGGTGACGATGGAAAATATTCATCTCACCAAACTGGAAGCCCGCTTGCAGAATACCCTGCAACAGAGCTTCACCGTTCAGTTCGCCACCGGCGTGAGCAGCAACATGCAGCACCAGTACCGCTTCATTTTTTCTCTGGGTAGAAGCAGCAGGCTGTTTTGGTTCATCATGTGCGACCGGCGCTTCTTCTTCGTATTCAGGCTCTTCAGCGGCCTGGAACTCAGGCGCAGGCTGCGTGGCAGAAAGTGGCTCGTTATCCAGTAAGGGATCGGCCTGAACGGATTGAGGTTGCGGTTGTGGCTGCGGCGCAGGTTTAACCACCGGCGGTTGTGGCGCAGGTGCAGGCTGGCGCACTTCCGGCTCATCATCCAGCAGCGGATCGCCCATCAATGGGGTTTCATGACGCGGGAATGGCTGACGTGCAGGTTCAGGCGCACGTGGCGCGCTGACAGGCTTAGTCACAGGTGCGTCGAATTCAGGTTCGACATGCGCGTCACGATTGCGACGGACACGCACTTCGCCGACACCATCATCATCTTCTTCGCTCAGCAGATCTTCATCCGCTTCTTCGCGCTGTTTCAGACGTTTGTGCGGGCGATCGCGAAACACGGAAGAGCGCTCTTTACGGCTGGTCCACAGTCCGTGAAGTAGCAACGCTATTATGGCGATCGCGCCAACAACGATTAATATCAGACGCAAATCCTGCATCATTGTATTCTCTGTTGTTCCAATACCTTGCCACCACGGCAAACTTTATCCTCTAACTGTATTTGCCCAGCTACACAAGTGCAAGTCTGTGCAGTATTTTCTGACAAATAAGATAGCTGCCCCACGCTTTTTTGCTGATTTTTCGCGCAAAGTGCGCCTGCCACCGACAAAAAGCCAGGTTATGATGTTTGCGCCGCCACATAAAGGAGAAAGGCTCGCTATGCCCGTTGAGAAATCGCCCTCATCATTAAATGGTATTCATTACTTTGCCGAAGGCTGGAGACTGGTGCGTCTGCCTGGCATCCGTCGTTACGTCATTATTCCTCTGCTGGTGAACATATTTCTGCTAGGAGGCGCCTTTATCTGGCTGTTTCAACGGCTCGGAGAGTGGATCCCGGCCTTGATGTCGCACATCCCTGATTGGTTGCAGTGGCTGAGTTATTTGCTGTGGCCGCTTTCCGTCATATCGATTGTGCTGGTATTCAGCTACTTCTTCTCCACCATTGCGAACTGGATTGCCGCCCCCTTTTGTGGATTGCTGGCCGAGCAGCTGGAAGGCCGCCTCACCGGTCACCCGCTGCCGGATAGCGGTTGGATGGCGATGTTTAAAGATATCCCGCGCATCATGAAGCGCGAATTACAGAAGCTTGGCTACTATTTACCACGCGCATTGGTGTTGCTGCTGCTTTACTTTATCCCCGGTTTTGGACAAACGGTGGCACCGGTATTATGGTTTCTGTTCAGCGCGTGGATGCTGTCGGTGCAGTACTGCGACTATCCCTTTGATAACCACAAAGTGAGTTTTCAGCAGATGCGCAGTGCGTTACGTCAGCATAAAACGGCGAACATGCAATTTGGCGCGCTGGTCAGTTTGTTCACCATGATTCCGATTCTGAACCTGGTCATCATGCCGGTGGCCGTATGTGGCGCTACCGCGATGTGGGTTGATCGCTACCGCCTACAGCATGCGCGTCATTAAAGCTTCAAAAAGCCTTATGCATTTTTGCGTAAGGCTTATGGTTGTGGGCTATATAGATATGCGATTTCTTTCCTTCCGCACACCGGAAGAACAGGTATGCTCTGAGGGTTCCCAATATTTCATACAGTTAAGGACGAGCTATGAGTAAGATCTATGAAGACAACTCTCTGACAATTGGTCATACGCCGCTGGTTCGACTGAACCGCATCGGTAATGGACGGATCCTGGCGAAGGTCGAATCGCGTAACCCGAGCTTCAGCGTCAAATGCCGTATCGGTGCCAATATGATTTGGGACGCAGAAAAGCGCGGAATTTTGAAGCCAGGCGTTGAACTGGTCGAGCCAACGAGCGGTAACACTGGCATTGCACTGGCTTACGTGGCCGCCGCTCGTGGTTACAAGCTCACGCTGACCATGCCTGAGACCATGTCTGTTGAACGTCGCAAGCTGCTGAAAGCACTGGGCGCGAATCTGGTGCTGACCGAAGGCGCAAAAGGCATGAAAGGTGCCATCGCCAAAGCCGAGGAAATCGTCGCCGGCGATCCGGATAAATTTGTGCTGCTGCAGCAATTCAGTAATCCAGCTAACCCGGAAATCCATGAGAAAACCACCGGCCCGGAAATCTGGGAAGACACAGACGGTGAAGTAGATGTGTTCATTGCGGGTGTAGGTACCGGCGGCACGCTGACAGGCGTAAGCCGTTACATCAAGAACACCAAAGGCAAAAAAGACTTAATTACCGTAGCGGTAGAGCCGACTGACTCTCCGGTCATCGCTCAGGCTATCGCTGGTGAAGAGATCAAACCGGGCCCGCATAAGATTCAAGGCATCGGCGCAGGTTTTATCCCCGGCAACCTTGACCTGAAACTGGTAGATCGGGTTGTCGCCATCACCAACGAAGAAGCCATCAGCACTGCGCGTCAGTTGATGGAAGAAGAAGGCATTCTGGCCGGTATCTCTTCAGGTGCGGCAGTGGCTGCTGCGCTGAAGCTGCAGGAAGATGAGGCATTCGCCAACAAGAATATCGTGGTGATTCTGCCCTCCTCTGGCGAGCGTTATTTGAGTACCGCTTTATTCGCCGACCTGTTCACTGAAAAAGAGCTGCAGCAGTAAACGCCTTAGTCTGAAAACGACGAAAAAAGCACCCGAATGGGTGCTTTTTTGTGGCGCAGATCTCACTTTTATCACCAGACAGATTGATTTCAATGACGCGGCTCTGGTATTTAAGCTCCCAATTATTTCGGTGCCTGAAATTAATCTGGCTTTGAAGTGGATCAAGCTGAATGGAATTACTGATTTGGCGAAACGGCGAATCACGGCATACTTAGCAAGGTGACCTTTTCGCACAGTTTTTGATCTGCTGCTGAAAGACACACATTATTCAGCGCATTTTTTGGTCAGCTTAATGCCATACCAGCGCACCTATACAGGCTAAAGTGACGGCTCCAGGCTAGACTTTAGATCCATAACACCAAACCTGATAAAGTTGGGGAAATAGAATGTTCCAGCAAGAAGTTACCATTACCGCACCTAACGGCCTTCATACCCGTCCTGCAGCTCAGTTCGTTAAAGAAGCTAAGGCTTTCCAGTCAGAAATCACTGTGACCTCTAATGGCAAATCTGCCAGCGCGAAAAGCCTGTTCAAACTGCAGACTCTGGGTCTGACTCAGGGTACGGTTGTTACACTGTCTGCTGAAGGTGAAGATGAGCAGCAAGCGGTTGAGCACCTGGTGAAACTGATGGCTGAGCTGGAGTAATTCCGCTCAGGCAAGCAACTAAACCGACTCCTTTGCCCCATTGAGTGCAAATATCTTGATCGCGGACAACCTGTCCGCGTTATTGCTTCCTTAGAGTACTGTTCCGCGACAGTGGCAACGCATTGGGTCAATGAGCCATCGTGATTAAAAGGTAGGGTTATGATTTCAGGCATTTTAGCATCACCGGGTATCGCTTTCGGCAAAGCACTTCTGCTGAAGGAAGATGAGATCGTCATCAGCCGTAAAAAAATTACTGACGATCAGGTTGAGCAAGAAGTTCAACGCTTCCTTGATGGACGTGGCAAAGCGGCAGTACAGCTCGAAGCCATCCGTGTCAAAGCCGGTGAAACCCTCGGTGAAGAGAAAGCGGCGATCTTTGAAGGTCACATCATGCTGCTCGAAGACGAAGAGCTGGAGCAGGAAATCATCGACCTGATTAAGAAAGATCACGCAACGGCTGACGCTGCGGCGTACTCTGTCATTGATGGCCAGGCCAAGGCGTTGGAAGAACTCGACGACGAATACCTGAAAGAACGTGCGGCTGACGTACGTGACATCGGTAAGCGTCTGCTGCAAAACATCCTCGGTCTGCATATTGTCGACCTGGGTGCTATCGCAGAAGAATCTATTCTGGTGGCGAAAGATTTAACGCCTTCAGAAACCGCACAGCTGAACCTGAAGAAGGTGCTGGGCTTTATCACCGATATCGGTGGCCGTACCTCGCATACGTCCATCATGGCGCGTTCTCTGGAGATCCCAGCGATTGTCGGTACCGGTAATGTCACCACGCAAATCAAAAACGGTGACTTCCTGATCCTTGATGGCGTGAATAACAAGATTTACGTTAATCCTACCGATGCAGAACAAGAAGAACTGAAAGCGATTCAGACGCAATACCTGTCTGAAAAGCACGAACTGGCGAAACTGAAAGATCTGCCCGCCATCACCCTGGACGGCCATCAGGTGGAAGTGTGCGCCAACATTGGTACCGTACGCGATGTCGCCGGTGCAGAGCGCAACGGTGCGGAAGGCGTGGGCCTGTATCGTACCGAATTCCTGTTTATGGATCGTGATTCACTGCCCACCGAAGAAGAGCAGTTCCAGGCTTACAAAGCGGTGGCGGAAGCCATGGGTTCTCAGGCTGTTATCGTGCGTACCATGGACATCGGCGGCGATAAAGACCTGCCGTACATGAACCTGCCGAAAGAGGACAACCCGTTCCTCGGCTGGCGTGCGATTCGTATCGCCATGGACCGCAAAGAGATTCTGCATGCTCAGCTGCGCGCTATCCTGCGTGCCTCTTCCTTCGGCAAACTGCGCATCATGTTCCCGATGATCATTTCGGTGGAAGAAGTGCGTGCACTGAAGGCCGAACTGGAGCTGCTGAAAACCCAGCTGCGCGAAGAAGGCAAAGCCTTTGATGAGACCATTGAAGTGGGCATTATGGTGGAAACACCGGCTTCAGCGGTGATTGCGCGCCATCTGGCGAAAGAAGTCGACTTCTTTAGTATTGGGACAAATGACCTGACGCAGTATACTCTGGCGGTCGATCGTGGTAATGATTTGATTTCACACCTCTATAACCCAATGACGCCATCTGTTTTGGGCCTCATCAAGCAAGTGATCGACGCATCACATGCCGAAGGGAAATGGACCGGCATGTGTGGTGAGCTGGCTGGTGATGAACGTGCTACACTACTGTTACTGGGAATGGGGCTGGACGAATTCAGCATGAGTGCCATTTCAATCCCGAGCATCAAGAAGATTATTCGTAATACTAATTTCGAAGATGCTAAGGCATTGGCGGAGCAGGCTCTGGCTCAACCCACAGCGGAAGATTTAATGAACCTGGTGAACAAGTTCATTAAAGAAAAAACGCTCTGCTGATCCACGAGACGCTGGCCCCAAATTACTGCTTAGGAGAAGATCATGGGTTTGTTTTCTAAACTTTTTGGCGAAAAATCAGAGAGCGCGTCAGGGACTATTGATATCGTTGCGCCTCTGTCAGGCGAAATCGTGAATATCGAAGACGTACCTGATGTGGTATTTGCTGAGAAAATCGTGGGTGATGGTATCGCCATTAAACCGACTGGCAACAAAATGGTTGCACCGGTTGATGGTACCATTGGCAAGATTTTTGAGACCAACCACGCCTTTTCAATCGAATCTGACAACGGCATCGAGCTGTTCGTCCACTTCGGTATCGATACGGTTGAACTGAAAGGTGAAGGCTTTAAACGCATCGCCGAAGAAGGCCAGAAAGTGAAAAAAGGCGACGTGGTGATCGAGTTTGATCTGCCATTGCTGGAAGAGAAAGCAAAATCTACGCTGACGCCGGTTGTGATCTCGAACATGGACGAGATCAAAGACCTGATCAAACTCTCCGGTCAGGTGACTGTGGGCGAAACCCCGGTTATCCGTATCAAGAAGTAAGCAGCGTTTTGATAGTAAAAACGGCACCCACTGGGTGCCGTTTTTGTTTGTGTCGCTGCCTGGAACCAAAGGGTGCGGTGGCGGTTAGTGCTAGATCGGTTGAATTGGGACGCGTGGCGGTGACGTCGGGCTAGTGTGGTGGTGTTGGGGCTGGTGCTGTGGTGTTGGGGCTGGTGCGGCGGAGTTGGGGCTGGTGCTGTGGCGTTGGGGCTGGTGCTGTGGCACTGGGGCTGGTGCGGCGGCGTTGGGGCTGGTGCGGCGGCGTTGGGGCTCGTTCTGTGGCACTGGGGCTGGTGCGGCGGAGTTGGGGATGGTGCGGTGGCGTTAGGGATGGTGCGGTCGGTCAGGACAACCGGGCAGATCGCAAAGACGGCATAAACCATCCCTGGGCCTCGGCCCTCGCCATCCATGGCGAGGGACGCTTTGCTCCTCTGCCCGGTCGTCCTGCCCTACTCCACATTGTGCGTGCTGCTTTTTGACTGTGTTAGATGTACGGCTTCGTGCGAACAGTTTCGTTGTATGGGTCGCAATGCATTGCGCGCTTGCCTGTGCCAACCGTACTGCATGGGCGCCCTGCTCTGGATTCACAAGAACGGGGGTAGATTGTGAGCGCTTTAAACCTTCAGTCTTGTTTCCAGCGCGGCAGCTTCAAGGTCAGCTCCAGACCACCTTCAGGGCGATTGACCGCCTGTACCTCACCGTGATGCGCCAGAATCACCTTACGCACGATGGAGAGTCCTAAGCCGTATCCCTTGCCCATCAGTGGCGAATTAACGCGTACGAAGGGATCGAAGATGCTGGAGAGCTTCTCTTCGTCAACGCCCGGCCCCTGATCGCGCACGCGAATCGCCAGCCACTGGTTCTCCGCCTGTAGCCTCACGCTGATATGCTGGCCTTTGTGCGAGAAACGCAGTGCATTACGCAGCACATTTTCCACACCACGACGAATCAACTCAGCATTGCCGTGCACGGTGTAATCGGCGTTCTCGTCCACCTGAAAATCGACTTTTACCCCCGGAATCTGAGCCTCATAGCGCACGTCCGTGACCACTGCGTGCAGCAGACCGGTGAGATCGAAATACTGCTCGCCCGGCATACTTTCGTGTTCCGCACGCGACAGCGTTAACAGCTCGCCAATCATCTTATCGAGACGGCGCGCTTCTTCATCAATGCGATTCAGGGAGGATTCGACGGACTCCGGCGTTTGCCGCGCCAGACCGGTCGCCAGTTGCAGGCGCGCCAGCGGTGAGCGCAGTTCGTGGGAGATGTCGTGCAGCAACTCCTCACGCGCCTTTACCAGCGTATCAAGACGCTCCACCATGGCATCGAAATCCTGCGCCACAATCGAAAGCTCATCGTGGCGCTTGCGCATTACAGGATAGAGCCGCACTGACAAATCACCACTGGAGACTCGCGCAAAACCTTCACGCAGCTGCCGCATCGGACGCGTCAGGTTCCATGCCAGCAATAGGCTGAACAGCAGACCGAGCGCGCCGGCAAAGGTAAACATCGGCTCCGGGATATTCAGAATCCGACGCGGCCCACCGCCGCCCATCGAGCTATCTTCTCGCAGCCCCTTCACGTCATAACGCAGCTCGTACTCTTTACCGTCCTGCCCTTTAACCCAGCGCACAATGACGTCGGGGAAAGGCCCATGGAACGGCTCATTGATGCTCTCGGGCGGCGCATTATTGGGGGTAGCCATAGGCCTGGAATGTTGAATCACGGAGAAGAACTGACGATCGTTGGGCTCCCAGTCAGCCATCATGTCATCCAATGAACTGGGACCACCACGTTCCAACACCGACACCGCAGAGGCCATCTGCAAATTCACAATACGCCGAATCGCCATCAGCTCTGGCGGTTCATGATGACTGCCGGAGAGCGTAAACCCCAGCCACAACATCTGGCTAATGATGACAAAAACGATCCAGAAGCCCAGCAATATCTTCCAGAACATGCGGCCACGGTAGCTGTATTTCATCGAATGCGGTAACCAATACTGCGCACAGTTTCAATGTTGATGCTGTCGGCGGTCAATGCGGCCAGCTTCTGACGAATGTTGCTGATATGCACATCCACGCTGCGATCGTAAGCTTCACGCGGGCGACCCAGCCCTTTCTCTGACAATTCGTCCTTCGACACCACGCGATCGGGCGCACGCAGCAGCAGATCCAGCAGGTTGAATTCAGACGCCGTCAGATCAAAGGCTTTGCCCTGCCATTCGGTGATGCGTGTGGCCGGATTCAGGCTCAACTCGCCCCAACGCAGTACTTCTTTTTTGTCCTGCACCGGTGCCTGATCTTCAAAACGACGCAGTACAGCACGCAGACGCGCCACCAGCTCACGCGGATAGCACGGTTTTGGCACATAGTCGTCCGCACCCATTTCCAGGCCAATCACGCGATCGATATTGTCGCCTTTCGCCGTCAGCATGATCACCGGTAAGCGGCTGTTCTGACGCACCTGCCGCAGCACATCAATACCGCTCATATCCGGCAGCATAATGTCGAGAATCATCGCGGTATAGTTGCCCGACAGCGCCCCTTCAATCCCGGCGCTTCCGGTTAAAACCAATTGCGTTTCAAAACCTTCCGCAATCAGGTACTGGCTCAGCATGGTGCCAAGTTCTACATCGTCATCAACAAGCAGAATTTTCATCTTTATCTCTCGTACAAAATTGCCGCTATTTTGGCCTGAGTTGGCAATGAGCGCAGCCGATTTTACTCGATCCTTACAGTGCCAACACCAGAGGATTATCAGGGAGACTATAGACAAAAATGGCCCGGTCGCACCACAACAGCGCAAGCAGGCCAGATAAAATGCGGGGAAGAGGAGATCAGTGGAACACGCCGGTTGAGAGATAACGGTCACCGCGATCGCACACTATCGCCACCACGATGCTGCCGGGATGGGCAGTGGCGATGCGCAGCGCGCCTGCCACAGCACCACCGGAACTCACGCCGCAGAAAATCCCTTCACGTTGCGCTAGCGCACGCATGGTTTTTTCGGCTTCCAGCTGTGCCATATCGATGACCTCATCCACTAACTCAGGACGGAAAATCCCCGGCAGATAAGCTTCAGGCCAGCGGCGAATGCCCGGAATGCTGCTGCCCTCCTGCGGCTGTAAACCAATGACTTTCACGGCGGGTGCAAACTCTTTCAGATAGCGTCCTACGCCGGTGATGGTGCCCGTGGTGCCCATACTGGAGACAAAGTGAGTCATGCGTCCCTGCGTCTGCTGCCAGATTTCCGGGCCGGTAGTGAGATAGTGGCCGAGTGGATTGTCGGGATTATTGAACTGATCCAACACCCTGCCCTCACCGCGATCGGCCATCTCTTGCGCTAAATCGCGGGCGCCTTCCATACCCTGTTCGCGCGTCACCAGGATCAATTCCGCGCCGTAGGCACGCATCGCGTCCTGCCGCTCCTGGCTCATGTTATCGGGCATCAGCAGGCGTAACTTATAGCCTTTCATCGCCGCGATCATCGCCAGGGCGATGCCCGTATTCCCACTGGTGGCTTCAATCAGAGTATCGCCGGGTTGAATGTCACCGCGCTGTTCCGCCTGATGAATCATCGACCAGGCAGCACGATCTTTTACCGAACCGGCCGGATTATTGCCTTCCAGCTTTAACCAGATTTCACTGCCGTTATCGGGCGTCAGGCGTTGCAGCCTGATCAACGGCGTATTACCGATGGTATTTTCCAGTGTGGTCACGGTTTGATTCCAGACAGAAGAGAGGCAAATAAATCGGGCGGGAAAGTCCCGCCCGAAGGAGTGTCAAAAATATCAGGCGCTTTCGGCAAAGGCAACCGGACGCAACGGCGCAGTGCCATGGTAAAGTCGTGCCTGTTGCAAGCCAACAAACAGACGTTCGCCACGGATCGGTGCAGTATGGTCGCCGTCATAGACCACCGAGAAGACATCACCCTGCCAGCCGCTTGGCTGCACCACTAATTGCCAGAAGTGACCGCGCGGGCTGATCTCCAGCACCTGCACCGGCAGCGGCGTTTCCAGGCTGCTCTGACGCGAGATATCCACTTCCCACGGACGCAGGAACAACTCGACCTCACCCTGATGTGCGGGCGTGTAACCTAATGGCCAGCGATGTGCACCCACATGGAATTGTGAACCGTGCACTTCACCGTCAAAGCGATTCACTTCGCCGAGGAACTCCAGCACAAAGCGGGTAGCCGGTTCCTGCCAGACTTCGTCAGGCGTGCCGACCTGTTCGATATTACCCTGGCTCATTACCACCACGCTGTCAGCGACTTCCATCGCCTCTTCCTGGTCATGCGTCACAAACACGCTGGTGAATTTCAACTCTTCATGCAACTGACGCAGCCAGCGACGCAGCTCTTTACGCACCTGCGCATCCAGCGCGCCGAAAGGTTCATCCAGCAGCAAGATCTGCGGTTCCACTGCCAGCGCACGCGCCAATGCCACGCGCTGCTTCTGTCCACCCGAAAGCTGAGCCGGGAAACGATTGGCGAGATGCGCCAGCTGCACCATCTCCAGCAGACGCGTCACACGCTGTTTAATTTCAACGGCGGATGGGCGCTCACGGCGCGGCAACACGGTTAAACCAAAGGCGATGTTATCGAACACGGTCATATGGCGGAACAGCGCATAATGCTGGAACACGAAGCCAACCTGGCGATCGCGCGCGTGAATGCGGCTGACATCTTTACCGTGGAAATGAATCTGCCCGCTATTCTGATGCTCAAGACCCGCGATGATGCGCAGCAGCGTGGTTTTGCCCGAGCCTGACGGCCCCAGCAGCGCCACCATTTTGCCGGTAGGAATATCCAGAGAGATATCGTTTAGCACCGGCGTATGGCCGAACGCTTTGTTAATGTGTTTAATCTCAATGCTCATGATTTTCCTCCTGTTGGCGCTTCTGCTGATGCTCTAATCGCCACTGCACCACACTTTTCAGAAACAGCGTCAAAATGGCCATCAGGGTTAACAGCGCAGCCGCGGTAAAGGCGCCAACGGTGTTGTAATCCTGATGCAGTAATTCAACCTGAAGCGGTAAGGTGTAGGTCTCACCGCGAATCGATCCCGAGACCACTGAGACCGCACCAAACTCGCCAATCGCACGCGCGTTGGTTAACACCACGCCGTACATCAGCGCCCAGCGAATGTTCGGCAACGTTACGCGGCGGAACATCTGCCAGCCCGAGGCGCCTAACAGCACCGCGGCTTCATCTTCATTGCTGCCCTGGCTCAACATCACCGGCACCAGCTCACGGACCACAAACGGGCAGGTGACAAAAATGGTGGCCAGCACCATGCCCGGCCAGGCAAACATGATCTGAATATTGTGCGCGTCCAGCCAACCGCCCGCCGGCCCGTTGATGCCCCAGAACAGCAGATACATTAGCCCCGCCACCACCGGTGACACGGCAAAAGGAATATCAAACAGCGTCAGCAGCAGTTGGCGGCCCGGGAAAGTAAAGCGCGTTACCAGCCATGCCAGCAGCGTACCGAACACCAGATTGACCGGCACGGTAATCAGCGCCACCAGAATCGTCAGCCAGATGGCGTGCAGCATGTCACCCTCTTTTAAATTAGAGAGCGAGGCAATAACCCCCTGGCTCAGGGCTTCCCAAAAGATGGAGATCATCGGGACCACCAGCAGCAGGAAGGAGACCAGCGCGCCCACGCCAATCAGCAGCCATTTACCCCAGTTCACTGGCTGACGCTCAGCGTGATTAATCTGCGAAATCTCCGCCATTAGTGGCCTCCTAAGCGACGGCCAAAGCGGCTCTGCAAGGTGTTAATCGCGAACAGCAACAGCAGCGAAGCGGCCATGATGACCGAGGCGATAGCACTGGCCGCCGGGTAATCAAACTCTTGCAGGCGAACAAAAATCATCAGCGAGGTGACTTCGGTTTTCCACGCGATGTTACCTGCGATAAAGATAACCGCACCAAACTCACCCAGGCTGCGCGTGAACGATAACGCCGTGCCCGCTAACAGCGCGGGCGCCACCTCTGGCAGCACCACACGGCGGAAACTTTGCCACGGTGTCGCACCCAGCGTTTCGGCCGCTTCTTCATATTCCGGGCCTAACTCTTCCAGTACCGGCTGCACCGTACGCACCACAAACGGGATGCTGGTAAAGGCCATCGCCACTGCAATGCCCAGCCAGGTGTAAGAGACTTTAATATCGAAATGGGCCAACCATTGACCATACCAACCACTCACCGAGAACAGCCCCGCCAGCGTCAGGCCGGCGACAGCAGTAGGCAGTGCAAACGGCAGATCCATCAGGCCATCCAGCAATGCGCGGCCAGGGAAACGGTAACGGGTCAGAATCCAGGCCATTAACATGCCAAAGAACGCATTGAAAATGGACGCCACACCCGCCGACAACAGCGTGACTTTATAAGCCGCAATCAGCTGTGGATTGGTGACCACATCCCAATATTGCGCCAGCGTCATGTTGGACAACTGCATCAGCAGCGCGCTGATTGGCAACAGCAGGATCAGGCAGGTAAATAGCAGGCTGGTGCCGAGGCTGAGACCAAACCCCGGCAGCACGCGCTTTTGCGCTAAAGCAAACATCAACCGCGCCCCGCTGCCAGTAATTTATCCAGCTCACCGCCGCTGGCAAAATGGGTTTTCATCACGTTATCCCAGCCGCCAAAGGCATCCTGCACATTAAACAGCGCGGTCTGCGGGAAGCGGTCTTTCTGTTCCGCCATCAGCTGTGGATTGTTCACGCGATAATAGAAACCGGTAATGATTTTCTGCGCCTCAGGGGAATAGAGGAAATTCAGGTAGGCTTTTGCCGTGTCTGCGGTGCCGTTGTGCTCGACGTTTTTGTCGACCCACGCCACCGGAAACTCCGCCAGAATATTGGTCTTAGGCACAATGACTTCGTAGTCATCTTTGCCGTATTGATTGCGGATGTTGTTCACTTCCGATTCGAAGCTGATCAGCACATCCCCTAAACCGCGTTCCGCGAAGGTGGTCGTCGCGCCACGGCCGCCGGTATCAAACACTTCGACGTTTTTCAGGAATTTCGTCATAAAGGCTTCGGTTTTGGCTTTGTCTTTACCATCCGCCTGATCGGCAGCGCCCCAGGCCGCCAGATAGGTATAGCGACCATTACCGGAGGTTTTCGGGTTCGGGAACACCAGCTTCACATTATCGCGCGCCAAATCCGACCAATCGTGGATTTGCTTAGGATTACCCTTGCGCACTAGAAACGCCATGGTGGAGTAGAACGGTGAGCTGTTGTTCGGCAGACGGGTTTGCCAGTCAGCCGGGATCAGGTTGCCTTTGTCATGCAGCACCTGCACGTCAGTGACCTGATTGTAGGTCACCACATCCGCGCGCAGCCCTTGCAGAATAGCCAGCGCCTGTTTTGATGACCCGGCATGCGATTGTTTAATCGTCAGCTTGTCATTGGGATGTGCTGCATTCCACTGTTGTTCAAATGGCGCATTCAGGGCAACAAACAGCTCGCGCGAGACATCATAAGAGCTGTTCAACAACTCTGTTGCCTGCGCTGCACCGGCTAACGCCAGTGACAAGGCGATTCCGCTCATCCATTTTTTCGCAATCGGAAGTGTCATGCTGCACCCTGCTAGTCGGCGAAATCGCCAATGCCATTAGATGCTGTCAGTGTATTTATAACTCAGGGCAAACCAGTAACGGTTTTATATATCGTTTGGGGATTTCAAAGTCTAAAAAGGCATAAGACGGCGGGAGAGTTTATGCGAAGAGCGGGATTAACCGTGAGCGGCGCAGAGGGCCGCTCACCCGCCTGTTACAGCGCTTGTAATGCGTCCAGTGAAGGCGCGAAGAAGTAGCTGCCGGTGACCGGTTTGGTGAAACGCAGCATCGCATCCATCTTGCCATCGCGCTCACCGAACATACTCAGCAACTGCTGCTCGATGTTATAGAGGCGGTTGCAATAGGAGATGAAGTACAGCCCGTGCGTGCCACTGGCAGTGCCGTACGGCAAGCTCTGGCGCAGGATTTTCAGCCCTTTGCCCTCATCTTTCAGATCAACGCGGCTCAGATGTGAGGTCACGGGACGTTGGTCGCCGGGTAACTCCTCGTTATCCACCTTGGTGCGACCCATAATCGCTTCCTGTTTCTCTACCGCCATGCGGTTCCACAGTTTGAGATTGTGCTCCCAGCGTTGCGTAAACACGTAACTGCCGCCCGCATCCGGCCCCTCGGCGATAATCGCCACCTGCTGACGTGCTTCGCCCTGCGGGTTTTCGGTGCCATCGACAAAGCCCGACAGATCGCGATCTTCAACCCAACGGAAGCCGTGCGTCTCTTCTTCAATCACGACCGCATCAGCAAAGGCGGCGAGTGCGGCCTGCGCCAGCGAGAAGTTCACGTCATGACGTAACGATTGGATATGGATGAGCAAATCACGCTGGGTCGCAGGCGCAATACCTTTACCCAGTGGCGCGAAAGCTTTCAATTCCGACGCGGAAGAGGCACCTTGCAGGTAGCGCCACAACGCATCACCAAAGGCGATCACCGCGCCCAATCCGGCCTCGGCAAATTTCTGTTGTAGCGCTTCAAATTGCTGCAGAAATGATTTGCTGCCCTGACGCAGCGCCTTGAGGTCACCCGTGACGCGGGCTTCAAGCCAAATGGCGAAACGGCGGTGTTCCAGCAGGATCCCGCTCTGAAATTGAGACATTGCACTGCTCTCCGGCATGATGAGTTAAGACGTTTTTTTCGCCTGTATCATACCGGAAAGCCACACTGAGGTTGTGCGTTAACGCAACTTTTTTTCGCTTAGCGCTGCCAAACGATCTTGCTGATTTTCCAGCTTTTTAAGGTATCGTCAGCGGGCATCAAACCCTCGGGGCCGTGTCCTTCTCCGCTGTAGATATAGGAGATGTGCTGGCTACCCGGCGCACGGCATTCCACATCGCGCGCATCTAATCCCGAGACCAGTTTGCAGTTATCGAAGGCTTTACTGAATTTGTCGCTAAACAGATCGCCGATTTTGCTGCCATCAGCGCTTTTGGCTGCGGTGTCCAAGACTTCAATACGCTCTACGCTGCTTTGACCATTGATCACCAGCTTCAGTTTGCCGTCATCCAATGCCTGCCAGAAATCCACCACCTGACCATTTTGCGTGCGCATCCCCTGACGCAGTTGGTAATCGTTGTTCAGCGCTTTACCAATCGCCGCTTCCGACATCGCCGTGGTGCTGCTGAGTCCAGCCACACCCTGCTCGGTTACGGTTAACGAACCGCCAAACCAGTTCATTGGATTCAGTGCCGACCAGTGATAGCTCAGCGGATTATACCAATGGCTTTCGCTCGCGCTGGAGGCGGAAGAGGAACCTGAACTGGCACATCCTGCCAGAATCATGGCGCTGACCAGCAGTGCGGGACGAACAACTTTCATGAATACTCCTTGATCTTCTGTGCCGATTGGCGTGCCTGTTGGAGTCGCAAATCGGCAAAAAGTTTATTCGAGATGCAGATGTTCCGGCAGAAAACAGTCGCGCAAGCGCTGATGGGTTTGCAGCCAAATCAACGCCAGCAGATCAAACAGCGTTAAAAGTAGCGGCCACGGAGCGTCCGGAAAAGCGCCCTGTACCAGCCCGTAGCCTTGCGACAACAGACTGATCAATAACGACACACTCAGCACCTGACGCCAACTCTGCCACAGGCGCGGCCAGCGTTGGCGATAGCCGGTCAGCAGCAAACCCGCTGCCGCCGGAATGCCCAGCGCCAATCCAATCCAAAAGCTCTGACGGTCGGGATAGAACAGCGCCAGCAGATCGTTACCCTGCTGACGGGACGCGCCCGCCATCACCAGTAACAGCCAGGTGCGCGCCTGCAATAACAGAATCAGCCAGAAAAGAAACGGCAGCCGTAGCTGCCCTTTTGCATCGTATTCGTCTGGCAAATATTTCAGCCCCATCATTGGCGGCTTAATACTCGCGGTCTTCGATTAAACGTTTACCCAGTAACACCGAGTCCACAGGCTCGTAATCGAGCTTTTCGTAGAAGGCGAGCACCTGGTCATTTTCTTCACGCACCATCAGATTGATTTTCGGACAGCCGCGCGCGATTAACTTCTTCTCCAGGCGGTTCATCAATGCATTAGCAAAGCCGCGCCCCTGATAATCGGGATGCACCGCCAGATAGTAGACCGATCCGCGATGGCCATCGTAACCGCCCATCACCGTGCCGACCACTTCGCCGCCCACTTCCGCCACCAGAAACAGTTCGGGATCGTGGTTCATTTTACGTTCGATATCCAGTTCCGGATCGTTCCACGGACGTAACAGATCGCAACGCTCCCAGAGCGTGATCACTTCTTCAAAATCTTCCTGGCGGAATGAGCGGATTTCCATCGGCGTTACCCTGCTGTTAGGCACAATTCGCTGATTATCACGCATTCTTTGCCAGGCGCAACCCTCACGCCGCGCAACGGCGGAAAAAAACGGCTAAATTGCTGTTAGTACCGTGTAATACAAAGTAATGCGCTGAAATGGTTGTGAAGTCGCCGCAGGGCAATTGTTACGATATAACACTGGGCAGGATTTCCTGTCAGGGACACTATTATGAATAAAATTTCACTGCTGAAGCGCCTTACTAATCGCCGCCAGCTGATTCTTTCTGGCCTGGCGCTGGCGGTGCTGTCACCCCGTGCGGTGATGGCAAAAGAAGAGAGCGCCGATTTGCGCGTCAGCAAAGGTCACACCCCGCCTAAACCGGCGACTAACGGTAAACGCATCGTGATGATCGATCCCGGTCACGGCGGCATTGATTCGGGCGCGGTTGGCGAAGAGGGCTCGGAAGAGAAACATATCGTTCTGGCAATTGCCAATACCGTGCGCACGCTGCTGCAAAATCACCCTAAAGTGGAAGTGCGACTGACGCGAGAAAGCGATCACTTTATTCCGCTCTACCAACGCGTCGAAATCGCGCATCAGCACGGCGCCAATCTTTTTATGTCGATTCATGCCGATGGTTACACCAGCCCGGATGCCAACGGCGCGTCAGTATTCGCGCTGTCGAACCGCGGTGCCAGTAGCGCCATGGCGCGCTACATGTCGCAGCGCGAAAACGATGCCGATAAAGTCGGTGGCGCGGAAGTGCAGGAGAAAGATAATTATCTGAATCAGATTCTGTTCGATCTGGTCCAGACCGATACCATCCGCAATAGCCTGACGCTGGGCAAACACGTATTGGATCAGATTCGCCCGGTGCATCATCTGCACAGCCAGCATACCGAACAGGCCGCGTTTGCCGTGTTGAAGTCGCCCTCGATTCCATCAGTGCTGGTCGAAACCTCCTTTATTACCAACCCGCGTGAGGAGCAACTGCTGGGTACCACTGCCTTCCGCCAGAAGATCGCCAGCGCGATTGCCGACGGTATCGTCAATTACTTCAACGAGTACGATCGTCGCCAGGCGTAGCGCTGTCCTGTGATAGAATCGCGGCAAATTTCCGGAACGAGTGACTCATGAGCAATCCCGATATTTCCCGCGTCAAAGCGTTTTTACTGACGCTGCAGGATGAAATTTGCGCCCAGCTGGCAGCAGCCGATGGCACAGCGACCTTCGCCGAAGATGACTGGCAGCGCCCCGGTGGCGGTGGCGGACGCAGCCGCGTACTGCGCAACGGCGCGGTGTTTGAGCAGGCAGGCGTGAACTTCTCTCATGTACACGGTGATCAGATGCCCGCCTCCGCCACTGCGCACCGCCCCGAACTGGCCGGCCGCAGCTTTGAAGCCATGGGCGTGTCACTCGTTGTGCACCCGGAAAACCCGTACATCCCAACCAGTCACGCCAACGTGCGTTTCTTCATTGCTGAGAAGCCGGGTGCCGATCCGGTGTGGTGGTTCGGCGGCGGTTTCGATCTCACTCCGTATTATGGTTTTGAGGAAGATGCGCTGCACTGGCATCAAACCGCGTTTGATCTGTGCCAGCCGTTTGGCGAAGACGTCTATCCGCGCTACAAAAAATGGTGTGATGACTATTTCCACCTCAAACATCGTAACGAGCAGCGTGGCATTGGCGGGCTGTTTTACGATGACCTGAATACGCCAGACTTTGATCACTGCTTCGATTTTATGCAGGCGGTGGGCAAAGGATATCTGGATGCCTATTTACCGATCGTCGCGAAGCGCAAAGCGCTGCCGTGGGGCGAGCGCGAGCGCCAGTTCCAGCTCTATCGCCGCGGGCGTTATGTCGAATTCAATCTGGTGTGGGATCGCGGCACGCTGTTCGGCCTGCAAACCGGCGGCCGCACCGAATCGATTTTGATGTCGATGCCGCCACTGGTTCGCTGGGAATATGATTACCAAACCGAAGCCGGCACGCCGGAAGCAGCGCTCTACAGCGATTTTCTGCCGGTGAAGGATTGGTTGGGATTGGGTGAATAGTTCTTTTGCAGGAAGGCACAAATGTTGATGGCCTCAGCCCCTCTGCTGCTGCAAGGGCTATCCGCAGCGCTGAGGCTTTTACGTTGGGCCAGGAGATTCACGCAGGGATGCGTGAATCAGTTCGGGGCCGACCAGGGATGGTCGATCACCGAACGATCTGTAGGCACGACGTGGAAGCCGAGGGCACCGCGTTAGCGGCGCGAGGACTGCCCGGCAGCAGCAGTGGGGCTAAGGCCCACACCAACCCCCTCCTGATCTTTAGCCACCTCATCACATCACAACGGCTCGGTTTGCGCCTCCACCACCGCTAATGCCACCATATTCACAATGCGTCTCACCGATGCAATCCGCGTCAGCACATGCACCGGCTTGCTAATCCCCATCAATACCGGCCCGACCGTCACTCCTTCCGAACACGACACGCGCAGCAGGTTATAACTGATACGTGCCGCCTCCACGTTCGGCATAATCAGCAGATTCGCGGTGCCTTTCAGCGGGCTGTCGGGCATCAGTTCACGCCGGATACTCTCCACCAACGCCGCATCACCGTGCATCTCACCGTCGATCTCCAGTTCTGGCGCACGGCTTTGAATCAGCGTCAACGCCTCGCGCATTTTACGTGCCCCCGGCGCATTAGACGTGCCAAAGCTGGAGTGCGACAGCAGCGCCACGCGCGGTTCAATACCAAAGCGACGCACCGTTTCGGCCGCCAGCAGCGTGATATCCGCCAACTGTTCCGCACTGGGATCTTCATTCACATAGGTATCTGCAATAAAAGTGTTACCGCTCGGCAGCAGTAACGCGTTCATTGCCCCAGCGACTTTCACGTCGTCGCGGAAACCAAACACCTTCTCCACCACATCGTAATGCTCGCGGTAATCGCCAATGGTGCCACAAATCAATGCGTCGGCTTCGCCACGATGCACCATGATCGCACCGATCAAGGTGGGATTACCGATCACTGCCCGCTGGGCCGTTTCCGGAGTGACCCCGCGCCGTTTCATGATCTGGTAATACTCGTTCCAGTATTCTTTAAAGCGCGGGTCGGACTCGTTGTTGACGATCTCAAAATCTTTACCCGCTTCAATTTTTAACCCTTGCTTCTGAATACGCATCGCAATCACGTTTGGACGACCAATCAGAATCGGCTTCGCCAGCCCCAGCGACACCAGCTCCTGCGTCGCATGCAGCACGCGCACCTCCTCCCCTTCGGCCATCACCACGCGTTTCGGATCTTTGCGTGCCTGCGAGAAAATCGGCTTCATAAACAGGTTGGTTTTATACACAAATTCGGTGAGCTGCTCGCGATAGGCATCAAAGTCAGCGATGGGCCGGGTCGCCACGCCGGACTCCATCGCCGCTTTCGCCACAGCAGGCGCGATCTGCACAATCAAACGCGGATCGAACGGTTTTGGGATCAGATATTCCGGTCCAAAACTCAGATCCTGATCATCATAGGCGGAGGCCACCACATCGCTCTGCTCGGCTTGCGCTAAGGCCGCAATCGCATGCACCGCAGCAAGTTTCATCTCCTCGTTAATGGCCGTCGCGCCAACGTCCAACGCCCCGCGGAAAATAAACGGGAAACATAGCACGTTGTTCACCTGATTCGGGAAATCCGAGCGTCCGGTGCAGATAATCGCATCCGGTCGAACCTCTTTCGCCAGCGGCGGCATGATCTCTGGTTCAGGATTGGCGAGCGCCAGAATCAGCGGGTTCTGCGCCATTTTCTTCACCATCTCTGGCGTCATCGCTTTCGGACCCGAGCAGCCGAGGAAGATGTCCGCACCGGCAATCACTTCATCCAGCGTACGCGCGCCTTTATCTTCTATGGCGTACTCGGCTTTGGTCGGCGTCATATTGGGTTCACGATCGCGGTAAATCACCCCTTTGGAGTCGCACACCACAATGTTGTGCTTCTGCATGCCGAGCGCCACCAGCAAATTCAGGCAGGCAATGGCTGATGCGCCCGCCCCAGACACCACTAGCCGCACATCTGAGATGGCCTTTTTAACGATGCTCAAACCATTGAGCACCGCCGCAGTACAGATGATCGCCGTCCCGTGCTGATCGTCGTGAAACACCGGAATCTTCATGCGCTCGCGCAATTTCTGCTCAATGTAAAAACACTCTGGCGCTTTGATATCTTCGAGGTTGATGCCGCCAAAGGTCGGCTCCAGCGCGGCAATCACCTCAATCAACTTATCCGGATCCAGCTCGTCCACTTCGATATCGAACACATCAATGCCGGCGAATTTCTTGAACAATACCCCTTTGCCTTCCATCACCGGTTTACCGGCCAGCGCACCGATATTGCCGAGACCGAGCACTGCCGTTCCGTTCGAAATCACCGCCACCAGATTGCCGCGTGCGGTGTATTTGTGCGCCGCCAGCGGATCGGCAGCAATCTCGAGGCAAGGTGCCGCCACACCCGGCGAATAGGCCAGCGCTAAATCACGCTGCGTCGCCAGCGGTTTGGTGGGGGAAACCTGAATTTTTCCGGGAGTGGGATATTGGTGGAAATCGAGCGCACTTTGCTTGAGTTGATCGTCCATTTGGCATCCTTTGACACGGCTGAAAAACCACCAGTATAGGAATCTGCGGCACAAAAGAGGGTGAAGGCGCTCAAAGAACGAGGGCACAGATTGCCACGGCTTCGCCTGCGGCTTTGGCGCAGCCTGCTATCCTTAATGATGGCAAAACACGTAGCTGAACCGATCAGGCACCCCCTTCCGTGACAGATGCCCTTCAGCGCCACAATCAGAGAAAACGCATTTTCTTCGTGCAACGTCTGTAGCACTGTGTTGAGCCACGACTCAACAGGAAAGGGCACGACCCGTTTGCCCACATTATTGCTAATCAAGGAGTTAAGCGATGAACCAGCTAGATGCATTGAAACAGTTCACCACCGTGGTGGCGGACAGCGGCGACATCGAATCTATTCGCCATTACCACCCGGAAGACGCGACCACTAACCCTTCGTTGATCCTGAAAGCTGCCGGTCTCGATGCTTATAAACATCTGATTGATGACGCTATCGACTATGCGAAAAAACAGGGCGGCAGCAAAGAGACGCAAATCATTAACGCCAGCGATAAAGTGGCGATCAACCTCGGTATGGAAATTCTGAAAAGCGTACCGGGCCGTGTTTCGACCGAAGTGGATGCGCGCCTCTCCTTCGATCGTGGCATGTGTGTCACCAAAGCTGAAAAACTGGTACGGATGTACGAAGAGAACGGCATTGATCGTTCACGCATCCTGATCAAACTGGCCTCAACCTGGGAAGGGATCAAAGCCGCTGAAGAACTGGAGAAAAACGGCATCCAATGTAACCTGACGCTGTTGTTCTCTTTTGCGCAGGCGCGTGCCTGTGCCGAAGCAGGCGTGTTCCTGATCTCCCCGTTCGTCGGCCGTATTTATGACTGGTACAACTCACGTAAACCGCTGGACCCGTATGTGGTGGATGAAGATCCGGGCGTGAAATCCGTGCGTCGTATCTACGACTACTACAAAAAGCATCGTTACAGCACCGTGATCATGGGAGCCAGCTTCCGTAAAGTTGAGCAGATTCAGGCGCTGGCTGGCTGCGACCGCCTGACCATCTCCCCTAACCTGCTGGAAGAGTTGGCAAACAGCGATGCACCGCTGGAACGTAAGTTAGAGCCTTCAACCGAAGGCTTCCATCAGCCTGCTCCGCTCTCTGAAGCCGAGTTCCGCTGGGAACATAACCAGGATCCGATGGCAGTGGAAAAACTGTCTGACGGCATCCGTCAATTCGCCATTGACCAGCAGAAGCTGGAAGACGTGCTGGCTTCTCGCCTGTAAATCACCACCCTTTTCATGTCGGACGGGCGTCTGCCCGTCCTCATTTGCCCAATCACAAGGGAGTACCCTATGTCTTCACGCAGAGAGTTGGCTAACGCGATTCGTGCTTTGAGTATGGATGCGGTACAGAAAGCAAATTCCGGACACCCCGGTATGCCGATGGGAATGGCCGATATCGCCGAAGTGCTATGGCGCGACGTTCTCAAACACAATCCCAACAATCCGGCGTGGGCTGACCGCGACCGCTTTATTCTCTCCAATGGCCACGGTTCGATGCTGCTTTACAGCCTGCTGCACCTCACCGGTTACGACCTGCCGATGGAAGAGCTGAAAAACTTCCGCCAGCTGCATTCCAAAACGCCTGGCCATCCGGAAATTGGCTATACGCCAGGCGTGGAAACCACCACCGGTCCGTTGGGACAGGGTTTGGCCAATGCGGTGGGCATGGCCATTGCCGAGCGCACCCTGGCGGCGCAGTTTAACCGTCCCGGCCACGATATCGTCGATCACTACACCTATGTGTTTATGGGCGATGGCTGTTTGATGGAAGGCATTTCACATGAAGTCAGCTCACTGGCCGGCACCCTCGGCCTCGGCAAACTGATTGGTTTCTACGATCATAACGGCATCTCGATTGATGGTGAAACCGAAGGCTGGTTCACCGATGACACGCACAAACGCTTCGAAGCCTACAACTGGCATGTCGTCGGCAGTGCGGAAGGCATTGATGGGCACGATCCGGAAGCTATCGCCGCCGCCATCAAAGAAGCGCAGAGTGTCACCGACAAGCCTTCGCTGATTATCTGCCGCACGGTCATTGGTTTTGGGTCGCCGAATAAAGCCGGTAAAGAAGAGTCACACGGCTCGGCGCTGGGCGAGCAGGAAGTGGCCTTAACCCGTCAAAAACTCGGCTGGCACTATCCACCGTTTGAAATCCCGAAAGAGATTTATCAACAGTGGGATGCCAAAGAAGCGGGCAGTCAGCGAGAGAAAGCCTGGGATGAGAAGTTTGCTGCCTATAAAGCCGCGCATCCCGATCTCGCCGCTGAGTTTAGCCGCCGTCTGGACGGGGGAATGCCGGCGAAATGGAGTGAGGCGACTCAGGCGTTTGTGGAAGATCTCCAGGCCAATCCGCAAAAAATTGCCAGCCGTAAAGCGTCGCAAAACACACTGGAAGTGTACGGCAAGCTGCTGCCAGAGTTGTTGGGTGGCTCAGCTGACCTTGCGCCGAGTAACCTCACTATCTGGTCTGGTTCGAAATCGATAAAAGAAGACATCGCCGGAAACTATATACATTACGGCGTGCGCGAATTTGGTATGACGGCGATTGGTAATGGCCTGGCGCATCACGGCGGCTTCATTCCGTACACCGCCACCTTCCTGATGTTTGTTGAATACGCGCGTAATGCGGTGCGTATGGCGGCGCTGATGAAGGCTCGCCAGGTGCTGGTGTACACCCATGACTCGATTGGCCTGGGCGAAGATGGCCCAACCCACCAGCCAGTGGAACAGCTTGCCAGCCTGCGCGTGACGCCGAATATGAGCGTCTGGCGTCCGTGCGATCAGGTAGAAACTGCCGTGGCATGGAAAGCCGCCGTTGAGCGCCACCATGGCCCGACCGCGCTGATTCTGTCGCGTCAAAATCTGCTGCAGCCAGAGCGCAGCAAAGCACAGGTGGCCGATATCGCCAAAGGCGGCTATGTGTTGCAGGATTGCGCGGGCACACCAGAAGCGATCATCATCGCCACTGGTTCTGAGATTGAAATCGCGCTGGGCGCGGCCGATAAACTCGGCGCCAGCGGCCACAAGGTGCGCGTGGTGTCCCTGCCCTGCACCGACGTGTTTGACAAGCAGGACACCGCCTACCGCGAATCGGTGTTGCCTTCCGGCGTCAAAGCGCGCGTGGCCGTTGAAGCGGGTATTGCCGATTACTGGTTCAAGTATGTCGGTCTGGATGGCGCGATTGTCGGTATGACCACCTTCGGTGAGTCTGCGCCGGCAGGTAAGTTGTTCCCGGAATTTGGCTTTACGGTGGAGAATATCGTGAGCCATACCGAAGCATTACTCAAGCCGCACTAATCGATCCGGCCCTGCGTCATTTGGCGTAAGGGCCGTTTTTTGATCACAGCCTGATACAGAAAAAAATCCTGTCTTCCCTCTTCACGCCTCGCACAAACTGATTACTATAAGCTTTCCTCCGAATCCTGTTGCGGACGCTTTCCCGTTGAAAAAACGTACTCCTTTTTTACTGGCCTTAATGGTTTCAGTGCTTCCATTAAAAAGCATGGCGCAGACGGTAGCCGATCCTCTGCTGGCCTCACAGATCGTTGATCGTTATGCCGAGCATATCTTCTATGGCAGCGGCGCAACCGGCATGGCGCTGGTGGCGATTGATGGCAATCAGCGCGTATTCGCTAGCTTTGGCGATACCAGCCCTGGCAATAACGTGCGCCCTCAGCTCGATTCCGTGATTCGCATCGCTTCGCTCAGTAAATTGATGACCAGCGAAGTGATGGTCAAAATGGCGGAACGTGGGCAAATTCGCCTGGATGACCCGTTAAGCAAGTATGCTCCGGCTGGCGCACGCGTCCCGAATTACAACGGTCAGCCGATTCGCCTGATCAACCTCGCCACCCATACCGGTAGCCTGCCGCGTGAACAGCCAGGCGGCAAACCGCATCGTCCGGTATTTGTCTGGCCAACCAAATCCGATCGCTGGCAGTGGCTGCAGGGTGCGCAACTGAAAGCCACGCCAGGAACACAGGCCTCCTACTCCAATCTCGGCTTTGATCTGCTGAGTGATGCGCTGGCTAAAGCGGCAGGCACGCCTTATCCCGCCCTGCTGCAACAGCTGGTGACGCGTCCGCTGGGAATGAAAGACACCACCTTTACGCCATCCCCCGATCAGTGCCAGCGCCTGATGATCCCTGAGAAAGGGGCCAGTCCGTGCAATAATACGCTGGCAGCGATTGGCAGCGGTGGCGTGTATTCAACGCCAGATGATATGGGCCGCTGGATGCAGCAATTCCTCAACTCGGCGGTCAATCACCGCACGCCGCAGGTTGATCGTCTGCAAACGCTGATCTATCGCCGTGACCAGCTGACCAAAGTGGAAGGTATGGATGTGCCTGGTCGTGCCGATGCCTTAGGCATGGGCTGGGTGTATATGGGGCCAAAAGAGGGACGTCCAGGGATTATCGAAAAAACCGGCGGCGGCGGCGGCTTTATTACTTACATGGCGATGGTGCCACAGAATAACGTCGGGGTATTTGTGGTGGTGACGCGTTCACCGCTGTCACGCTTCACACCGATGAGCGATGGCGTGAATAACCTGCTGGCGGAGTTGGTGGGCAATCAAAATGGTTCGCCGATGACGGTTAACGCCATCCGTTAAATCATGAGGCGTTGCGGCCGCCATCAATGGCGGCCCTGCATGGATAGAGGGCGCATTGATGCGTACTCAGCAGCCAGCGCGCCTTTAATCCGACTGAACGGCATTCTGAGTTTGGCTGACCCACAGCGTGGGCCAATGATCACTGCTATGCCATGCGTCACAGGTTTTCTCTTCAGCATACTCTGCCAGCACAAAGTCATTTCCGTCGTACTGCCAACGCGTTGCGACACCACAATCTCCCAGACCGCGGCCTTTACTGAAGGTGTAAAGCAAACCGCTGCTGGCATCGAATTCAGCATTCACCAACTCCATCTGATTGTCACTGCGTCCTGGTGGCGTGAATGGCAAGGTCAACGTCAGCCCGCGCGCCACGTAAGGCTGGTTACGCGTCACCTCAAAGGCCAAATCAATCACGTTATAGGCACCGGCTTCACAACTGATTAAAAGCAGCGCTTTGGTGTCGGTGAGCGGCGCCACACTCACTTCTCGCCTGAGCGGATCGAGTGAACAGTTGTCGGTGTTAACCCGCCAGGTACCGTAATCAATTAGACCGCTGGTTTCTTCCTGAGTTAACGGCGCTGGCTGCGGCAAGGGAGCGGGCAGTTGCGGTACCTGCGGCGCAGGGGGAACGTCCGATGGCGCGCGATCGCCCCGCTTCACCCAGGCACTGGCACCATTTACCCGCCCCTGAACGTCATCCATCAACAATAGCGCTGCTTTCATGCCGCTGAGTGGGATAGTGGCTTTAGCCTGATAGGTCAGTTGCAGAGTATGGGCATCCAGCGTTTGCGCCAGAAATTCGTCGATGGCAATGGCATTACTGGTTGCAAGATGATGTGGCTCGACGCTCCAGTGTTTGAGGTCCGGCGTCAGGCGACGCTGATCCAGCAGCAAATTATCCTTTAATGATCCACCGGGCAGCTCTCCACTGTACGCGCTGCCGTAATCAATACGCAGCAGCGGGCGATCGTTAACGCCAGCGCCGCGTGAGAGGGTCATCACTAATCCGTTGTCTCCCGGAAAGCTGCGTGCCACGCAAAAAGCCGCGTTGTTACAGGTGAGCTGCCAGTCAGAAAATGACTTTTGCAGTGGCTCAGCCTGAACGCACGCGACAAACACAAAGGGCAATAAAAGCAGCGACTTCATCCAATAAGACATCAAAAAAAAGGTCCCCAAATTCCTTGAAAAGAAATCATAGCGTAACGGAAAGGTCATCAGCAGGCCGAAACTGTGACCTGGCCCTAAAAGCGGTACTCACTGCTGAAAAAGCCGTCGCCTGAGGGCGATCTGAGGCTGGAGAAGCAAGAATTCCATCATCCGTTTCGACTGATTTCCGCTCAATCGGATTCGTCGGACTATGGCGTCATGTTTGTCTGAAAGCGTGTGTCTGGGTAAGACCTCCGTCCGCTCGACGTCATGCCGTCTAAGAGGGTTTGGCTAAAAACAATTTAGCGCACATCACAATTCGGTCAAATACACACAAACGGTCATACTCGGTCATGCTAAGGTGTTTTCATACGGTAATAATTGTTTGCTACCGATCCCTCGATTTAGCGCTAACACGCGTGTTTATGTGAATTAGATCTCTATTACATGAAAAATAGATATCTCATTCACATAAAAATCTGATCCACATCACTCTAACGTCGCCGGGCATTTTGACCACTGCGGACTCGTGCGCAGTCCACATTTTCCCGCTGCGGTATCCAGTACTTTATAGCCATCGGAGGGAAGTCATGTTGCCGATTGAAAGACAGCAGCGAATTATTGACGAACTAAATTTAAATGGTCGGGTTATTGTCGCTGAATTAGTCACGTTGTGTCAGGTTTCGCAAGAAACCATTCGCCGTGATTTAACTCAACTGGAGAAACGTGGGCTATTACAACGCAGCCACGGCGGTGCGGTACCAGCAAAACGACAAGCCGCTAACATTCAGGGGAATACGAGGGCTGTTAACGAGTATGAATTATCTTTCCGCCAGCGCATGAATGAACATGTAGATGCAAAGATGGCGATAGCCAAACGTGCACTCGATTTCATCAGCCCCGGCGATTGTATATTACTCGACAGTAGCACCACTTGCTGGTATTTAGCGCGACAGCTACCAGATATTGAATTAACGGTGTTAACCAACTCTATCAGAATTGTGCAAACCCTTGCGGCGCGGGGAAGTATCCGCACCATCTGCCTGGGGGGAGAATATTCTGACCGTTATGAAGATTTCCACGGTATTGTCGCTGAGCAGCCTTTACGGGAATTTCAGATTAATAAAATCTTTTTTTCCTGTAGCAGTTTAGGCAATGACGGTTATTTACGTGAAGGTAACGAAAACAACGCACATTTAAAACAACAGATGCTACTGGCAGCAGAAAGAAAACATCTGCTGCTGGACGCCAGTAAATTCCTGCGACCCTCATTCGCGCGTATTTGTCATTATCGCGATGTGGACTTTCTCATCACTGACCAATTAAAAGACAAAGAGCTGGAACAAGAATTAGCCTGGAACGGCGTCAATATTATTGATTGCTCGCAGCGCAACAATTCAATGCAGCTAATAAAAAATTAATCCGGAGTCTTTATGAAAAAACATCTTATCGCCTGTTCTCTGCTTGCCCTGTTTGCCGCCACCGGCGCGCACGCTGCTGACAAATTACGCATGGGCATCGTGGTGAAAATTGGCGGTATTCCGTGGTTTAACGCCATGGAAGCGGGCATCAAGAGTGAAGCGGCAAAACGCGGCATTGATGCATGGATGGTGGGCCCTACCGCCGCCGACCCTGCGCTGCAGGTGCGTGCGATTGAAGATTTGATTGCGCAGAAAGTCGACATCATCGGCGTGGTACCGAATGACCCGAAAGTGCTGGAGCCGGTGCTGAAACGTGCGCGTGAAGCTGGCATTCAGGTTATCACCCACGAATCACCGGATCAGAAAGGCGCCAACTGGGACTTCGAACTGGTAGATGCCCCGACGCATGGCATCAACCATATGAAAGCACTGGCGAAATGCATGCATGAAGAAGGCAAATACGCCATGTACGTTGGCAGCCTGACTGTGCCATTGCACCAACAGTGGACCGATGCCGCGCTGAACTACCAGAAAGAGCACTATCCAAAAATGCAGATGGTGACTGACAAGTTCGGCGTGGGTGAATCGCTGGATGACTCCATCCGCACCACTAACGAACTGATGTCCAAGTACCCGGATCTGAAAGGCATTATGGCGTTCGGCTCACAGGGCCCAATCGGTGCCGGTCGTGCGGTGATGAACCGCAACAAGATTGATCAGGTGTGCGTGATTGGCGCCTTCAGCCCAGGCCAGGGTGCTTCTCTGGTGCAGCGTGGCGCAATCAAAGGCGGCTATATCTGGAACCCGGAAACCGCAGGCGAAGTGTTCGTGCGTATCGCCGACATGATGCAGAAGAAAGAACCCATCACCGATGGGATGACCATCGACGGTCTGGGCAAAGTGAAAGTTGACGAGGCGACCCACACCATCCTCGGCAACAACACCGAAAGTCTGGATAAAGAAAACCTGCCAAAACTGGTGAAAATGGGGCTGTAATGATGAAAGAGGTGATCCCACAGACGTTAATCGCGCTCGACAACCTGTCGAAAACTTTTGGTGGCAACCGCGCACTGAGCGATATCTCGCTGAGCTTACTGGCGGGCGAAGTGCACTGCCTGGCTGGCACCAACGGCTGTGGCAAGAGCACCTTGATCAAAGTGATTTCCGGGGTGCACGCCCCGGACAGCGGCAGCCGCATCACCCTGGGTGATGGCCCGACCTTCCCGCGTCTGACCACCCGTCAGGCGCGTGATTTCGGTATCCAGGTGATTTATCAGGATCTGTCGCTGTTCCCGAATTTGAGCGTAGCCGAGAACATCGCTTTTGAGCACAACCTCAACGGCCTGCTCGGCTGGCACCGCAAAGCCAAACTGCGTGAAACGGCAGCGCGTATTATTGAAGAGCTAAAGTTCGATCTCGATCTGGATGAAAAAGTCTCGGCGCTGTCGATTGCCGCACGTCAGCAGGTCGCGATTTGCCGTGCACTGGTCGCCGATGCGCGTCTGGTGATCATGGACGAACCGACGGCTTCTCTGACCCGCACCGAAGTGAACCAGCTGCTGCGCACCGTGCGCTATCTGAAAGACAAAAACATCTGCGTAGTGTTCGTCAGCCACCGTCTGGACGAGGTGCTGGAGATTTCGGATCGCGTCACGGTGATCCGCGACGGGCGCAAAATGGGCTGCTGGCCCGCCAAAGAGATGACGCCGCATCATCTCACCGAGCTGATGACCGGTCTGAAACTCGATTATCAACTGAAAGCTCCAACGCGTAATGCCGACCGCGCCATTCTCGAAGTTGAGAATCTGACGCGTGCCGGTCAATATCACGACGTCAATTTCAAACTGTACCAGGGCGAAGTGCTGGGTCTGTGTGGCCTGCTCGGTTCGGGTCGTACCGAACTGGCGCTGTCACTGTTTGGCATGACCAAACCTGACAGCGGCAAAATCTGGCTCGACAGTAAGCCAGTACGTTTCCGCGGCCATGAAGATGCCATCAAAGCCGGCATCGGTTATGTCTCTGAAGACCGCTTAACTCTCGGTCTGGTGCAGCAACAATCGGTGGCCGACAACATGGTGCTGCCGATCCTCGACAAGCTGCAAAACCGTTTTCACATCATCGACGAGTACCGCAAAAACAAGCTGATCCTGCAATGGATTCAACAGCTCGGTGTGCGCGTGGCCGATCCCAATCTGGCGATCTCCACCCTCTCCGGCGGCAACCAGCAAAAGATCGTGCTGGCAAAGTGGGTACTGACTCAGCCGCGCATTTTGATTCTGGACTCGCCGACCGTGGGCGTGGATGTCGGTGCTAAAGCCAGCATCTATCAGTTGATCCACGAGCTGGCGAAAGAAGGTCTGTCGATCATTCTGATTTCCGATGAAGTGCCAGAGGTTTGGTACAACTGCGACCGCATTCTGCACTTCCGTGATGGCACCGTTCATGCCGAATACCAACCCGATACCGTTGAGCAAGAACAGCTGGCGGAGGTGATCAATGCCTGATTTTTCTCGTTTACGCCCGCACTCCAGTCAAGGCTGGCTGGCGTGGGTACTGCTGGCTTTCATCCTGTTCTTCTCGGTAGCCAGCGATCAGTTCCTCTCGGTACAGAACCTGCTGGATCTGGCCGAAAGCTACGCGGTGACCGGTATTTTTGCCCTCGGCCTGTTTGTGGTACTGGTGACCGGCGGGATCGATATCTCCTTCGCCGCCGTGGCGTCGGTGGTGCAATACCTGATTGCTTCGCTGTTTGTACAGTTCCAGTTTGATAACGCGGCATTGAGCATCTTACTGGCGATTGCCTGTGGCACCGCCTTTGGCGTGATTAACGCTCTGTTGATTACCTCGCTGCGCGTGGTGTCGATCATCATCACCATCAGTATGCAGTCGCTGCTGTTTGGCCTGTTGATGTGGGTGACCGGCGGCAAAAGTCTCTATTCATTGCCGGACTGGTGGATCACGCTGCGCAGCGTGCTGCCTTTCACCTGGCAAGGCAACAGCTTCCAGATTGGCCTGCCGCTGATCACCATGCTGGTGATTGCCGGACTGACCGCGCTGCTGCTCAACAAAACCAATCTCGGCCGCCAGCTGTATGCGGTGGGCGGCGATGCGGAATCAGCACGTCGTATCGGGATCCGCGTCGGCCTGATTCATGTCTTCGCTTACGGTTGGCTCGGTGCAATGGCGGCGATTGGCGGACTGGTACAGGTCTATCGCATGGGTGAAGTGGTGCCGAATGCGCTGGTGGGCGGCGAGCTGGATGTGCTGGCGGCCACGGTGCTCGGCGGGGCCAGCCTGATGGGCGGTAAAGGCACGGTGAGCGGCACACTAATGGGCGTGTTCCTGATCGCCATCCTGAAGAACGGCCTCAACCTGATTGGCGTTTCCAACTACTTCATGAACATCGTGGTAGGTGGCGTGATCATGGTGGCGATTGCCGTCACTCACTACAAAAAACGTAAAGAAACTGACGTCAGTTTCGTCTGACAGGAGCATTCACATGAAATCACTCTCTGCTCTGCGTCCGGACGGCACCAATATCGGCCTGATGCTGTTGATTGCGCTGGCGCTGGCGGTCTTCACCTTCATGCTGCCGGGCCGCTTTATGACCGACTCGACCTTTATGAGTATGGCGTTTCAGTTGCCGGAACTGGGCTTGCTGACGCTGGCGATGTTTATCGCCATCCTCAGCGGCGGCCTGAACCTGGCGATTATCGCCACCGCCAACCTGACCGCACTGTTTATCGCCTGGACGCTGATGAGCGCCCTGCCCGCTGATGCCGGCACCGGTCAGCAACTGCTGTGGCTGTTTATCGCTATCGTCGGCGCGATGCTGATTGCCGCTTTTATCGGTGTGATCACTGGCGTGATGGTGACGCGAATTGGTGCCCACCCCATTCTGGTGACGCTGGCGACCATGATGACGCTGAACGGCATCGGTATCTGGCTGACCAAAGGTGCCGCTGTCAGCGGCATGCCATCGGTGGTGCAAGCGCTGGGTTCCAACACGCTGTTGGGTATGCCGCTGCCGCTGTGGGTATTTCTGATTGCGGCCGCGCTTCTGGCGCTGTTCCTCGGCAAAACCCGCGCCGGTAAATGTATCTACATGGGCGGCAGCAACATCAACGCGACCTGGTTCAGCGGCATCAACACGCATCGCATGGTGGTGCTGGTGTACGTCATCTCCAGCCTGCTGTGCGTGTTAGCCGGATTGATCATGATGGCGCGCTTTAACTCAGCGCGTATGGGTTACGGCGATGCGTATCTGCTGCTGACCGTACTGGCGATTATTCTCGGCGGCACCGACCCGAACGGTGGCTTCGGCCGCGTCACGGGTGTGGTACTGGCGCTGATTGCCCTGCAAGTGCTCTCAACCGGTTTCAATCTGATGAACATCAGCCAGCATGTAAGCCTGGCGATGTGGGGCGCAGTGCTGATTGTGGTGTTGGCTTTCAAACAATTTAAAGCCCGTTTTAATGAACATCGTGCCGTCAAGCTGAGCAAGCTCGCTGCGGCCCTTAATCCTCTGACCGAAAAAAAGGAAGTCTAATGCGTATTCAAGTCTCCCCGTCGTTGATGTGTATGAATCTGATGGAGATCAAGCACCAGCTGGAAGTGCTGGACTCCCGCGCAGACTTCCTCCATATCGATATCATGGACGGTCACTACGTTAAGAACATCACGCTGTCGCCGTTCTTTATTGAGCAGATTCGCCCACACACCAAAGTGGCGCTGGATGTGCATTTGATGGTGGAACACCCGACCGACTTCATTGAAGTGATTGCCAAAGCGGGTGCCGACTACATCTGCCCACACGCTGAAACCATCAACCGCGATGCGTTCCGCGTGATCAACCTGATTCGCAGCTTTGGCAAGAAAGTCGGCGTGGTGTTGAACCCGGCCACACCGGTGTCGTTTATCCATCACTATATTCATCTGCTGGACAAAATCACCGTGATGACCGTGGATCCTGGCTATGCCGGACAGCCATTCATCCCGGAAATGGTAGCCAAAGTGCAGGAACTGAAAGCCCTGAAGCAGCAGCATGGCCACAAATATCTGATTGAAATCGATGGTTCCTGCAACACGCGCACTTACAACACGCTGGTCGGTGCAGGTGCAGAAGTGCTGATCGTCGGTACCTCGGGCCTGTTTAACATCCATGACGATCTGGCAACGGCCTGGGACATGATGCGTGACAGCATTGATGAAGCTCAGGGCCTGGCGAAGGTATCCGCATGATTCCACGCTGGCTGGGTATCGACATTGGCGGCACCGGCACACGTCTGCAGCTGATGGAAGAGGGACGCATCTGGTCCAGCTTCCGCAAGGTGCCGACGGCCAGCTGGGCGCAGCAGCCCGACGCATTGACGGCACTCGGGCAGTTAATCAGTGAAACACTGGAGCAGCAACCGGTGAGCGGCGTGATGCTGGGATTGCCCGGCATACTGAGTCGTGATCGTCAGCAGGTGATTTCGCTGCCGTTTATTCAGGCGCTGGATCATCAGCCGGTGGCGGCGATCCTCACCGAACGTCTTGGCGTGCCGGTGGCGATGGATAAAGATGTTAACCATCTGATGATGTGGGATTTAATGCAGCTGGAGCAGTTGCCGGATATCGCGGTAGGTTTGTATCCCGGTACCGGCATGGGCAACAGCTTGTGGATTAATGGCCGCTTCTATCACGGCCAGCACGGCGGCGCGGGTGAATTGGGCCATGTGCCGATCGCCGGTAACGATCTGCCCTGCCCGTGCGGCAACCGGGGTTGTGCGGAGACGGTGACTTCGGGCAATTGGTTGAGTCACTGGGCTAAGGCTCACGTGCCGAATACCGATATGTCGGCGCTGTTTACGCAACATGGCGACCATCCGGAGTTGCAGGCCTTTGTTTATCGTCTGGCGCAGCTGATTGCCACCGAAATGAACATCCTCGATCCCGAATACCTGATTCTGGGTGGCGGAGTGCTGGCGATGGCGGACTTCCCGCTGGCGCAGTTACGCAGTCAGATTCAGCAGCATCTGCGTCCACCGGCCACACGTGACAATTTGAAGATCGTGTTTAGTCAATCCACCGATCACACCGGCTGTCGCGGTGCCTGTTTAGCCGCCGAACGCCTGTTCAGGAGTGCATGATGAAAGGAAAAGTGTGTGTGTTTGGCTCGTTTAACCTCGACGTCGTCGCGGTGATGAACCGTTTTCCAATGCCCGGTGAATCACTGACTGCGCACAACAGCATGATGGGGCCGGGTGGCAAAGGAGCCAACCAGGCCACGGCGGCGCTGCGCGCTGGGGCTCGCGTGCACTACATCGGTAAAGTGGGTAACGATGATTTTGGCACCTTTGCCCGTCGTCACCTGGAGAAGACCGGTTTCGATGCGATCACGCTGTTTACCTGCAAAGAGAAGCCCACCGGCAACGCATTGATCTATGTGGCCGGGGATGATGCAGAAAACATGATTTCGGTGTTTCCGGGCGCGAACACCACTGTGACGGCGGCCGAAGTGTCGCGCTGTCAGCCCACCGTGGCGGCGGCCGATATTTTGCTGGTGCAGTTGGAGAACAACCTGAATGCCATTCAGCGCATGATCGATAATGCGCGTGCCGGGGGCACCTTTGTGATTTTAAACCCAGCGCCGTGGCAGAAAGTGAGTGATGCGCTGCTGGCGAAGGTGGATTTATTGACGCCCAATAGCACCGAAGCGATGCAGATCACCGGGGTGAAGGTCACGGATTTTGCCAGCGCACAGAAAGCGGCGGAAGTGCTGCACCGTAAAGGCGCGCGTCAGGTGATTATCACATTGGGGATGGCGGGTGCACTGCTGTCCAATGCGGAACAGCAGCCGCTGCGCATTCCGCTGTTCCCGGCGCAACCGCTGGATACCACCGGCGCGGGCGATGCGTTTAACGGTGCGCTGGCAGCACGTTTAGCCTCTGGTGATGAACTGCCACAGGCGGCCTTATTTGCCTCGGCGTTTGCTTCGCTGTGTGTCGAGCGATCTGGTGCGGCCAACTCTATGCCGTCTTACGCTGAAGCACTGGCGCGAATGCAGGCACATCCGGAATGCGTGCCGGAGCCGTTGGAAGTGATGGCTTGATTTGAGCTAACAGCGTATCGGTGATGTTAGTTGAACCAATCGTGATAACGCAGTCTGGGGCCGCCATGAGGCTGGCGTCCTCACGCCGTTCGTCTGCCTCATGGCGGCCCCTGCCTGCTCATAAACTTGATTGCGCGTTGTTAAAAAGAGCAAAACTGTTTGATGCCACAGGCAATTCGCCACCGTTTATTGACTCGTGGCTTAATGAGATTTTGAAAGTTTAAGCTCTCAGCCACCCCGCAATTTGCGCATATTGCAGCAGCATAATCGCTTTACCATCGAGGATGCGGCCGTCTTTCACCATCGCCAGCGCTTGCGGGAAAGGCAACTCCAGCACGGTGATTTCTTCATCTTCTACGCCACCACCGGCATTGGCGCGCATTGCATCGCTGTATTCTGCTGCGAAAAAATGGACGATTTCCGTCACGCCGCCCGGCGACATATAAGCTTCAAACAGCTTCTCGACCTTACCGACCTCATAACCGGTCTCTTCGATCGCTTCTTTGCGGATGCAATCTTCCGGCGTGTCGTTATCCAGCAGACCCGCGCAGGTCTCAATCAATTCACCGCTGGCATTGCCGTTAACGTAAGTCGCAATGCGGAACTGACGAATCAGCAGCACGGTGTTTTTATCGCGGTTATAAAGCAGGATGGTGGCGCCGTTGCCGCGATCATAGACTTCGCGTTTGTGGCGGATGACTTCGCCGTTGCTACGGGTCAGTTCGTAGGTGAAGTTACGCAGGATAAAGTAATTATCTGACAGTAACTTATCTTTAATGATGTTGATCTTTAACGACATGGCCGCTCCACCGCTTAATGAGGGAGCCTGAGATAATAGGCGCTAGCGGCGGGGAAAACTATCTGAATTGCATTGGCGAACCGGATACAGAGTGTTGTGGAGACCCGGCATTCACAGACGGCTCTCCCTCCATGGCGACCCTGCCATTTAATGCGGAGTCGCTGACCGAGTCCGCATCAATGACAATGACCTGTGTGTCCGGTTAACCTGTTACCCAGTTGCCCGGTTCGTTCCTGACCACCGGGCTGACTGGAGCGTCAAAAACCGTTCTTCTGCTCGCTCATATCCGGCAGGTGGTGCGCAATCCCTTTGTGGCAATCAATACAGGTTTGCCCATCCTCCACCGCTTTGCTGTGCATTTTTGCTGCCACCGTCTTCTGCGCGGTGAAATCCATATACTCGAAGTTGTGGCAGTTTCGGCACTCCTGCGAGTTATTGTTCTTCATCCTGCGCCACTCGTTCTGAGCCAGCTCGATACGTGTCTCTTCAAACTTTTGCGGCGTATCAATCAGGCCGAACACCTTCGCGTACACCTCTTTGCTGGCTTGCAATTTGCGCAGCATTTTCGGGCCCCATTCGTGCGGCACATGGCAATCCGGACAAGTGGCACGCACGCCGCTGCGGTTGTTGTAATGCACCGTCTGCATGTACTCCTGATACACGTTGTTGCGCATCTCATGGCAGCCAATGCAGAACTGCTCGCGGTTGGTCATCTCCATTGCGGTATTAAAACCGCCCCAGAAAATAATCCCACCGGCAAAACCCAAAATCAGCAGCGTGCCGAGTGCTAAGCGGCTGGGTCGTCGCCACCAGCGCCAGATGCGTAATAATCTTTCTTTCATTAATAACCTCACTGCCCAAAGCCATTGGCCGGTTTAAAGGTGTTCTCCACCACCGGTTTGGCATCGGTCTGCGGGACGTGGCACTGCAAGCAGAAGTAGCGACGCGGCGATACCGTGCTGCTCACCAGGCCATCGCGATCGGTAAAGTGTGTTGGGCTGACGCGCGGCGCACCGGTGGTCAGGTAACTTTGCGTGCCGTGGCACTGCAGGCAGCGGTTGACGTTTTTCGTCACCTGATAGCCATCGACGCTATGCGGGATCACCGGTGGCTGATTCACGTAGTTCAGCGGTTTGCGGCTCTGCTCTTTCGGCTGATGGATCGTGCCCTGCTGCGTGGCCGTGACTTCCGGGGATTGCGTGAGATCCACGCCATGACCCGCGTAAACCACGCCGCCCAGCGTCAGGGCGGCAACGGTGATAAGAGTAAATAAGGGTTTCATTGCATCCTGCCTTAAATTTTGACCAGCTTAACGGCGCATTTTTTGTAATCGGTCTGCTTCGATAGCGGATCGGTGGCATCCAGCGTGACGTTGTTGGCCAGCACGCCAGCATCAAAGAACGGCATAAACACCAGCCCTTTTGGCGGTTGATTACGTCCGCGCGTTTCGACAGTCGCCACGGTTTCCCCCCGACGTGACATCACGCGCACCTTCTCGCCACGGCGGAAACCACGATCTTTGGCATCCAGCGGATGGATATACAGCAGCGCCTGCGGCACGGCGCGATGCAGCTCCGGCACGCGACGCGTCATGGTGCCGGTGTGCCAGTGTTCCAGCACGCGGCCAGTGCAGAACCACAGATCGTACTCGGCGTCTGGCGCTTCAGCAGGTGGCTCATACGGCAGGGCAAAAATGGTGGCTTTGCCATCTGGTTTGCCATAGAACCGTACGCCCTCGCCCGCTTTGACATAGCTGTCAAAGCCTTCGCGATAGCGCCAGCGTGTCTCTTTGCCATTCACCACCGGCCAGCGCAATCCGCGCGCTTCATGATAGGCATCGAATGGCGCCAGATCGTGACCGTGTCCGCGACCAAAGCTGGCGTACTCTTCAAACAGGCCTTTTTGGATGTAGAAGCCGAAGTCGCGCGCCTCGTCGTTCAGTCGATCGTCGGCCACTTCGCTCAACGGGAATTGATTAACCTGGCCGTTGGCGTACAGCACGTCATACAAGGTTTTATCCCGCAGCGCCGGCTGTTGGGCGATCAATGCTTCCGGCCACACTTCGGTTACGCGGAAACGCTTAGCGAAATTCACCATCTGCCACAGATCCGATTTGGCTTCGCCCGGCGCTTTCACCTGTTGATGCCAGAACTGGGTACGACGCTCGGCGTTGCCGTAAGCGCCCTCTTTCTCCACCCACATCGCCGTCGGCAGGATTAAGTCCGCACACAAAGCACTGACGGTGGGATAAGGATCGGACACCACGATAAAGTTGCGTGCATCACGCCAGCCTGGCATGCGCTCCTGGGTCAGGTTCGGACCCGCCTGCATGTTGTTGTTACACATCACCCAGTACGCATTCAGCTTGCCGTCTTTCAGCGCGCGATCCTGTGCGACCGCATGCAGGCCGATTTTGGCGGGAATGGTGCCCTGCGGTAGCTTCCACAGTTTTTCAGCCGTCGCACGGTGCTTATCGTTATTCACCACCATGTCTGCGGGCAGGCGATGCGAGAAGGTGCCGACTTCACGTGCCGTGCCACAGGCAGAAGGCTGGCCAGTGAGCGAGAAGGGACCGGTGCCGGGGCGCGAGATTTTGCCGGTCAGCAGATGGATGTTGTAGCACAGGTTATTGGCCCACACGCCGCGCGTGTGCTGATTGAAGCCCATGGTCCAGTAGGAGACCACGTTGATGTTCGGGTCGGCATAGAGTTCGGCCAGCGCAATCAGCTGATCCTGCTCTACGCCACTCATCTCACTGGCTTTCTCTACCGTGTATTCGGCAACGAATTTGGCGTACTCGTCGAAGCTAATCGGCGTGGATTCGCCGCTATCCGGGTTTTTCGCCGAGGCCTGACGCGGATCGCTCGGGCGTAATCCATAACCAATATCCGTGTCGCCTTTACGCAGCGTGACGTGATTCTGCAGGAAAGCTTTATCGACTTTGTTGTTCTGAATGATGTAGTTGGCGATGAAGTTAAGAATCGCCAAATCGCTTTGCGGCGTAAACACCATGCCGTTATCGGCCAGTTCAAAACTGCGATGACGGTAGGTAGAGAGCACGGCGACTTTAACGTTGTCATCGCTCAGGCGACGGGCGGTCAGACGTGACCAGAGAATCGGATGCATCTCGGCCATGTTCGAGCCCCACAGCACAAAGGCATCGGCCACTTCGATGTCATCGTAGCAGCCCATCGGCTCATCCATGCCGAAAGTGCGCATAAAGCCCACCACGGCCGAGGCCATGCAGTGACGCGCATTAGGATCGAGGTTATTGGTGCGGAAACCGGCTTTCATCAATTTAGAGGCGGCATACCCTTCCCATACCGTCCATTGACCGGAACCGAACATGCCGATGGATTCAGGCCCGTTGGCTTTTAGCGCCGCTTTGAACTTCTGTTCCATGATGTCGAAGGCCTGATCCCAGCTCACCGGGGTAAACTCGCCTTCTTTGTCGTAGTGGCCATCGGTCATGCGCAGCAACGGCTGCGTCAGGCGGTCTTTTCCGTACATGATCTTGGGCAGGAAATAGCCTTTGATACAGTTCAGCCCACGGTTCACTTCCGCCTGCGGATCGCCCTGTGAGGCCACCACGCGTCCCTCCTGGGTGCCCACCAGCACACCACACCCGGTGCCACAAAAACGACACGGCGCCTTTTCCCAGCGGATCGGGGCGCCCAGTGCGGTCACGGCTTTGGTGACGCTGGGAATCGTAAGTCCTGCGGCCACTGCCGCCGCTGCGGCCGCATTGGCCTTCATAAATTCTCGACGACTGACTTTCATGATGCTTCCTTGTGACGATATTCCGTTTCGTCTTGCTGGTGATACACCAGAGAAACGGCCAATACATGCGGGATATTGCGGGTGGCTTCGATGTTATTCAGCAAGGCGCGACTGTCAGCGGCACCTAAGGTCACGGCCAGCGTGCCGCGTGCGCTGTCTTCGGCGGCGATTTCGCAATCAGAAAGCAACAGCAATGCCTGCTTTACTGCCGGGATGGCGTGGGAACGCGCCTGGATGACCAGACCGCATACGTGCCAACTGCTTTCAGGGAGAATGGAGTGCGTCATGCGCTCACCTCGTTTAGCCAGCTTGAGATGAGGCGTAAAATACCCTGATGTTTTGCAGGGCTATATCACCCGAAAGGTGTATATCCCGATGTGGGATCAAGGGAAGGACAATTGAAATGAAAACGGGGGCCAAAAGGCCCCCGTTGATGAGAATGGCTGCGATTAACGCGAGCTATCTTCCGCCAGCTTAGCTGCCCCATCATCCTGATCGTCATGATGATGGTCGTGCTCTTTCATGGCTTCGGCATGCACGCGTTTGCGCACGCCGAACCAGCCCAGCACCAGTACCACGGCAATCAGCGGGATGGACGCAATAGTGTAGGTACCGTTTGGATAATCAAACGCCATCAACACCAGCACACTTACCAGGAACAGCAGCGTTAACCATGAGGTGAACGGTGCCCACGGCAGCTTGAAGCCGACGTCTTCCGCTTTACCTTCTTTAATCGCTTTGCGCAGACGCATCTGGCACACCACGATAAAGCCCCACGAAGAGATGATGCCCAGTGAGGCCACGTTCAGTACGATCTCAAACACCTGAGAAGGCACATAGTAGTTGAGTACCACACCGACCACGTACACCGCGATGGTAACGAGGATACCGGCGAACGGCACCTGCTGTTTGCTCATCTTCGACATGAACTGTGGTGCAGAACCGCCCATCGACATGGAACGCAGAATACGACCGGTGGAGTACAAACCTGAGTTCAGGCTCGACAACGCCGCACTCAGCACCACGATGTTCATCACGCTCCCAATGTAAGGCACGCCCAGTTTGGAGAAGAAGGTCACAAACGGACTCTGCCCTGCCTGATAGGCGTTCCACGGCAGCAGCAGTACCAGCAGCACCACCGAACCGACGTAGAACAGACCAATACGCCAGATCACGCTGTTGATGGCTTTTGGCAGCATGGTTTTCGGGTCTTTACACTCCCCGGCCGCGGTGCCCACCAGCTCAATCGAGGCGAAAGCAAATACCACCCCTTGCACCAGCACCAGCGCGGGTAGCAAGCCGTGCGGGAAGAAGCCGCCGTTGTCGGTGATCAGATGGAAGCCGGTGGTATTGCCGTCCAGCGGTTTACCACTGCCGAGGAACACCACACCGACAATCAGGAACACCACGATCGCCAGCACTTTCACCAATGCGAACCAGAATTCCATTTCGGCGAACCACTTCACGCCGATCATGTTCATGGTACCGACAATCGCCAGTGCGCCGAGAGCAAACACCCACTGCGGCACATCACCAAACGCGCCCCAGTAGTGCATGTAGAGCGCGACCGCGGTGATATCCACGATACCGGTCATCGCCCAGTTAACGAAGTACATCCAGCCTGCCACGTATGACGCTTTTTCCCCGAGGAATTCGCGTGCATAAGAAACAAAGCTGCCGCTTGATGGGCGGTGTAATACCAGTTCGCCCAACGCACGAAGGATAAAGAAGGAGAAGATACCGCACACCAGATAAACCAGTGCCAGAGCAGGACCAGCCATCTGCAAGCGCGCGCCTGCACCAAGGAACAGGCCGGTACCGATGGCACCGCCAATGGCGATCATTTGTACCTGACGGTTACCCATTGCTTTGTGGTAACCGCTGTCGTGGGAATTGAGCCAGCGTCTTTTCGCAGCGCGTTGTTCGGCTGCGGTTTTTTTAGTTGAATTCATAGCTTTCCTGTTTGTCCTGACCATCAATCATCGCCTAACCAATCGTTTGCGTGCGGCGGTGCGAAATGGGGTAAAACCCGCTACCGATACGGCGGAACGATGTCGCGCGGTGAGCCGGGAATTTACGGCGATGAATCCTACCCGTTCTGCATGAACGAAGCAAAAAATACCGTTTGGTTGCACAAGTTGAATTGTAAGAATCGGTCGCGGTGCACAAAAAAACCGGCCAGTGAATGGCCGGTAAAGGGGTGGCTACAGGGAGGTATTGCGGGGGGGTATTAACGATAAATCTCTGCGGTACCGCTCCACAGGCTGGAGTCGCCTGGGTTTTGTACGCCAATGACACGGTAATGGCTGGCGCCCCTATCTTCCGCTTTCTGCGAAAGCTGACGTGTTGCATCATCGATGGAACCGCGAACACCGCTGATAGAAACGGTACCGCTGCTTTGCAGGTTTTCCGCCTGCTCAGCACTTAAAGGTTGCGCGGCAAAGGCCGTGAAACTTGCGGTGGCAAGCAGTGCAGCAGTCAGAATGGCAATGGGTTTCTTCATCATTTGCTCCTGTTGTCGTCCGTTTATAAAAGTGATTACGCTGCAAATTATCAGCGATGTAATGAAAAGCAGGCACAGCAGGCGGTAAAGCCGTTCAATAATTCGCCAGCTAACGATATGCAATCCAGGGAAAGGTAAAGAGAAGTGTACTTCTCTGCTAAAAGTAACCTGATGTGACGATTCAGGCTCGCTGTCTGTCTGACGCTGCCTTATAATCCCATGTTCTTATAAGGGTTTTATTGTGATAGTGAAACGTCCTGTTACCCGCACCATAGCCCGTGCCCTGAGCGCGATTGTGTTGTTATCGCTACTTACCACCGGCCTGGCGCTGTTAACGCTCTCCAGCAGTTTACGTGATGCCGAAGCGGTGAATGTCGCCGGTTCATTGCGCATGCAAATTTATCGTCTCGCCTGGGATACCACGCGTGATCCGCAGCTGTTAGTGCAGCATATTAAGATCTATCAGCAAACTCTCAGCTCGCCGGCTTTGCGGCATCTGGAACGCCCGTGGGTGCCGAAGGAAGTGGCCAGCCGCTATCGCTATCTGCGCGACAGCTGGCCGCAGTTGCAGCAAACGCTGCAACCCGAACGCGCGCAGATCTATCAGCAACGCGTTGCCAGTTACGTGAGTGAGATTGACCGCTTTGTGCTGGCACTCCAACATTACGCCGAACTGAAAATGCATCTGGTGGCGGCCAGCAGCCTGTTTGGTGTCCTGGCGATTGTGGCGCTGGCGCTATGGACCATCCGCTTTATTCGTCGCAACGTGGTGCGCCCGCTGGATTCACTGGTCACGGCCAGCCAATACGTTGAGCAGGCGAATTTCAGCTTTCCGCCGTTATCGGTTTCCCAACCCACAGAACTCGGCGTGTTAGCTCAAGCCTTTACCACCATGGCCGAACGGCTGCACTCGCACTATCGCCTGCTTGAGCTGGCGGTGCGCAATAAAACGGAAGACCTGACGCAAGCCAACCGCACGCTGAAATTACTCTATGAATGCTCGCAGGTCCTCACCAGCAGCCCACTTAATCCGGAGTTGTTCCAGGGATTGCTGCGGCTGGTTCAACGTCGTGAAGCGTTGACCCTATTGAGCATCACCAGCGACGGCATTGATTTTCAGACGGGCGTGGCGGAAGACGATCTCGAATGGCAGCGTTTGCCGTTGCAGCAAGAAGATCAGTTACTCGGCGAACTGTGCTGGCAAACGCGACGAGCGCCACCTGCCGATGAACTGATGCAAAGCCTGGCCAACATGCTGGCGCGTTCGTTATGGATTTGGCAGACGCAAAAACAGTACCAGCAGATGCTATTAATAGAAGAGCGATCCACCATCGCGCGTGAACTGCATGATTCGCTGGCGCAGTCGCTCTCTTTCCTGCGCATCCAGCTCACGTTGCTGCGCCGCAATGTCGATAATACTCAGCCTCAGGCACAATCGATTATTGCCGAGTTTGATCGCGCCCTGGCCGAGGCCTATCAGCAGCTACGCGAGTTGCTCACCACCTTCCGTCTGACCATCGAACAGGCAGATTTAGTACAGGCGATGCAGGCAATGATTGCCCCGCTACAGGAACAATCGCAGGCCGTGATCACCTTCGATTATCAATCGGGCCTGCAAACGCTGGATGCTCAACAGCAGGTGCATGTGCTGCAAATTGCGCGCGAAGCGCTGCTGAACGCTATTCGCCACGCGCAGGCGCAGAAAATCCATATTTTTTATCAGCGCGATGAAGACGCATTCCATTTGCTGACGATTGAAGATGACGGTTGCGGCATCCGCAGCCTTGAAGAGCCACCGGGCCATTACGGCCTGACAATTATGGCGGAGCGCGCTGCCCGGCTTTCCGGCAGCTTACTGATTACCCCGCAGACGCGTGGAACGCGCGTTACGCTGCGTTTCCCACCACGCCCGGCACACCGGCTGGCTTAACGCGATACACTTATGTTGAATGGACTTTGACTGGAGAATTTATGGCATCCCCTTCCCTGACTATTATGATCGTGGACGATCATCCGCTGATGCGTCGTGGTATTCGCCAACTGCTGGCACTGGAACCGCGTCTGGAAGTGGTGGCCGAAGCCAACAACGGCACTGAAGCGCTGGCTGAGGCGCGTCGCCTGTCGCCCGATGTGATATTGCTCGATCTGAACATGAAAGGGATGTCGGGTTTAGATACCCTGAAAGCCCTGCGCCATGAAGGGATCGCTGCGCGCATTTTGGTACTGACCGTTTCCGACGCGCGCAATGATATATACGCCATGGTCGATGCCGGTGCTGATGGCTATTTGCTGAAAGACAGCGAGCCGGAATTATTGCTGGCGCAGGTGATGCGCGGTGCATTGGGTGAGAATGTGTTTAGTGAAGTGGTGGCAGAATATCTGGCAACGCGCCAGCCGAGCGCCAATCCTTTCAAACAACTCACCGAGCGTGAACTGGATGTGTTGCAGGAAGTGGCGCGTGGGTTATCCAATAAAGAGATTGCCGCCACCTTGCATATTTCCGAAGAAACGGTAAAAGTGCACATCCGCAATCTGCTGCGTAAACTGGATGTCCGTTCGCGCGTCGCCGCCACCGTGCTGTGGCTAGAGAGCCGCAATGTGTAGCAGCGCACAGAAAACCAGCACCACATTTACACTTTCTCCATAATTTATCCACGATTCTCTAATTTGCGCCGCGTACAGTAGGCAGCAGCAGGAGTTTTCGGGATAGCACCTTGCACTCCGCCGACGTGAAGCCAACTGCGCTTCACGTTTTACATAATAAAAGTAAAAAATACGCAGCTGAGGAGTGTCGGTTCCATGTCGAATTTTTTTATCGACCGCCCCATTTTTGCCTGGGTTTTGGCTATTTTGCTTTGTCTTTGCGGCACACTAGCGATCATCTCCCTGCCCATTGAGCAGTATCCCGATCTCGCACCGCCTAACGTGCGTATTACTGCCAACTATCCCGGTGCCTCTGCAGAAACGCTGGAGAACACCGTTACCCAGGTTATCGAACAGAACATGACCGGCATCGATAATCTGATGTATATGTCCTCCAACAGCAGTAATACCGGTCAGGCGCAAATCACCCTCACCTTTACCGCTGGCACCAATCCTGATGAAGCCCGTCAGCAGGTACAAAACCAGCTGCAAACCGCACTGCGTAAATTACCCGCCGCCGTTCAATCTCAGGGCGTCACGGTGAATAAAACCGGTGACAGCAATATCCTGATGATTGCGTTTGTCTCTACCGACGGAAGTATGGACAAACAGGATATTTCAGATTATGTCGCCAGTAACATTCAGGATCCGCTGAGCCGCATCGATGGTGTGGGTCAGGTGGATGCCTACGGTTCGCAATATGCGATGCGTATCTGGCTCGATCCCAACAAGCTGATTGCCTATGCGCTCACTACCGATGACGTGGTGAAGGCGATTGAATCGCAGAACACACAGGTGGCCGTGGGTCAGGTTGGTGGCTTGCCGTCTGTGGATAAACAAGCGCTGAATGCCACTGTCAATGCACAGTCCATGTTGCAGACGCCAGAGCAGTTCAAAGCCATCACGCTGAAAAACAACAGTGATGGTTCGGTAGTGACGCTGGGCGATGTGGCTGATGTGGCGATGGGGGCGGAAAAATACGACTTCCTCAGCCGGTACAATGGCCAGGCGGCTTCCGGTCTTGGCATTAAGCTGGCGTCCGGCGCTAACGAAATGAACACCGATAAGCTGGTGCGCGCGCGCGTGGAAGAGCTATCGCGTTACTTCCCGCACGGGCTGGAAGCCAAAGTGGCTTATGAAACTACGCCGTTCGTAAAAGCCTCGATCACCGATGTGGTGAAAACGCTGCTGGAAGCAATTCTGCTGGTGTTCCTGGTAATGTATCTGTTCCTGCAGAACTTCCGTGCCACGCTGATTCCGACCATTGCCGTGCCGGTGGTGCTGCTCGGCACCTTCACCGTGCTGTATGCCTGCGGGTTCAGTATCAACACGCTCACCATGTTCGCGATGGTGCTTGCCATCGGCCTGCTGGTGGATGATGCCATCGTGGTGGTGGAGAACGTTGAGCGCATCATGAGTGAAGAAGGACTTTCACCGCGCGCCGCCACGCGAAAATCGATGGGCCAGATTCAGGGCGCGCTGGTCGGCATTGCACTGGTGCTGTCGGCGGTATTCGTGCCGATGGCCTTCTTCGGCGGCACCGTGGGCGCTATTTATCGTCAGTTCTCTATCACCATTGTATCGGCGATGGTGTTGTCGGTGCTGGTCGCGATGATTTTGACGCCAGCCCTGTGTTCGACGCTGCTGAAGCCATTGGAACAAGGCCACCATCATGGACGTCGCGGCTTCTTTGGCTGGTTTAACCGCACCTTCAACGCCAGCGCGGAACGCTATGAACGCGGTGTCGCACGTATTTTGATGAAGGGTGGGCGCTGGCTGGTGCTCTATCTCGGCATCATCGGCGTGATGGCGTTTCTGTTTATCAAGCTGCCGACCTCGTTCCTGCCGCTGGAAGACCGTGGTGTATTCCTGACGCAGGTGCAGTTGCCGCCGGGCGCGACGCTAGAGCAAACCTCCAATGTGGTGGCGAAGGTCGAAAACTATTACATGACCGCCGAAAAAGACAACGTGCTATCGGTGTTCTCAACCATCGGCGCCGGTCCTGGTGGTAACGGCCAAAACGTGGCGCGCCTGTTTGTGCGCCTGAAAAACTGGGAAGAGCGTCCAGGCAGCGATCGTACCTCGTTCGCTATCATCGACCGCGCCACCAAAGCCTTCCATAAGATAAAAGAAGGCCGCGTCATCGCCAGCAGCCCACCGGCCATCACCGGCATGGGCAGTTCTTCCGGATTCGATATGGAGCTGCAGGATCACGGCGGTGTCGGCCATACGCAGTTGATGGCGATGCGAGACAAATTGCTGGAGCTGGCTGACAGCAATCCGGCTTTATCTCGCGTACGTCATAACGGTCTGGATGACAGCCCGCAATTGCAGATCGATGTCGATCAGCGCAAAGCGCAGGCGCTCGGCGTATCGCTTGATACCATCAATGACACGCTGACCACCGCATGGGGTTCAACCTATGTAAATGACTTCCTCGATCGTGGGCGCGTGAAGAAAGTGTATGTGCAGGCCGGTGCGGAGTTCCGCATGCTGCCGGGAGATATCAATAAGTGGTACGTACGCAACAGCAGCGGCACAATGGTGCCCTTCTCTGCCTTCGCCACCAGCCGTTGGGAGACCGGTTCACCGCGTCTGGAACGCTACAATGGTTACTCTTCACTGGAGATTGTCGGAGAGGCAGCCAATGGCGTCAGTAGCGGTACCGCGATGGATGTGATGGAGAAACTGGTGGGGCAACTGCCGTTAGGCGTCGGCTTCCAGTGGACCGGAGCCTCTTATCAGGAACGTCTCTCCGGTTCACAGGCGCCTGCGCTGTATGCGATTTCGCTACTGGTGGTATTCCTGTGTCTGGCCGCGCTGTATGAGAGCTGGTCGATTCCATTCTCCGTAATGCTGGTGGTGCCGCTCGGCGTGGTGGGTGCACTGGTGGCAACCTGGATGCGCGGACTCGAGAACGACGTTTACTTCCAGGTTGGCTTGCTTACCGTGATTGGTTTGTCAGCGAAGAACGCCATCCTGATCGTGGAATTTGCCAATGAGATCAACAGTAAAGGACGCGAGCTGATGGAAGCTACGCTGGAGGCTTCACGTCAGCGTCTGCGCCCGATTTTGATGACATCGCTGGCCTTTATCTTCGGCGTGCTGCCGATGGCGATCAGCAGCGGGGCGGGTTCCGGCAGCCAGCATGCGGTCGGAACGGGCGTCATGGGCGGCATGATATCCGCAACCGTGCTTGCAATCTTCTTTGTGCCGTTGTTCTTTGTGCTGGTGCGTCGTCGCTTCCCATTGAAAGACAAGCCGCACGATTAAAACCTGAGTCATAAAAAAAGCCGCTACGGAGACATAGCGGCTTTATTGCTTTGTGTGGTTAGAATTACAGCAAGTTGGGAATGCCCTGCTTTTCTCTTCGCGTATTACTTAGTGCGTAACATCGCTTCGATGAATTCTTTCCAGTTTCCCATTTCGGTGTCGACCATCGTACCCTCTCTTATTGTAGGGGTGATTCTACGCCGTTTTTTTCTACAGGTGAATACGTTTCCACCACTTGTCACCATCGGTAAAAGCGCACAAAAGCGTCATTTTGCCGAAATTGCGTACTGACGCACATTTCAGCAACTCGTTATCACCAATGGAAAAAATCACTGATGTTATCAAAAGTCGCTTTTGCCAGATTAGGATAATTCTTAGCATCCTGATGATGCCGCTGGCGACTATTTATGACGTTAATGAAAACGTTTACTGGATCTAATAAGTAACTTTGATAACGCCAAAATAATCATGAAAAAACAAATAAATCGCTGTGCCCGCAGCCGTGAGGGTCACTGCCATGAAAGCGCTATGGTAAACTCGCGCTTTATTTTTCACAGGATGGGAACAGGCGATGACAGCGCAGTGGGTGATGTACGGAATTAAAAATTGCGACACCATAAAAAAAGCACGCAACTATTTAGCAGAATCCGGCACCGACTATCGTTTTCACGATTATCGCGTGGAGGGCATCGATGACGCGCTGCTGCAATCGTTTATCGATCAGCTTGGCTATGAAGTGCTGCTGAACACGCGCGGCACCACCTGGCGCAACCTGCCAGAAGCGGAGCGTGCAGCCGTCACCGATGCGGCCAGTGCGAAAGCAGTGATGCTCGCCCAGCCTGCCATTATCAAACGTCCGGTATTGTCTGCCCCTAACGGTGACTTGCTGGTCGGTTTCAAAGATTCCCTTTATCACGCGTTTATCCAGGAGAAGTCATAACATGTTCTGTCCGGTCATTGAGCTGGCTCAGCAGCTTATTCGTCGCCCGTCACTGAGTCCGGATGATGCCGGTTGTCAGGCGCTGTTGGTGGCGCGTCTGGAAGCGATTGGCTTTACGGTCGAACAGATGCACATCGGCGATACGCTGAACTTCTGGGCCACGCGTGGTCAGGGCGAAACCCTGGCGTTTGCCGGTCACACCGATGTGGTGCCGCCGGGTGATGCCAACCGCTGGATCAGTCCGCCGTTTGAGCCTTCAATTCGTGATGGCATGCTGTTTGGCCGTGGTGCCGCAGACATGAAAGGCTCGCTGGCGGCGATGGTGGTGGCCGCTGAACGATTTGTCGCCGCTAATCCGCAGCACAAAAGGCGTCTGGCTTTCCTAATCACTTCCGATGAAGAAGCCAGCGCCGTTAACGGCACGGTCAAAGTGGTAGAACGTCTGATGGCGCGCAACGAGCGCATGGATTATTGCCTGGTGGGCGAGCCTTCCAGTACCGAAATCGTTGGCGATGTGGTGAAAAACGGTCGTCGCGGTTCGATGACCGCCAATCTGACGATCCACGGCGTACAGGGACACGTGGCTTATCCGCATCTGGCCGATAACCCGGTGCACCGCGCGATGCCAGCCCTGAATGAGCTGGTGGCCACCGAATGGGATCAGGGCAACGAATTCTTCCCGCCCACCAGCATGCAGATTGCCAACGTGCAGGCCGGCACCGGCAGCAATAACGTGATCCCCGGTGAATTTTTCGTGCAGTTCAACTTCCGGTTCAGCACCGAACTCACCGATCAAATGATCAAAGAGCGCGTAGCCGCCCTGCTGGATCGCCATCAGTTGCGTTACACGCTGGAGTGGAATGTTTCCGGTCAGCCGTTCCTGACCTCACGCGGCAAACTGGTTGATGCCGTGGTAAATGCTGTCGCGCACTATAATGAAATTAAGCCACAGTTACTGACCACAGGCGGCACCTCAGACGGACGCTTTATCGCGCGGATGGGTGCGCAGGTTGTGGAACTGGGCCCGGTGAATGCCACCATTCATAAAATCAATGAGTGCGTGAAAGCGTCAGATTTGCAGATGCTGAGTCGTATGTACCAGCGCATCATGGAACAGCTGATCGCTTAAGTAAGCACGCTAAAGGAGCAATGGGATGGAATTCTTTAAAGAGTACTGGTGGATCTTAGTGATCCTGTTGATGGTCGGTATTTTAATGAACGTTTATAAAGACTTAAAACGTATCGATCACAAAAAGTTTATGGATAACAAACCGGATTTACCACCGCATCGCGACTTTAACGATAAATGGGATGATGACGACGACTGGCCGAAGAAAAAATAATTGCGGTTAATCTCCTCCCTGTAAACGTAGCGGCGTGATGCGCCGCGCATCGGATAGCGAATAGGCTACAAAAATGCGCGATTCATCTCGCCGTTACGTTAAAACGACTCTGGTTCGCTATCACATCATCATCACCACATCATCATCACCCGGTTTAGCGCCGCTCAGCGCCTCGTCGAAGTAGCGACGCGGGATGGTATAACGCAGGTGATTCAACGCCAGTTCCATGCTGCGATCGTCAATCGCGTGCGGCAAATCGTCCACCACATCGAGTGTCACATCACCGCCCAGCGCCGTTAAGCGCTGCATAGCGGCTTCAGCATGTTCCAGCGGAATCTGATCATCATAATCGCCGTGGATCAGATGGATGGTATTGCGAGAGCTGACGCGCTCCGGCAGCGTGCTGTAGCGGCCGCTGAACACAATCGCGCGTCCTGCCAGATCCGCATGGGCTTTGACGCCTTCCAGCACCATGGTGCCGCCCTGAGAGAAGCCTACCAGTGCGGTGGCCTCCGGCCGAACACCCGATGCCTGTTGCCAATGGCGCACCGATTCGACAAACATCGGCATCACCGCATTGACGCCCTGCTGTTCTGATCGGTCATGCGTGGGAATATCCGCATACCATTGGCGGCCCTGCGGTACGCTGCCAGGGTAAGGTGCACCCACCACCACCACCTGCGCTTCCGGAAACGCTTTCGCGAACCAGTTGCCGATTTGCGCCATCGAATCAGGATTGTCATTCACGCCGTGATAGAGCAAAAACAGCTGCGCAGCGTGCGTCGGTTGCTGAACAATTACATATCGTAGTGCCATAAGATCCTCCTCAAATCACTATACGCCGCTCAGGCGAGAGTGATATTGGGAAAATTTGAACGAGATAATAGATTTATTGCAACGATGCCAACTGCTGTCGCCACTGTTCCGCCTGGCGGGTATCGCACTGAATCAACGCCTCCGCCGTCTCCAGGCGTAAGCGTTGTATCAGGGCTTTACGACCACTGAGACCCGCTTGCTGTGTTGCGGCACTCAGCGGTTGTTTTTGCACAAGGATGGCTTCGAGTATCGGTTGTGGTGATGCGCGCACCAGGCGTTGCAACGCGGCATAACTCGCCTCATACGGCCGCTGCGCCCAGGCGAATCCTGCCAGTAGCGGCCAGTCATCATCATTGAGTGTCTGCGGGTGCTCGGTGGTCTCGAAAGGAAGATCAATAATGTCACGCAACCACACCGCGTCACGCGAAAATCGCTGTGCCGCTTGCTGCTGTAACTTTTCTCCGGCGGGCGTTAAGGCACGTATCGCCATCGCCGCATAGCAGCCACTGCTGGCTTCACGCTGTGAGCCAATGCGTACCAGAGTAAATCCACAGCGCTGCCAGAACTGCCACAGCGATTCGGTATAGCCAAAACTCACCGAAAGGAAATCGCATCCTTCCGCCTGCTGATGTGCCATGGCCACCAACGCGCTGCCAATACCGCGCTGGCGTTGTGCGGCTAACACGGCAATGCGGCTGATACGCTGCGATCGCAAGGTAGCGGCTTCTGCAAATCCCGCATGGGCTGCCAGTGACTGTGCGACCAGATTGCCGCGCGGACGGCGCAACCCCGCCCAGACGGCATCAGCCAGCGGCTTGTCTAACCCACCCTCTTCCACCAGCCACAGTGCGCCGACAATATTTTCTGGCGTTCCTGCCAGCCAGAAGCGCATGCCGGGGGCATCCAGCATGCGCCGCAGGTCAATTGGAGAAGTGCGATAGTGGGCGCTCGCCAGCAGACGATAGCCCGCTTCCAGTGCCCCTTGCTCTGGTTTAGCCGGAAAAACAGAGATCTCACCGTTAAATTCGCTTTCAGCGGCATCCTCAAACAGCAGCGCCTGGCTTAGCCACTGTTCCAGCGGATCGTGCGCTGACCAACGCAAGGGTTCATCGAGCTGGAAATGTTGCACCTGCGGCAAGGTGGCGCAGAAACGCAGCATAAAACCACGCCCGGTGCCTTCGTAACCCTGCACGGTGGTGATCATCAACACGCGAGGAAAACGCTGAATCAGTTGTTGTAACAACGGCGCTGGAATCGCAGCTGCTTCATCAACAATCAACCATTGCGCTGACCGCTCAGCGGTTGAAGCGAGAATGGCATCCGGAGCCATAAAATGAAAATGTTCACCGGCAAACGACGCCAGCACGTCAGTGGAAACTTTGGCCGGTGCCGTCACCAGGCAGTGCTGATTCTGTTGCGCCAGCATCCCGGCCAGCGCCGATTTGCCCCGTCCGCGCGCGGCGGTGATCACCGCCACACCAGAGGGCATCGACAGCAACCGTTGCAGGATCCGCGCCTGCTGCTGCGGTGCCTGGCATTGCCAATCGGGTAGGTCCAGCAACGCAGGTGCACGCGCAGGCTGGTGCTGGTGCTGCAACATGACCTGCGGATCCTGCTCAATCAACCGCTGCAGATGGTGGATAAAATGAGGCGTGGCGATGGGTTCGGCGACATCGGCCCAACGCAGGCTGTCGCAGTCCGGTTGCGTGGCCCACTCTTGCCACGGCGGCGTCAGTAACAATAACCAGCTTCCCGCACGCAACGTGCCCGCCAACGCCGCTAACGCCTCCGCATGGAAACCGCTGCGCGCATCGAAAATCGCATGCTGGAATTCACGCCCCAGCAGCGTGCGCAGGGCGGCGGGCGCCACGCGTTGGGGGAAATCATCGCTGTCGCTCAGCGTGAGCCAGTCGCCGGGCAGCGCCGCACGCCACTCAACGGCCTGTTGCAGCGCCCAGTCAGCTTCACCGGCGATCACACACAAGCGACGAATGCCCGCTCGCTGCATCACGGCGGTGATATCAACTAACGACATCAGTTGGCGGCGAAGGTGTTGCAGTCGCCCGGATTTCCGCTGTCAAAACCGCGTTTAAACCAGGTATAGCGCTGTTGTGAAGTACCGTGCGTGAAGCTATCCGGCACCACGCGGCCCTGGCTTTTCTGCTGTAGTCGGTCATCACCAATCGCTTCTGCGGTATCCAGCGCTTTCTTAAGGTCGCCCACTTCCAGCATATTTTGCTGCTGCACATAATGGCCCCACACGCCGGCAAAGCAGTCTGCCTGCAACTCCATTTTCACCGACAGCTGATTGGCCTGTGCCTGAGTGGCACCCTGCTGCATCTGGCGCACTTTAGGCTCGATGCCCAGCAGCTTCTGGATGTGATGGCCGACTTCATGAGCAATCACATAGCCCTGCGCAAAGTCACCGCCCGCACCTAGCTTGGTTTTCATATCATCGTAAAACGACAGATCGATGTAGACAGTTTGATCCGCCGGGCAGTAAAACGGCCCCATCGCCGACTGGCCAGTGCCGCAGCTGGTTGAGGTGTAGTTGCGGTACATCACCAGCTTAGGTGGCACATACTGTTTTCCCATTTTCTGGAACAGCGTGCCCCAGGTCTCTTCGGTGGTGGCGAGAATCACCTTAGTGAATTTGGCATCCTCATTATCCTGCGCAGAGTTCACCGGGCGCTGCTGCTGTTGCGTCACCGGAGTTCCCCCCTCCAGCAACGCGGTGAGGTCGTAACCGTAATAACCCGCCACGGCCACCACAATCAGCAGAATGATACCGCCCTTGCCGCGCGGAATGCGGATTTGCCGACCGCCGCCGCCCAATCCGGGTGAATCATTGCGACGATCTTCTACATTGTCGCTTTCACGACGACCTTGCCAGCGCATGGCTCGCTCCTGTTAAAAGGTTTTGCATGATTTTAGTTGGCGGCATCGCTAATCACCAGCGTTGCGGCGCATGTGTAGCGAGATTGAGAGAAAGGAGGCGTATTAGATAACGTGCAGGCAGGGCAGAAACAGAAAAGGCCGCCAGCGATGACGACCTTTCATTTATCACGACACCCTGTTTACAGTGCGCTGGAATGCGCACCAAAAAGATATCGCTGAAGACTTAATCCAATTTCACACCCAGGCGGTGCGCCACTTCTTCATAAGCTTCGATCAGGCCGCCGAGGCTCTGACGGAAACGGTCTTTGTCCATTTTGTCCATGGTATCTTTGTCCCACAGACGCGCGCCGTCTGGCGAGAACTCATCGCCCAACGTCACTTCACCGTTGAACAGACCGAACTCCAGTTTGAAGTCGACCAGGATCAGACCGGCGTCATCAAACAGTTTGCTCAGTACGTCGTTGGCTTTGAAAGTCAGTTCCTGCATGCGCGCCAGATTGGCTTTGCTGACCCAGCCAAAGGTCTCGCAGTAGGATTCGTTGACCATCGGGTCGTGTTTGGCGTCATCTTTCAGGAAGAGATCAAACAGCGGTGGATTGAGCAGCATGCCCTCTTCCACGCCCAGACGTTTTACCAGCGATCCTGCCGCACGGTTGCGCACTACGCACTCCACCGGCACCATCTCCAGCTTTTTGACCAGCGCTTCGTTATCCGACAGCAGCGCTTCCATCTGGGTCGGAATGCCCGCTTCCTGCAGTTTGGTCATAATGAAATGGTTGAACTTGTTGTTCACCATTCCTTTGCGATCAAATTGCTCGATTCGTGCACCGTCTCCTGCTGACGTATCGTTGCGGAATTCAAGTACCAGCAGATCCGGATTATCGGTGCTGTATACGGTTTTCGCTTTACCGCGATACAACTCAGCTCGCTTTTGCATCTCATTAACTCCAAACATGAAAGAACCCGTGTTCAGCGGTGTTTCACCGCGCGATGACTGCCTGACGCAATCGTTTACTTCGCCGGGCGCTATTATGCCAAATCCAAAACAAAAAGGCCGGAGAATCTCCGGCCCTTTGGCAATTTATTTGTTCAGTGCACCCTGGAACACCGCCACCAGCGCATCGTTCTGCGCCTGAGTAAGCACATGGCCCTTAGGATCAATGAACTGCAGACTGCTGCGGTTATCCAAATCACCCACCTGCAATTTGTAATCGCCGTTTGGCAGTTCAGGATCCTTCGCACCAATCGCGTCAAACGCGCTGCTACCCGGCTGCTTGTAGGTCACTTTCAGACTACCCTGCGAGCGGTTGTCATCGGTCACTTCCATGCCCACACGCTTCAGCGCCGCTGGCAGACGCTGCCAGGTGACGTTAAACGGTGAACGCAGCACCAGCAGTGGCAGACCGGTATCATCTGCGCCGCTCTGGACGTCAATCTGCCCGGTCGCACGGCCTGCAGCGGCATCGGCGCTGGCGGTATCAATCTTATCCAGACCGGTACTGATGTCGTTCAACATCTGGCCGGTATAGCGTTGGATCTGCGCAGGTGCAGTCACCGTCTCACCTTTCTGCTGCAATTCCAGCAGACGAACCGTCAGCACCTGCTGATAGCTCTGGTTCTGTACGCTGATCTGGTAGCGACCGCGATACTGGTTATCTTCATCCGCACGGTTCCACTGCACCCAATCGGTGGTCAGCTGCTGCCCAGCATCATCACGCTGTGCAATCGGGAACTTGTAGGACTGGATCACATTCACCACCTGTGACCAGATAGAGCCACGGCTGCTCTCAACCGCCAGCACTCCGGTATTACCGGTGAACTGTGCACGCGTGCCGTTGAGCAGCGCCAGAGGTTGAGCCGGAGGACGAATATCCAGTTCTTTCCCTACTGCACCCTTCGCAACAGTGTGCGGCACATCGTAATCGCCATTCTGCAGAGGCAGAATCATCCCCGCCGGGGCTTTTAAATCATGCAGTTCAGGCGCCTGCAGGTAAGATTCATCACCGCTGACCTGGCGCTTATAACGCTGATCGCTGGAACAAGCTGTTAGCAGCATCAGGGTGGACACGCCCACCACGGTTGCCAGCGTCGAGCGCTTAACTGAATAACTCATTGATTCTCCCTAATTTATCGCAGACCCGCTTTAATCAGCGCCTGAGCCGTTTTCGCCTGACCGGCTTCGGTCAGTGGCGTCATCGGCAAGCGCAGCGTGTCATCCGCGATTAATCCTAGCTGTTTCGCTGCCCATTTAACCGGGATTGGATTGGGTTCACAGAAAAGCGTCTGGTGCAGGTGCATCAGACGCTGATTCAGGCGACGCGCTTCGGCAAAATTACCCTGTTGCGCCAGCGCACAGAGTTCTACCATTTCACGCGCTGCAATGTTGGCTGTAACCGAGATTACGCCTTTGCCGCCCAGTTGCATGGAGTCCAGAGCTGTCGCGTCATCGCCGCTGACAATAATGAACTCATCATTAACCAGCTCTTGGATCTGAGAAATACGCGATAAGTTCCCGGTGGCCTCTTTGATTCCGATAATATTTTTAATTTCGGCCAGGCGAGCCACGGTTTCTGGCAGCATGTCGCAGCCAGTACGTGATGGGACGTTATACAGCATCTGCGGCAGATCGGTACTTTCGGCAATCGCTTTGAAGTGCTGGAACAGACCTTCCTGGGTTGGACGATTGTAGTAAGGCGTCACCGTCAGACAACCCACCACGCCGGTGCCGGTAAAGCGCTTAGTGAGAGAGATACCTTCAGCAGTGGCATTGGCGCCGGTTCCGGCGATAACCGGAATACGACCATCAGCCAGCTCCAGCGTCTGCATCACCACATCACCATGTTCTTCATGGCTGAGGGTGGCAGATTCGCCGGTGGTGCCAACAGAAACAATTGCCGCAGTGCCGCTGGCAACATGATAATCAATCAGTTTTTTCAAACTCTCGCGGCAGACATTGCCTTTTTCATTCATTGGCGTAATGAGCGCAACAATACTTCCGGTGAACATGGGCTATCCCCTCGACAAACAAGTGCCTCATGTTACGTTTTACCCCGAAAGAAAAGCAAGCGAGCCAAGCCATTCCTACCCTTGTCAGCAGTTTTTTTTATGTTTACCTTATGGTTATTAGCGAACGTACAGGAAACGCCATTTTGTCGCAGTCACAGCCTCACCATTTGGTGATCACCGCATTGGGCGTTGATCGTCCGGGAATCGTCAACACCATCACTCGCCATGTCAGTAGCTGTGGTTGCAACATCGAAGATAGCCGTCTGGCAATGCTCGGTGATGAGTTCACCTTTATCATGCTGCTTTCAGGAAGCTGGAACGCGATTACCCTGATTGAATCCACACTCCCCATGAAAGGTGCCGAGCTGGAGCTGCTGATTGTGATGAAGCGCACCAATGCACGCATTACCCCGCCGATGCCCGCCACGGTATGGGTGCAAGTGGAAGTGCCGGACTCACCCCACATCATTGAGCGCTTTACTGACCTGTTCGATAAACATCAGATGAATATCGCCGAACTGGTTTCACGCATTAAGCCAGCACAGGATGGTGTGCCTCCTACACTCTATATTCAGATGACCGCCCACAGCCCGGATAACCAGGCCAGCGCACCGTTTGAACAAGCCTTCAACAAACTGTGTGAAGAACTGCATGCACAAGGCTCAATTCGTCTTTATAGTGTCACCGACGATGCCAACAACACCCTGTAAACTAACGCCGGGTTATTTCTCCACACACTCTGCCATGCGGCATACCGTGTAGTGAAATAACCCAGAGGGTGGCACCCGCTGGGGCTTTTTGCCGCGAGGGTGTATTACCCACAGCATGAAGAAAAAAATGGAGAGTTGTGATGAATCCACTGAAAGCCGGTGATACCGCACCGAAATTTAGCTTGCCCGATCAGGACGGCGAACAAGTAAATTTGGCCGACTTCCAGGGACAGCGCGTTCTGGTCTATTTCTACCCGAAGGCCATGACGCCGGGTTGCACCGTTCAGGCCTGTGGTCTGCGCGACAACATGGATGCGTTGAAAACCGTGGGCGTGGAAGTGCTGGGCATCAGCACCGATAAGCCTGAAAAACTGTCACGCTTCGCCGAAAAAGAGGTGCTGAACTTCACCCTTTTATCTGATGAAGATCACCAGGTCTGCCAGGAATTCGGTGTCTGGGGTGAGAAAACCTTTATGGGTAAAACCTATGACGGTATCCACCGCATCAGTTTCCTGATCGACGGTAACGGCAAAGTTGAGAAAGTCTTCGACGACTTCAAAACGTCGAACCACCACGACATCGTGCTGGATTATCTGAAGTCGGCATAAAACAAAACGGGTGCACAATGTGCACCCGTTCTCTTTACCCCTGCTGATGCTCCAGCGCCGTTTCCGGCCAGGCGCGCACCACCGCCTTGATTAACGTCGCCAGCGGGATAGCAAAGAACACGCCCCAAAAGCCCCACATCCCGCCAAAAATCACCACCGAAAGAATGATCACCAGCGGATGCAGATTGACGGCCTCTGAGAACAGAATCGGCACCAGCACATTACCATCCAGCGCCTGTACCACCAGATAAACGATAAACATCGTCCAGAAATCAGTGCCTAAGCCCCACTGGAATAGACCGACGCCAATCACCGGAATCGTGACCACCATGGCGCCGATGTAGGGAATCAACACGGAAATCCCTACCAGCACCGCCAGCAGCAGCGCGTAGTTGAGCCCTAAGACCAGGAAGGCAATCCAGGTGACAAAACCTACCGCGACCATTTCCAGCACTTTGCCGCGAATGTAGTTGGTGATTTGCTGATTCATCTCCTGCCAGACCACGCCCGCCAAACCGCGATTGCGCGGTAATACACGGCGCACGGCATTGAGCATCTGCTCTTTATCTTTCAGCAGGAAAAACACCATCAGCGGCACCAGCACCAGATAGATCATCAGCGTCATCAGCCCCACCAGCGAGGCCAGTGAGTACTTCACTAATGATTCCCCCAGCCCGGTCAGGCGACTACGCAGATTCTCAACGATGATGTCGATGATGCCCGCATCCACCAGCGCCGGAAAACGCTTTGGCAATCCGGCGGCATACACATAGAGCTTGTTCAGCATATTCGGGAGATCACGCAGCAAGTTGATGCCTTGCTGCCAGGCTACTGGCGCGACAATCAACACCATCACCAGCAAAATACCGGCAAAAACAATCAGTACCATGCTGGTGGCACAGGTGCGGCTGCATCCCAGGCGCTGTAATCGAACGGTTGGCCACTCCAGCAGATAAGCCAGCACCAGCGCGACCAGCAACGGTGCCAATAAACCACTGAAGAAAAACAGGATACAGAACGCCATCAGCAGGATCACCAGCAGGCCAATCGCCTGCGGATCGCTAAAGCGACGTTTGTACCATTGGAAAAGCAGTGCCAGCATTTCACTTCCTTGACGCCAAAAACGGGATGATGATTGTACAGAAATTTACGGCGAAAACCTGATGTGCATAAACCTGCATCTTAAGAAACCCGATGAGGATCTGCGCTGAGGTGCAGGCGGCAATGCCTGCGCAGCTAGCGTCCAATCGAGCCTGATAAATCACTCGATAATGTGCGTTAATGCATACCGGATAAATTGCAGAATCTTGTGCGTCTGTGCACACCGGATAAATCCTGCACGCTGGTGATAGGGCCGCCATTTAGGTCGACCCTTGCGGCACTAGCGGGTAATACTGCTCACCAGCGCGTCCTGGCCGGCAATCATCACACAGTTACGTCCGGCATTTTTCGCCTGATAGAGTGCAGCATCCGCCTGTTTCAGGCTCACATCTTGCGGCTCGTTATCGGCCTCCCAATGTGCGATGCCCACTGAGAGCGTGATATGCCCAACATGGTCAATCCAGCTCTCGGCAATGCTGGTGCGCACGCGCTCGGCAATCACCCGCGCTTCTTCCGTCGAGGTGGCTGGCAGCAGCATCAGAAACTCCTCGCCGCCGTTACGGCACACCACGTCGGTCTGGCGCGCACTGTTACGCAGGGTTCGCGCCACCTGTTTGATCACTTCGTCACCGACATCATGGCCGAAGTTGTCATTCACCCGCTTGAAATGGTCGATATCCAGCGCCAGCACCGCAAAGGGCTGACGCATGGTTTCGAAGTAATCCAGCACCGCACTCAGGCCCCGGCGGTTAAGCAAACTGGTCATCGGATCGGTTTGTACTTCCGATTTCAGCCGACCGATTTTGTCCTGTACCAGTCCGATCCCGGTGAGCAAGGCGCGCTTCACCTGAGCCGCTTCGAAGTACCAGGCATGAATGCCGCCAATTTCACCCGATACGCCCTGGGTGTCCATCTGACTGGCTTTACGCGCCAGTTGCCACAGCGGCAAGGCAATCAGACGGGCGAAGATCACCGCCATTATTAGGGTCAGCAGCGCAAACGGCACAGAGTTTTTCAACACTTTCAGCAGCAAACCAGAGAGCGGTTGCAGGGTGACGTCCGTTGGCTTAAGTGCCACCACCATCCAGCCGGTGGTTGGCACGATGGCGTAACCCGCCAGTTTCGCCGTGTCCTCTTCTTTGACCTGCACCTCGCCATTGGTGCTCTCATTGCGTTGACGTTCGCTGACGATCTCCGGTGCAATTTTGCCTATCAGCTGACTGTTCTGGTGATAAAGCACCTGATTGTTGCGATCCAGTACATAGACGCGCGTGCCATCCCGGTAGAATTGCTCACCGAGTAAGGCATTAAGAATACTTTTCTTCTTCAGATAGATGGTGCCGCCCACATAGCCGAGATAGCGCCCTTCGTTGCTCCAGATCGGCCAGGAGACAAACACAATCAGATTGTTGGCCGCTGAAATTGTCGGCTTACTCACCATCGGTTGACGCTGTGCCAGCGCCTCCCGTGAAGCCTGGCTGGTGAGCTGCATACCTTTAAGCATCAGTGACTCAGGCGAAATCGCTTTGACTATCCCATTGGTGTCGACCACGGCAACGGAGTTAAAGCTATTGGTTTGCTCACGCAGACGGTTCACTTCCTGCTGCGCCAGCTCCGGATTATCAAAATCCTTGCCTAACTGGGTCGCGCTGTAATGCAACTGCGACTGCGCCAGCTGGAAAAAGACTTCTGTCGTCGCGGCGAGTTTAGTGGCATAGGCGCGGTTGGCCTCAAGGGTGCTTTCGATCAGCACCATACGCTGCACGCGCCAGGTGGCGTACAAGGTATTGGCGAGCGTAATGACGATACTGGTGATTGCCAGCAACGCAATCAGCGTACGCAGGTCAGTTTTTGGCCGGATGCGCATCAGCATGACGCAACCGCCCTGGTGTGAAAATTCATCATTCGCGTGCCTGACAATATAGTTATAGTTGGACGAGCTACCCCTGGTGAGGGAACCGCCAATTGTACACCTGCAAACCAAATTGAGCACGAACCATCCTGTCAGACACGCGTAATTATTCAGCAAACGTTGGCGCTAATCGATCAGACCATTCGCATCATAGAACGGCCACGGGCCTGGATAATCGCCGATAGCGCACTGGTGCGTCGTCATACCTTGCTGAGGATGCCAGCGATGTAGCAGGAAACCCGGCGGCTCCAGCACGAAATTCGCCGGACCGTTTTCAGACAAATCAAAGGCCACCTGATGCGACACGCCTGGCGCAACGCAGGCTATCGTACCCGCAAAGCGCGCCTGCACCGAACGATGCAGATGGCCGCTCAGCACACGTTCAACCTGCGGATGCTGGCGGATAATCGCCGCCAGCGCGTCGGGATTGCGCAGCGGCTGCTTGTCCATATGACCAATGCCGGAGATCAAGGGTGGATGGTGCAGCATCACCAGCGTGGGTAATTGTGGTTCGCGCTCCAACTGCTCTTTCAGCCAGGCCAGCTGAGCTTCATCCACGTAACCCCACGGCTGTTGCGGCACGCTGGAATCCAGTGCCAGCAGCTGCACCCCTTTCACCTGCGCCTGCCAGTTTAGGGTTTCGCCACGTTGCAGATAGTGGTGATCCGGGAACGCCGCGCGTAACTGCTGGCGATCGTCGTGGTTGCCCGCCATCAGCATGTACGGCAGTTGCAGACGACGCAGCGCCGTCCGCAGCGTTTGATACTCTTCTGCGGTGCCAAAATCCACCAGATCGCCGGTGATCACCACAATATCCGGGCGCGGCGTCAAACGATTCAGGGTGTCGATGACCCGCAACAGCGCCGCCTGAGTGTCGACTTTTTTGTAAGACAGGCGACCGTTCGCCTTGATGTGTAAATCGCTAATTTGCGCGATCAGCGTCAATGCTTCAGACACGAGTTTCTTCCTCAGGATGCAGAAAACTGCAGGGCGGCGTCTTGCGCCAGCGTCCAGCTCACCGGTTGCCCGGCATGCCAGGCTTCACGCGCATGGCGATCGACCTGAATCGGCATTGCAAGGCCGATGTCGATCATCAGCCGCTGCGACGCGCCTAAAAAGGTGCTGGCAAGGATAAAGCCCTGGCGTGCGTAGCGATTATCATCGGCGAGTAGCACATCTTCCGGACGACAGAAGCGCTGAGGATTGCCGCGCTTATCCACATCGATGCAGTTAATCGCCCCGACAAAATCCGCGACAAACTTCGAAGCAGGATGCTGATAGATATTTTGTGGCGTATCGATCTGCACCAGACGCCCCTGCTCCATCACCGCGATGCGATCGCCGAGCGCCATGGCTTCTTGCTGATCGTGCGTGACGTACACGGCGGTGATCGCCAGCTTCTTCAACAAGGTGCCGATTTCCAGGCGCAGGCGATCGCGCAGACGTGCATCCAGCGCAGCCAGCGGCTCATCAAACAGCAGTACTTTGGGTCTGGCTGCCAGCGCACGCGCCAGCGCCACACGCTGTTTCTGTCCGCCGGAAAGCTTATCAATGCTGCGCTGCGACAAGGCGCTGAGATCCACCAGCTCCAGCATCTCCTGCACGCGCGCTTCACGCTCGGCACGCGCCACGCCCTGCACTTTCAAGCCGTAAGCCACGTTCTCGGCAACGTTAAGATTGGGAAACAGCGCATAGTTCTGGAACACCATGCCAACGTTGCGTTTCTCAATCGGCAACGCGGTGACGTTACGATCGTCGAACCACACCTCGCCGCCCGCATCGCAGCGCTCAAGCCCGCTGATGATGCGCAAGGTGGTGGTTTTTCCGCAGCCAGATGGCCCGAGCAACACCAGGGTTTCCCCGGGATTCACGGTCAGATCGAGTGGATGCAGTGCCAGTTGGTGATTGAAGTGACGTGAACAACCACGCAGCGTCACGGTAACGGCTGCAGGATTCATGCCGCCTCCTTGTTTTGGCGCGATACCGCGCGGTTAAGCCAGTGATTCACCGCATTCAGCATCAGCAGCAGCGGCAAGATCATCAGAATGAAAATCAGCGTATACGCGGAACCCACTTCCAGTCGCATCGAGGCGTAACTGTCCGCAAGGCCGACCGGCAGAGTTTTGGTCAGCGGCGTATGCAGCATCCAGGTGATGTTGAACTCCCCCACCGACAGGGTGATCACCATAAAGGCACCGGCCAGAATGCCGTTGCGGCAGTTGGGCACCACCACGGTAAAGAAGCGCTGCCACAGGCTGGCACCGAGGCTGGCGGAAGCTTCTTCCAGACGCGGCATATCGATCGCCTGCATCACCGCCAGCACCGGTCGCATCATAAACGGCAGCGTGAACAGCACGTGACCAATCAGAATAAACACCCAACTGTCACGCAGGCCGGAAAACTGGCCGTAAAGCAGAATGATGCCGAGCGCAGTGGCTAAGCCGGGCAGCGCCACGGGCAACATCAGGCACTCTTCAATACGTGCTGCCCAGCGGCCGGGCGCTTTCAATAAACCCCACGCGGCTGGCACGCCAATCACCAGAGTGACCAGTAAGCAGAACAGCGCTATCAGCAACGACAGCCAAAAGGTGTCGGCATACATTTCCCACACCTGCTCAACCCATTTCAGGGTCAAACCGCTGCGCAGGCCGATAAAGTAGTTATTGGTGACACCTGCCAGCATTGACAGCACCACCGGCACAATCATAAACAGCGCGGTGAGCGTGGTGACCAGCAGCTGCAGGCTAAACAATCCGCGACGATTCATGCTGCCCCCTTGTGTGCCAGACGGCGCGCCAGCATGAGCGCCAGCCAGGCGACTGCGCCCATGACTACCGACAGTGCCGCCGCCGTAGCGAAGTTAGCGTAATTAGTAAATTCGCCATAAATAGTCAGCGGTAACACCGCCAAATTGGTGCCGAGGGTAAAAGCGGTACCAAACGCGCCCATGCTGGTGGCGAAACAGAGTGCGCCGGTCGAGAGCAACGCCGGCTGCAAACCCGGCACAATCACATCCCAGGTAATGCGCCACTGGCTGGCGCCGAGTGAACGTGCCGCCTCTTCCAGCGAGCGGTCAAGTTTTTCACTGGCCGCGACAAGCGTGACGATGGCGCGCGGCAGCGAGAAATAGAGATAGCCAATAAACAGGCCGGTCAGTGAGTAAGCCAGCGTCCAGCGCTCGTGCACCAGGCTCATGCTAATTTGCGCCAGCAAGCCCTGACGGCCAGCCAGCATCACCACCAGAAAACCGACCACGACGCCGGGAAAAGCCAGCGGGAAGGTCAACAAGGCGAGCAAAGTGCCGCGCCCCGCAAAGCGTTTACGCGCCAGAAAACAGCCGACAACAGCGGCAATCACCAGCGTCACGAGCGTGACAGCCAATGACAACAACACGGTATTCAACAGACTGAACAGGTAATTAGGCTGACTGATCACCGTCCAGTAGCCACTGTGCTGTGTGGTGCGATCGTTCTGCATACCGATTTGCAGCAGACGGGCAAACGGCAGCAGCCAGAAGGCACAGAAAAACAGCAGTGCGGGCAGCGTCAGCCACAGCCAGCGGCTGCCCGGCAAAGTGCGAGCCTGGCGGCGTGAAGCCGCCAGGGTGTCGGAAATCGACATGATCAGTGGATCTCGCTCAGGTACTTAGCAGAGAAGGCTTTCTGCGCATCGGCCATCTGCTGATAGTCGACGGTTTGGGCGCGGGCGTAGTCGCTATCCGGCAGGAAGAATTTTTTCGCTTCGGGTGACATCGCTGAAGTACGCACTGGTCGCAGGAAGGCATTGGCCCATATCGCCTGACCTTTGTCCGACAGCACATAATCGATCACTTTCTTGCCGTTGGCTTCGTGTGGCGCGTTCTTCACCAGGCTGATGACATAAGGAACCGTCACCGTGCCCTCTTTCGGGATCACAAACGCGACGTTGGCGTGATCTTTATACTTGGCGCGATAAGCGTTGAAGTCGTAGTCGAGCAGAATCGGGATTTCGCCTGAGATGAGACGCGCGTAGGCCGTCTGCTTTGGCACGATCGGCTGGTTGGCCTGCAGTTTTTTGAACCAGTTCAGCGCTGGCGTAAAGTCCTGCATGTTGCCGCCTTTCGCCTGGTTGACCGCTACCGCCGCCACATAGCCGACAAAGGCACTGGCCGGATCGAGGTAGCCAATCATCCCTTTGTACTCTGGTTTCAGCAGGTCATCCCAGGATTGTGGCACTGGCGCGCCGCCGAGCGCATCCACGTTGACCATAAAGCCCATGGTGCCCGAGTGCAGCGCGACCCATTTACCGTTCGGATCTTTCATTCCGGCGGGGATATCATCCCAGTGTGCGGGCTTATAGCCGGTGATGACGCCCGCGCTGTCGGCCTGGATGCCGAAACTGACGCCGTAATACACCACATCTGCCACCGGATTGCCTTTCTCCGCCACCATTTGCGCCAGCGCCTGGCCGGAGTTTTTGTTGTCTTGTGGCACGGTGATGCCGGTATCTTTGGCAATGGCTTTGAGCTGTGTGCCCCAGTCAGCCCACTCGGGCGGACAGTTGTAGCAGATCGCGGTTTCCGCGGCCTGCGTCATCATACTGAACAGCGAACCGGCGGTCAGCGCGATCGCTCCTGCAAAAATTTTCATTTTTCGTTGGAATTTCATGGTGGTTCCCTGGTGTTGGTATCAAAAAGCGGTGGCTGGCGCGGCGATACTCTCACCGCTCCGCAACCGATGGGCCAGCACGCGGGTGCCGCGACTGGCTTGTTGTAACAACATATCGATGGCACAGGCACCGAGCATGTCGGCTGGCTGAGTGACGCTCGCCAGTGACGGCGCAATCTGCTCGCCAATATCGATGCCGTCGAAGCCCATCACCGAAAGTTGCTGCGGGATGCGTACACCGGCACGCGCCGCCGCACCAATCAGGCTGATGGCGAGCAAATCATTGGTACATATCACCGCCGTCAGCGGTGCTGCGCCCTGCAACTGCGGTTGCAGCAGCGCGAAATCAGAATGGGTATGGCTGGTCATCTCAATCACCGGCAGCGCAGACAGCCCGGCACTGTGCATCGCGTCGCCATAGCCCTGATAACGCAGGCGCGCACGATCCGATTGCAGCATCGGCCCGGCGACCATACCGATATGGCGATGCCCGAGAGACAGCAAATGTTCTGTGGCTTCACGCATCGCCTGGCGGTTGTCGACGCAAATGGCGGGCCAGTGACTTTGCTGAGGGACGTTGTGCGCCAATACAAACGGCATGCTGGCTTCATGCAGCGTAGTCAGGACCGCGCTGTTATCCGCATCGGCCACGGTCAACACCAATCCCGCCACACGCTGGCGCAGCATATGTTCGACAATCGCCGCTTCACGCTCTGGCTGGTAATCACTGGTCGCCACCAGCAAACCGTATCCGGCCGCACGCGCCTGACGCTCCATCGCCTGTAACTGGCGTGAGAAAATCGGGTTAAGCAGCGAAGGCAGCAGCACACCCAGCGTGGTGGAGCTTTGCGTACGCAGTTGACGTGCAATGTGATTGGGGCGAAATCCGAGTTGCTCTGATGCCGCCAACACCTTTTCCAGCGTGTCAGGCCGCAACAGATGGGGATCAGAAAATGCGCGTGCGGCGGTAGCGCGAGATACGCCAGCCAGCTTTGCCACACTGATTAAATCGGACATGTTCGCCTCGTGAATGAGCAATGAGATCGATCTCATTGGCGCTTAAAATAGCGGCGAACTGTGACAGCAACATCGCGGAGAGATGACGAAAAAATGACAGCAGCGCGAACTGCTGTCAGGCAGGAATTACAACATCAGGAAGGCGTAACCTTCGTTTTGCAACGAGGCAACCGTGGTACCGCTGGAGAGGGTGTGCGTCACGCGGGTGTCGATCCAGTCCCGCTGTAGTTGATGGAAGGCCACCGACTGATCGCAGATTGTCACCTTCACACCCGCCTGCTTCAACTCATCGATCAATTTCAGGTTCGGGTTATCTGTGCCGTAAGCTTTGCGGAATTGATCGTTATTCAGCGCGGCAGGCACGGCATCGCTGTTGATTGACACCACAAAATTCAGCTGATTGAGCGGCACCCCGGCAGCGTAATAAAGGTTGGTGACACGCGCCACGCGTTCCAGTCCGAGGTTAGGCTGGCGCACATCCCCTTCCGTGCGGTTGATCTGAAAAACGATCTTATTGCTCAGGCCTGGCGTATTCGCGGGGTTGTAATCCGGCGTATTCACAAAATGGATTTTGCCGTAGCCCGCGATGGCTGGCGTGCTCCAGAAGTCCGCTGGCTCGCTTTTGTTGTCAGCAAACTTGCTGCTGACCTTATCCACCAGCTCTGGAAGCTGTAACACATTACCGCCCACGAAACCCGCCAGTGCGGCGATGACAATATAGGACGCTGGACGCATTTCACTTCTCCTCGATAGAAGACCCTAAGCCCAATTACATTTGCAGGAAGGCATAACCCTGATTTTCCAGCGTCGACACCGTGGTCGGACTGGACAACGCATGAATAACCGATTGATCAATCCAGTCTTTCGGGAAGTGATGGAACGCCACTGACTGATCGCACACCGACACTTTGACGCCTAATTTGTTGAGCTCGCCGATCAGCGCCAGATTGGGGTTTTCAGCTTTATAGAATTGCTGGAAATGCGCGTTATCCAGCATGGCAGGCGTGGCATCACCGGTCACAGAGACCACAAAGTGCAACTGATCGGCCGGCACGCCTGAAGCGATGTAGAGGTTGACGACGCGGGCGACGCGCTCCAGCCCAAGATTAGGCCGCTTCATGTCCCCTTCGCTTTTGGTGATTTGAAACACCACTTTGTTGCTCAGCCCGACGACCGGTTTAAAGGCGGCATCAGATTCGTAATGGATTTTGCCGTAACCATCGATAGCAGGCGTGCTCCAGAACCCGTCCGGATCGGTTGGCTCGGCAGAAAAATGGCTCACCACTCGCTGATAAATATCATCACTTTTGCTGACGGTGGCACCAACAAACCCACCCACGATCGCAATCAGGGCGTAAGAGACAACAGAACGCATAAAAACTCTCCGGCATGCACTGCGCTAATTCACAGTCCGTTTGAATAAAGTGCCTTATCTATATCACAGCGTGAGCAGGGCAAAAGTCCTGCAGTTTTGGCCTGTCCGGGGTTTTCATTGCAGAAATAATAATTAGTCAGGCTAATTGAATAATGCTTTCGATTGAGACGAAGAGATGCCTAAAAAAATAACTGGCTTGAATCGACTGCCAGCTGTTTAGGTTTTATCAAGCCAGTGGCGCTGAAAATATGACCATACTTAACTAAAATTTCGGCGACTCTATAAAAAATCACCATTAAAATCACTGATGGATAAAACAGGCCAGTTCACTGTTTTGACGTTTGTTTTTCAGAGTAAACCTGGAAAAGTTCATGCCAGATTCAATTATTTTGAGCAACTTTACGTAACTTTAACTTCTGAACCTGTAAAAGCGCTAACCTGGTCGTGGCGGACTATTCAATTTTTTGCTGCAATCAGCGCCCGCTGTAGCCATTTTTTCACTTTAAGTCTGTGTCGCTTCTTCATTTGCTTGTTACCACGCGCTGGTTAAGATAGAAGCGCTGCGTCAAAGGAAAGAACGCGCAGAACATTTGAACGACTTACCTGTCCAATTGCAGGTGACTTTTACAGGATCAAGGCATGTTTAACCGGTTGAAAAAATCAGTGCTGGCGGCCCTTATTCCTACGCTGCTGCTGACGCCCGCGCTCTCCGTGCGCGCGGACGTGAGTGATAATCTGCCCGATATGGGAACCACAGCGGGTTCGACGCTATCCATTAATCAGGAATTACAAATTGGCGACTTCTACGTGCGCCAACTGCGCGCCAGTGCGCCGCTGATTAACGATCCGCTATTAAATCAATACATCAATGAGTTAGGGCAGCGCCTGGTGGCGCATGCCAATTCGGTGCGCACGCCGTTTCACTTCTTTCTCATTCAGAATGACGAACTTAACGCTTTCGCCTTTTTCGGCGGCAACGTCGTGCTGCATTCATCATTGTTCCGCTACACCGATAACGAAAGCCAACTGGCGTCGGTGATGGCGCACGAAATTTCCCACGTCACCCAACGTCATCTGGCACGTGCGATGGAAGAGCAGAAGCGTAATGCGCCGCTCACCTGGGTGGGTGCATTGGGGTCGATTCTGCTCGCCATAGCCAGCCCACAAGCCGGGATGGCAGCATTGACCGGTACGTTGGCGGGCACGCAGCAGGGCATGATCAGCTTCACTCAAGCCAACGAGCAGGAAGCTGACCGCATCGGCATTCAGGTGCTGCAACGCGCCGGTTTCGATCCGCAGGCGATGCCGAGTTTCCTGCAAAAGCTCGCCGATCAAAGCCGCTTCTCTTCTAAACCCCCGGAAATTTTGCTCACTCACCCCTTACCGGATAGCCGTTTAGCCGATGCGCGTAACCGTGCCAACCAGATGCGCCCGGTGGTGGTTCAGTCATCTGAAGGCTTCTATATGGCGAAGGTGCGCTCGTTGGGTATGTATGCCACAGGCCGTAATCAGCTGACCGATGATCTGTTGAATGAATACGCTAAAGGCAATTCGCGCGAGCAGATGGCATCGCAATATGGCAAAGCAGTGCAGTTCCTGCAGGCGAAAAGCTTCGACAGTGCAAAAAAAATCATCACCCCGATGCTGGCGAAACAGCCGGATAACGTCTGGTTGCTGGATATCATGACGGATATCGACATCGGTCTGAACCAGCCTCAGCAGGCGATCAACATGCTAACCAGTGCCAAAGGTAGCAGCACCAATCCGGTGCTACAGCTCAACCTCGCTAACGCTTATGTCGAGGCGAAACAGCCCGCTAACGCCACGCGCATCCTCAATCGTTATACCTTTGCCCACCCTGATGACGTCAATGCCTGGGATTTGCTGGCACAAGCCTCGGCAGCACAGGGATTACGGGATGAGGAGTTGTCGGCACGAGCGGAAGGATTAGCACTCAATGGCCAGCTCGATCAGGCGATCACCACCCTGAGCAGTGCCAGCGCCCAGGTGCCACTCGGCAGCCTGAAACAGGCACGTTACGATGCACGCATCGATCAGTTCCGCGAACTGCAGAAGCGGTTCCGTCAGTATCAGAAAGGATAAAAATAATGGTGAGCATTTATCACAACCCGCGTTGCAGCAAGAGCCGCGAAACCCTGGCGCTGCTGCAGGATAAAGGCATTGAACCTGATGTGGTGCTGTATCTTGAGACACCGCCTGACATGCAGACGCTGAAAAAACTGCTGCGGCAGCTAGGCATGAGCAGTGCGCGCGACCTGATGCGCCGTAAAGAAGACCTTTATAAAGAGCTGAATTTGGCCGACGTGCAGTTGAGTGAAGAGCAGTTGCTCCAGGCGATGGTGGACAATCCCAAACTGATTGAACGTCCCATCGTGATCAACTGTGACCAGGCGCGTATTGGTCGTCCACCTGAAGCGGTGCTGGAGATTATTTAAAGCCCCAGCGCTTCTTTCACAAAGGGAATGGTGAGCTTGCGTTGCGCGCTGATAGAGGCGCGATCCAATCGATCAAGCGTATCAAACAGCGTGCGCATTTCGCGGTCGAGGCGTTTCAGCAGGAAGCGCCCGACATCTTCCGGTAACTCAAAACCACGCAACCCCGCACGCAACTGCATCGCCTGGAGTTTGTCTTCATCAGACAGCGGTTGTAAGCGATAAATCTGGCCCCAGTCGAGACGTGATGCAAGATCGGGAAGTGCAAGATTCAGCTGACGCGGAGGACGATCGCCAGTGATCAACAAACGCGTTTTGCCGATTTCAAGAATGCGATTGTAGAGATCGAAAATCGCCATCTCCCACTCCGCATCACCGGCAATGCATTCGATATTATCGATACACACCAGCGCCAGATTCTCCATGCCATCCAACACTTCCGGCACGAACCAGGTGCGCTTATCCAGCGGAACATAGCCTACCGCTTCGCCACGCGCCGACATCTCTGCGCAGGCCGCGTGTAACAGGTGGCTGCGGCCGCCGCCTTCGCGTGACCAGAAATAGAGATAGCTGCCGTGCTGCTGAGAAAGTGCGCCTTGCAGCGCCGCCAGCAAAGACGGATTTTCCCCCGGCCAGAAACTGGCAAAGGTTTCATCATCGGGTAAATAGAGTGGCAGTGAAAGCTGTGCCGGCGTGTTCAGAAGTACCTCAACGGATGAGCAGGCAGAAAACGGCGCAAGTTTATCACGATCCTTGCAAGAGATGAACCAGGCTTCCCTGCCCGGCAGAGCGCATTAGCTTTCGCGCTTTTCTTCGGCATCCAGTACCACTTCCTCGGGCCGTAATAGATTGATTACGCGGAAAATCAGTGCCAACGTGACGCCAACGATGGTGGCCAGCGCCATGCCTTTAAGTTCTGCAGCGCCGATATGCACTTTCGCGCCGCTGACGCCGATGATCAGGATCACCGAGGTCAGGATCAGATTCTGTGCTTTGTTGTAATCCACTTTAGATTCAATTAATACGCGAATACCGGAAGCCCCGATCACCCCGTACAACAACAGAGAAACACCCCCCATTACCGGTACCGGGATCGCCTGAATCGCGGCCGCCAGTTTACCGACGCAAGAGAGTAGAATCGCGAAGATCGCCGCCCCGCCAATCACCCAGGTGCTGTATACGCGGGTAATCGCCATCACGCCGATGTTCTCACCGTAAGTTGTGTTTGGCGTGGAACCGAAGAAACCGGAGATCATGGTGGACAAGCCGTTAGCAAACATCGAGCGATTCAGGCCGGGATCGCGAATCAGATCTTTTTTCACGATATTGGCGGTAACGACTAAGTGGCCAACGTGCTCAGCAATCACAACCAAAGCGGCAGGCAGAATCGTCAACATCGCGGCCCATTCGAAGCGCGGCGTGTAGAAGGTTGGCAGTGCAAACCACGGCGCATCGGCGACCGATTGCCAGTTCACAATGCCCATAAAGGATGAGAGCGCGTAGCCTGCCAGCACACCAATCAGAATCGGGATGATGGCGAGGAAGCCGCGGAACAGCACGGAACCAAACACCGTGACCGCCAGCGTCACCATGGAAATGATGATGGTTTTACTGTCAGGTGACGTGCCATCGGCTGGCAGCAGACCGGCCATATTGGCCGCCACGCCCGCCAGTTCCAAACCGATCACCGCAACAATCGCGCCCATTGCGGCGGGGGGGAACATCACGTCAAGCCAGCCGGTGCCGGCTTTTTTGACAATCAACGCCACCACGCAGAACAGGAAACCACAGAGAATAAAGCCGCCGAGCGCCACTTCATAACCCAGTGGCAACAGCAGCAGCACCGGTGAAATAAACGCAAAGCTCGAACCCAAATACGCCGGGATTTTGCCTTTACAGATAAACAGATACAGCAACGTACCGACGCCGTTGAACAGCAGCACGGTGGCCGGGTTGATATGGAACAGAATTGGCACCAGCACTGTGGCACCAAACATGGCGAACAGGTGTTGCAGGCTGAGTGGAATGGTTTGCAGCAGCGGTGGACGTTCGTCGACACCAATAGCCCTACGAGTCATCATTTATCCCCTTCCCCGTCATATTTCGAGCTGTAGCCGCGTTGGCAGCTCTCGCGCACCCGAATCACTTACTGATGTAAGCTCATCGGGATTTGCTCGTTTGCCGCCTTGCTACAGCTCGAACTATTTTGGGGATGATTGTTGTGTTTTTGCCAAAAAAAAGCCGACTCTCTGGCCGGCTGTATGCTTTATTTATTTCGTTCCGAAGATCTTATCGCCGGCGTCGCCGAGACCCGGAATGATATAGCCCTTCTCGTTCAATCCCTGATCGATTGACGCGGTATAAAGCTCAACGTCTGGATGCGCTTTTTCCAACGCCGCAATCCCTTCTGGCGCCGCCACCAGCACCAGCACTTTAATGCTGTTGCAGCCCGCTTTTTTCAGCAGGTCGATGGTTGCGATCATCGAACCACCGGTCGCCAGCATCGGGTCAACCACCAGCGCCAGACGCTCTTCGATGTTTGACACCAGCTTCTGGAAATAAGGAACCGGCTCCAGCGTCTCTTCGTCACGATAAACACCAACGACACTGATGCGCGCGCTTGGCACGTGTTCCAGAACGCCTTCCATCATGCCGAGGCCGGCACGCAGGATCGGCACCACGGTGATTTTTTTGCCTTTGATTTGATCGACATCAACCGGGCCGTTCCAGCCTTCGATGGTGACGCGCTCGGTGGCCAGATCGGCGGTGGCTTCATAAGTCAGCAGGCTGCCGACTTCTGAGGCCAGCTCGCGGAAGCGTTTGGTGCTGATATCATGCTCACGCATCAGGCCCAGTTTATGTTTGACCAGCGGGTGTTTGACTTCCACGATCTTCATGATTGTTCTCCCGGAATTGAGTTGAGCTAAAAAAAAATCGCCGGATTATACCGCCTTTTTGCCGCTGCGCCACTTGTCATTGGTCAATGGCTTAGCGCGATCCGCGTGATCATAAGGATTGGCGAAAAATCAGCGCTGTGCAAAGCGGCATGAGATGGGACTCGCAAACGTTTGCCTGCACTGGTAGAATTAGCGCGCTTAATTTTTGCCACCAACCGCAATTCGCGTGGGGATTCCGCAGTGACCGACAAAACCTCTCTCAGCTACAAAGACGCCGGTGTTGATATCGATGCTGGTAACGATCTGGTTGACCGTATTAAAGGCGTAGTAAAGAAAACTCGTCGCCCGGAAGTCATGGGTGGACTGGGTGGCTTTGGCGCGCTCTGTGCGCTGCCGCAGAAATACCGCGAGCCTGTGCTGGTCTCCGGAACCGATGGCGTCGGCACCAAGCTGCGTCTGGCGATGGATCTCAAACGTCATGACAGCATCGGTATCGATCTGGTTGCGATGTGTGTGAACGACCTGATTGTGCAAGGCGCTGAGCCGCTGTTCTTCCTCGACTACTACGCGACCGGCAAACTGGATGTGGATACCGCTTCTGCGGTGATCACCGGCATCGCCGAAGGTTGCCTGCAGTCAGGTTGTGCGCTGGTCGGCGGTGAAACCGCTGAGATGCCAGGCATGTACCACGGTGAAGACTATGACGTGGCCGGTTTCTGCGTCGGCGTGGTGGAAAAATCAGAAATCATTGACGGTTCGAAAGTGCAGGATGGCGACGTGCTGATCGCACTGGGCTCAAGCGGCCCGCATTCGAACGGTTATTCGCTGGTGCGTAAGATTCTGGAAGTCAGCCAGACTGATCCAGAAACCAAACAGCTGGAGGGCAAACCACTGGCCGATCACCTGCTGGCACCGACTCGCATCTACGTGAAAAACATCCTCAGCCTGATCGAACAGGTGGATGTGCACGCAATTTCTCACCTGACCGGTGGCGGCTTCTGGGAGAACATCCCACGCGTGTTGCCAGACAATACTCAGGCGGTGATTGACGAGAAGAGCTGGCAGTGGCCGTCCGTGTTCAGCTGGTTACAGCAGGCAGGCAACGTCAGCCGTCATGAAATGTATCGTACCTTTAACTGCGGCGTGGGCATGATCATCGCGCTGAGCCCGGCAGATGCCGATAAAGCGGTACAGCTGATGACCGACGCTGGCGAACAGGCGTGGAAAATCGGCGTGATTAAAGCCTCTGACTCAGAAGAGCGAGTGGTTATTAATCCATGAAAAAACTGGTTGTACTGATCTCCGGTAACGGAAGCAATCTTCAGTCCATCCTCGACGCCTGCGCAAGCGGGCGTATCAACGGCAGCGTCGCTGCCGTTTTCAGTAATAAAGCCTCGGCATTAGGTTTGTCGCGTGCGCAGGAAGCCAGCGTACCGGGTCATAGCCTCGCCGCCAGTGACTTTGCCGACCGCGATGCGTTTGACCGCCAACTGATGCAGGAAATCGATGCCTATGCACCCGACCTGGTGGTGCTGGCCGGTTACATGCGCATTCTCAGTCAGGCGTTTGTCGCGCATTATCACGACCGGTTGGTGAACATCCATCCGTCGCTGCTGCCGAAATATCCCGGACTGCATACCCATCGTCAGGCGCTAGAGAATGGTGATGAAGAACACGGTACGTCGGTGCACTTTGTTACTGACGAACTGGATGGCGGACCGGTGATTTTGCAGGCGCGCGTTCCGGTATTTGCTGAAGATGATGAAGAAGAGATCACCTCACGCGTGCAGCATCAGGAGCATGCGATTTATCCGCTGGTGATCAGCTGGTTCGTCGATGGACGCTTGCAGATGCGTGATGGAAAAGCCTGGCTGGATGGGCAACCGCTGCCACCGCAGGGTTACGCACACGACTGATTTTCACCTTTTTCAGCCGCTTGCAGACACGTTGCCCCGCTTAATTCACCCCAGTCACTGGCTGATGTCAGCGCCTGGGGCTGCTAAAACCTGCTGCCTTTCTACGCCCTGAAAACGTAGAGCAAGTGGCTTATCCCTTAACCAAATCTACCCGTAATGTAATCTTCGGTTTTACGCGCTTTTGGCGAGGTGAAGATACGATCGGTTTCATCAAACTCCACCAGTTGCCCGTTATGCATGAACGCCGTGTAATCTGACACACGTGCCGCCTGCTGCATGTTGTGCGTCACCAGCACCAGCGTGAAATGCTGCTTTAACGTGGTCATTAACTCTTCGATCACTAGCGTGGATATCGGATCGAGTGCCGATGTTGGCTCATCCAGCAGCAATACTTCCGGCTCAATGGCAATGGCGCGCGCAATCACCAGACGCTGCTGCTGACCGCTGGAGAGCGTCAACGCATTCTGCGCCAGCTGATCCTTCACTTCACTCCACAGTGCCGCCGCACGCAGCGCACGTTCACAAGCTTCATTCAGCACGCGACGATCGCGCACCCCTTGCAGCCGCAAACCGTACACCACGTTCTCATAGATCGATTTTGGGAACGGATTCGGCCGCTGAAACACCATGCCAATGCGACGGCGCAGCGCGGGCAGATCCTGATTGGCCTGCATCACTGCATGCTGATCCAACAGAATTTCGCCCTCTATGCGGCAACGATCAATCACATCATTCATGCGATTAAAGCAGCGCAGCAGCGTCGACTTGCCACAACCGGACGGGCCAATCAGCGCTGTGATGCGGTTTTTGGGGATGTGCAGATCGATATTGTTCAGCGCCTGGCGTTCGCCGTACCACAGCGACAGCTGGTTAACGGTTAACGCGATGTCGTAATCGGGCGTCATCTAAAAACCTTTCTAGTGCGTCATGAGGCGGTAACGCTCGCGCAGCCGATGCCGCAGCGCCATCGCCAGCAGATTGAGCGACAGGATAATCACCACCAGCAGCAAGGCGGTGGCGTAAACCAGCGGTCGGTCAGCGTCGATATTCGGGCTCTGGAAGGCCAAATCGTAAATCTGAAAACCGAGGTGCATAAATTTGCGGTCGAGGTGCAGATACGGGAACACCGCATCCACCGGTAGCTCCGGGGCCATTTTCACCACACCCACCAGCATCAGCGGGGCGGTTTCCCCTGCCGCACGCGCCACGGCCAGAATCAGGCCGGTGAGCATCGCCGGTACCGCCAGCGGTAACACCACGCGCCACAGCGTTTCCGCTTGTGTGGCACCCAGCGCCAGCGAGCCCTGGCGCAGATTATCCGGGATGCGTGACAGCCCCTCTTCGGTGGCGACAATCACCACGGGTAATGTCAGTAGCGCCAGCGTCAGTGCCGCCCACAGCAGGCCCGGTGTGCCATACGTCGGATTCGGTAGTGCGCGTGAGAAAAACAGCTGGTCGATAGTGCCGCCGATCAACCAGACAAAGAAGCCCAGACCAAACACGCCATACACAATGGATGGCACGCCGGCGAGATTCACCACCGCAATGCGCACCAGACGGGTTAAGGCATTACGTCCGGCATATTCGTGCAGCCACACTGCCGCCACCACGCCCAGCGGCATAACAATGATCGACATCAGTAACACCATCAGCACCGTGCCAAAAATCGCCGGGAACGCCCCGCTCTCGCCGCCGCCTGATGTGGGTGAATCGCTGACAAACTGCCAGATCTGACTGAAGAAGTGCTGCAACTTCTGCCCAAACGACATCGCATTTGGATACCAGGCATCCACCACCTGCGCCAACGGAATAACGTGATCCTGCCCCTGCACATCGCGCAGCACCAAGGTGTCGCGTTCGCTCTCATGTTGCAGATGGGTCAGCTGTTGCGCTAGTGCGCTAAAGCGCCGCTGCAGCGCCACGCTGTTGGCATCGAATTCCGATTGATCCTGCAGGGTGAACGTGCCGCGCTGACGTTGCTCATCAGCTTGCTGCTGCAGGCTTTCCAGCTGTGCATTAAGGCGTGCCATTTGCACACGACGAATATGGCTGGCCTGACGTAACTGCTCATGCACCTGCACCAACCGCTGGTGCAACAGCGCATCACGATCGCGTGCGGTCAGCACTTCGTTGTCTTCCCGCAACTCAATCAGCCAGCCGTAAGCATTGCCGCCGCTGCGGCGCTGTAACACCATCGCATCTGCTGGACGGCGCGTTTTCGCCGCGCCCTGGCTATACAGCACACGGAAATCCGGTGCGGCAAAATCGCGATTGCCGGTTTTCACCACATAGCGCCACTGCTCGCCCTGCGGCTGTTTGTGCAGCGTTTCGCCCAGCACCATCACCGCCGAGCCTTCCGGCGGCTGGAACAGGTATTGATCCACCGGTTGTGGCCAGAAGGCGCGCATGCCCTGCCATGCCAGCAGGCCAATCAGCAAGGTAAACGCCAGTAAACACACGGCCACCGCACCGGCTGTTAGCCAGCGCCAGCGATCGTTTTGACGCATCGCTTTCATCCCTGTCCCTCATGCTGGCTGTAGCGCTGGCGCAGACGCTGACGAATCAACTCCGCGACGGTGTTGATCACTAAAGTGAATATCAGTAACAACAGCGCACTCAGGAAAAGAATTCGGTAATGCGCACTGCCCGCTGCCGCTTCAGGCATCTCAATGGCGATGTTGGCCGAAAGCGCACGTAGCCCTGCAAACAAGCCGCCTTCACTGACCGGCGTGTTACCGGTGGCCATCAGCACAATCATGGTTTCACCTACTGCGCGGCCAAAACCAATCATCAGGGCAGCAAAAATCCCCGCCGATGCGCCTGGCAGCACCACACGCGTCAGGGTTTGCCACGGCGTGGCGCCCAGCGCCAGTGAACCTTGTCCCAGTGCGCCTGGCACGCTGAATAGGGCATCTTCAGACAACGTGAAAATCAGTGGAACCAGCGCAAAGCCCATCGCTAGCGCTGCGACCAATAAGTTACGTTGCTCATAATGCGCCAGCCGCTCGCCGATATCCGGCCACAGCTGCGTGGGCAACCACAGCGTTAACAGGGTCACGGCCAGCAATACCGGCAGCAGTAGAATTACTTCAAAACCGGGCCGACGCCAACGCAAGGGCAAGTGCGGACTGAGCACGCCGCACAGCAATAAAGTGACCGCCAGCACCAGCGGCAACAGCAGCACGCCGACCAGCGCAGTACTCACATGGGGTGCCAACCAAACCCCGGCTATCAATCCAATCACCACGCTCGGCAACGCACCCATCATCTCAATGCCCGGCTTCACCCAGCGGCGTAACCCCGGCGACATAAACCATGCGGTGTACATTGCCGCCGCCAGAGCCAGCGGCGTGGCAAACAGCAGCGCCAGCGAGGCGGCTTTGAGTGTGCCCAGCACCATCGGTATCAGACTGAATTTGGCCTGATAGCTGTCGCCAGCCGCAGTGGATTGCCATACCCAATCCGGCTGCGGATAGTTTTCGTACCAGATTTTTTGCCACAGATTGCGCCAGGTGAAATCGGGCCACGGATTATCCAGCGCAAACTGTTGCCACTGCCCTTCCCGCTCCACAATCAGCGCATCACCGCGGGGTGAAAATGCCAGCGCCTGAATACCGGGAGCTAACTGCCGCGTCAAGATTGGCCCTTGCTGCTTGCTGGCGAACAGTTTGATTTCCCCCGCCGCATTAAAGGTGGCAAACACACGTCGTTGCGCCTCAGGTACGATCTTCACCGCATCCTGGCTGTGCTCAAAGGTATGTATTTCCTGCAGCCGTGGCCCTTTATCGCTCGCAATAGCAAACCATTGTTTCACCCCCTGTGCATCCTGAATCAGCAGCGTGCGGCCGCCGGTGAGGATATGCAGGCTTTGCGGACGCTGGTTGAGGGTCTGCGTTTCACGCAGTTGTGCGCCTTCTGGTGTGATTTGCCACACATGCAGCAAGCGCCCTTCACTGGCGTACAGCAATGTGCCATCGGGGGATAACAGCAGATGCTCGGTTTGCTGCTGTGGAAGCAAAATCTGATTGACGGTTTGCTGGTTCTCCAGCGTCATTACACTGATGCCCGCAGGCGTTTGGGCGGCAATCCGCCACTGGTGATCGCTCAGCGAGGTCAGCGCCATGGTGGTCACTGCGCCCTGCGCCAGACGCAGCGGACGATCGCCAAACGGAAAGAACCACTGACCATGATTTTCGTGGATCAGCGGTTGCATCAGCAGCAGCGCGCCCTGCATATTGAGTAATACGCTACTGCTATTGCTGCTGTTGACCGCCGCATCAGGATGCTGTTGCAGCGCCAGTGCCTCAACGGCGGGCTGTCCATCGAGCGGAATAAAGCGCGCCTCATTGCGGCTGATGCGCCAGCCAAGCTGCCCATCGCTGCCCATCGCCAGCACCGGCGCTTTATCCCAAAGTTGAATATTAGTGATGGATTGCATACCCGGCGCGCTGAAAAGGGGTAACACCACCCAAATCAGCCAGAAGAAAAGCAGCAGCATCAGCAGTAAAATGCCCACGCCGCAGCTTGTCACCACGCGACGAACCAACTGATCGACAGCGCGGCGACGGCGGTCGCTGAAATGGACAGGGATACGATTTATGCTCATGCAGGCCAGGTTACAGGTGAAAACACGTCGCTATGTTGCCCGTAGCTGATTGATAAGACAACCTTTGGAGTTGGACAAGCTTGCCATACTCTCGCCATAATGGTGACGGACACTGAGCGGAGGCGCATTTTTGCGATTTTCCCGCCGGACAATCCGTCCAGCAACAGCCTCACGGAGTCAGAATGGGTCAGGAAAAGCTGTATATAGAAAAAGAAATAAGCTGGTTAAGCTTCAACGAACGTGTGTTACAGGAAGCAGCGGACAAGACTAACCCGCTGATTGAGCGCATGCGCTTCCTGGGAATCTATTCCAACAATCTCGAAGAGTTCTACAAAGTGCGCTTCGCCGATCTGAAACGTCGCATTCTGATTGGTGAGGAACAGGGCACGCCGACGACCCTTCGTCATATCTTGAAAAAAATTCAGCTGCGGGTGCAGAAATCGGATCAGGAATTCGATGCGCTGTACAACGACCTGCTGCTGGAAATGGCCCGTAATCAGATCTTCCTGATTAACGAACGCCAGCTGTCGCCGAATCAGCAAGAGTGGCTGCGCTATTACTTCAAACATCAATTACGCCAGCACGTCACGCCGATTCTGATTAACCACGACACCGATCTGATTGAATTCCTCAAAGACGACTACACCTATCTGGCAGTTGAGATTATTCGCGGCGACGATATTCGTTATGCGCTGCTGGAAATCCCGTCCGACAAAGTTCCCCGTTTCGTCAACTTACCGGCTGAATCGCCACGCCGCCGCAAACCGATGATTCTGCTGGATAACATCCTGCGCTATTGCCTGGACGAAATTTTCAAAGGCTTCTTCGATTACGATGCGCTGAATGCTTATTCAATGAAGATGACGCGCGATGCTGAGTACGATCTGGTTACTGAGATGGAATCGAGCCTGCTGGAATTGATGTCCTCCAGCCTGAAGCAGCGTCTCAACGCAGAACCGGTGCGCTTTGTGTATCAGCGTGATATGCCGGATGCGATGGTGGAAATGCTGCGCCATAAGCTGTCGATTTCGAACTACGATTCGATTGTGCCGGGCGGTCGTTACCACAACTTTAAAGACTTTATCGGCTTCCCGAACGTCGGCAAAGCCAACCTGGAAAACCGTCCTCTGCCACAAATTCGCCACATCGGCTTTGATGGCTTCCGCAACGGTTTCGATGCCATCCGTAATCGTGATGTGCTGCTCTACTATCCGTATCACACCTTTGAGCACGTGCTGGAGCTGCTGCGCCAGGCGTCATTCGACCCAAGCGTGCTGGCGATTAAGATCAACATTTATCGCGTTGCCAAAAACTCACGCATCATGGATGCGATGATCCACGCCGCCTACAACGGTAAAAAAGTCACGGTGGTGGTTGAGCTGCAGGCGCGCTTTGATGAAGAAGCCAACATTCGCTGGGCGAAACGCCTGACCGAAGCGGGCGTGCATGTGATCTTCTCTGCACCAGGCCTGAAAATTCACGCCAAGCTGTTCCTGATTTCACGTCGTGAAGGCGATGAAATCGTGCGTTATGCGCATATCGGTACCGGCAATTTCAACGAAAAAACCGCACGCATTTATACTGACTATTCATTGCTGACTGCCGATGCGCGTATCACCAATGAAGTGCGTCGCGTGTTTAACTTTATTGAAAACCCGTATCGCCCGGTGACGTTCGAGCACTTACTGGTGTCGCCGCAAAACTCACGCGACATGCTGTATAAGTTGATGGATGCCGAGATCGCCAATGCTCAGCAGAAAAAACCGGCCGGCATTACGCTGAAAATCAATAACCTCGTCGATAACGGCCTGGTGGATCGCCTTTATGCCGCGTCATCTGCGGGCGTGAAGATCAATTTGCTGGTGCGCGGCATGTGTTCTCTGATCCCTGATTTACCGGGCATCAGTGAAAATATTCGCATTACCAGCATCGTTGACCGTTATCTTGAGCACGACCGCGTCTATATTTTTGAGAGCGGCGGCGAGAAAAAGGTTTATCTCTCTTCCGCAGACTGGATGACGCGTAATATCGATCACCGCATTGAGGTGGCCGTGGCAATTCTCGATCCCCGCGTGAAGCAGCGCATTCTGGATATCATTGCCATTCTGTTGAGTGATACCGTAAAAGCGCGCATCGTGGACAAAGAACTGAGTAACCGTTATGTTCCGCGCGGCAATCGCAAGAAGGTGCGCTCGCAGCTGGCGATTTACGATTACATCAAGAAACTGGAACAACCCGAATAACGCCTATGCCAATTTCCCATAAAAGTACGCCGAAACCGCAGGAATTTGCTGCCATCGATCTGGGCTCAAACAGCTTTCACATGGTCATTGCCCGTGTGGTCGATGGCGCCCTGCAAGTGTTGGGGCGATTGAAACAGCGCGTGCATCTGGCCGATGGGTTAGATGCACAAAATCGCCTGAGCGATGAGGCGATGGAGCGTGGCCTGAGCTGCCTGGCGCTGTTTGCGGAGCGCTTACAGGGGTTCAGCCCGGCAAACGTCACCATTGTCGGTACCCACACGCTGCGTATCGCCACCAATGCTGAAGAGTTCCTGCAGCGTGCGGCGGAGGTGATCCCTTATCCGATTGAAGTCATCTCTGGCAACGAAGAAGCACGTTTGATTTTCATGGGCGTGGAGCATACGCAGCCGGAGAAAGGCCGCAAGCTGGTGATCGATATCGGCGGCGGTTCAACCGAGCTGGTGATCGGTGAGGATTTTGAACCGCAGCTGGTGGAAAGCCGCCGCATGGGTTGTGTCAGCTTCGCCAATCTCTATTTCCCGAAAGGGGAAATTTCGCCTGAACATTTCCGTCGCGCGCGTTTGTCCGCAGCGCAGAAGCTGGAAACCATGGCCTGGCAATATCGTCTGCACGGCTGGCAGTATGCGCTCGGCGCTTCAGGCTCGATCAAAGCGGCCTGCGAAGTGCTGCTGGCAATGGGTGAAAAAGAGAAGCTGATCACGCCGGAAACGCTGGAGATGCTGGTCTCTGAGGTGCTGAAGCACAAGTCGTTTAATGCGTTGAGCCTGCCGGGCTTGTCAGAAGAGCGGAAAGCGGTGTTTGTGCCGGGCTTAGCGATTCTGTGTGGCGTATTTGATGCGCTGGCAATTCGTGAACTGCGCCTGTCTGATGGCGCACTGCGTGAAGGTGTGCTGTATGAGATGGAAGGCCGTTTCCGTCATCAGGATATTCGCAGCCGCACCGCACAAAGTCTGGCAAACCATTACGCCATCGATAGCGATCAGGCGCGTCGTGTGCTGGAAACCACCGAGCAGCTGTATCTGCAGTGGCTGGATCAAAATCCTAAGCTGGCAAATCCACAGCTTTCCGCGCTGCTGAAGTGGGCTGCACTGCTGCATGAAGTCGGATTGACCATCAATCACAGCGGCATGCAGCGCCATTCAGCTTACATCCTGCAGAACTCCAACATGCCTGGTTTTAACCAGGATCAACAGATGTTGTTGGCCATGCTGGTACGCTATCACCGTAAAGCGGTGAAGCAGGATGAAATGCCCCGTTTCACCTTGTTCAAAAAGAAACAGTTCCTGCCGATGGTGTTCCTGTTGCGTCTGGGCACGCTGCTGAATAATCAGCGCCAGGCAACAACCAAGCCGGACTCGCTCAAGCTCAAGGCCGATGACAGCACCTGGACGCTGACTTTCCCGCGTGGCTATCTGAGCCAGAATACGCTGGTGCAGCTGGATCTGGAGCGCGAACAAGCTTACTGGAATGATGTTACCGGCTGGAAACTGACGCTGGAAGAGGAGTAATGCGGGCTGCTGGCCCGCTGTATCACTATGACAATACGCCCCGATAACTATTTCGCGGAAAAATATGGTCTGACGCCGACCCACTCCGAAGTGCTGGCTGCACTGCCAAAACTGGAAGTGGGCAAAGCGTTAGATCTCGGTTGCGGCCAGGGCCGTAACAGCCTGTTCCTGAATCAGCACGGCTTTGATGTGACGGCCTGGGACAGCAATCCCGTGAGCCTTGAGCGTCTGAATAGCATTATTCAGGAAGAGAATCTGGAGAACATTCGCACTGAGCTGTGCGATCTCAACCAGGTGCGTTTCAATGGCGGCTATCAGTTCGTGCTCTCCACGGTAGTGATGATGTTCCTGCAACCGGAATCCATCCCACAGCTGATCGCCGATATGCAAGCCAGTACGGTGAAATATGGCTACAACCTGATTGTGGCGGCGATGAGCACGGATGATTATCCCAACTCGCAGAACTTCCCGTTCACGTTCAAATCCGGTGAGCTGAGCCATTACTATCGCAACTGGCACATCGTGAAATACAACGAAGATATCGGTGAACTGCATCGTCGGGATGAAAACGGCGATCGCATCAAATACCGTTTCGCCACGCTACTGGCGCAAAAAGCCAGCTATTGATGACGAGGCCGCGAGATGCGGCCTAATCTGATTTTGATCAACGCAACTTTAACCGTTACTGCTCATTTTTCGCACAGCGATTGACCTGACGATCTAACTGTGACTAAATGTTGCCATCGCCCAGCCGGGCATTTACAGGAACCACCCCGCGTGAACAGCGCCATCCCTGCACGAAGACGTCCCAAAACCGGTACCATGACTCGCATTATTTTGCTGATCAGTTTCTTTATTTTGGTTGGCCGTCTGATTTTCATCATCCCCGGTGCGATTGAGCACCATCAGCAAAAAAAAGCCGCACCTGAGCCGGTCACCACACTGAGCACCAGCGATTCGCGCTAAGGAACTTGCGGGTCATCGTTGCTTACCGCTGCACATTGCCCGTTTGTGACAATGCCGCTAAATACGCCCTGATTACCCGCAACGCGCTACACTTTGACCTGACTTTACAGACACAAGGGACGCGTTATGTCTGCTCCGTATGCACAACAATTAACTGAAATCCGCCAGCGCATCTTGCATCTGCTCCTTAGCGAGGACGATCTCGTTGATGTGCTGCTGGATAAATCTATCGATCTCAATGCCGCCGAGCTGCGGGAGATCACCGACTGGCGCCATCAGCTGGAAGAAGAGCTGCAGCAGCTGCATGCTGCTGACTTAGCGGATATCCTCGAAGCGCTCCCTGAACAAGAACGTCTGGCATTATGGCGCCTTGTGCCCTCCGAGCAGCGCGGCCGCGTGCTGGTCGAAGCTTCAGAAACCGTCTGGGCCAGCCTGACGGAAGGTATGACTGATCGCGAGATTCTGCACGCTATTGAGCCGCTGGACATCGACGATCAGGTATATCTGGCACGCTATCTGCCGCGTGACTTAACCGGACGTTTGCTCACCACGCTAGAGCCAAACCTGCGTGCACGCCTGCTGGAAGTGATCGAGCTTGATCGCGACCGCGTGGGCCAGGTGATGGATTTCAACATTCTGACCGTCCGCTCTGACGTTACCCTCGCTACCGTGCAGCGTTTCCTGCGTAAGCGCAAAAGCATGCCGGATGGCACCGATAAAATCTTTATTACCGACGAACAGAACCAACTGCTGGGTGAGTTATCGCTTACCGACATTTTGCTCAACAAGCCTAAAACGCTGGTTTCTGATGTGATGAATGCGCGCCCGACCACCTTTCAGCTTGATGACAAAGCCGAAGAAGCGGCCAGTGCCTTTGAACGTTATAACCTGATCTCCGCCGCCGTTATTGATGCTAAAGGCAAGCTGATTGGGCGTATTACCGTAGAAGACGTGATCGATCTGGTCAATGAAGAGAACGAAAGCAACATCCGTAAGATGGGGGGTATCAGTCAGGGCGAAGATGTGTTCGCGCCCGTGCGCAAAGCGGTTGGCAAGCGCTGGGCGTGGCTCGCCATCAATCTGTGTACTGCATTTATCGCTTCCCGTGTGATTGGCCTGTTTGAAGAGACGATATCCCAACTGGTGGCGTTGGCGGCACTGATGCCCATCGTGGCCGGAATTGGTGGTAACACCGGCAACCAGACCATCACCATGATTGTGCGCGCCCTGGCGCTGCATCAGGTGGAACCCGGTAACTTCTCCTTCCTGGTGGTGCGCGAACTCGGCGTTGCCCTGATCAACGGGCTGTTCTGGGGCGGAATCATGGGCAGCATCACCTGGTTGATGTATGACAACCTGCAACTCGGTGGCGTGATGATGCTGGCAATGGTGCTTAACCTGCTGCTGGCGGCACTAATGGGCGTGCTGATTCCGTTGATCATGACCAAGATGAAACGCGACCCGGCGGTAGGCTCCAGCGTGCTGATCACCGCCATCACCGACACCGGCGGTTTCTTTATTTTCCTTGGATTGGCAACGGTGTTTTTGCTGCACCATTAAATCAAAGACAGTGCGCGTAACGTTGCAGCGCTTGCTGCAAATTGAGTTGTAACGTTGCGCGTGCCAGTTCGCTGATGCCTGGTGTTACGCGGGATGAGCCGCGTTGATTTAACCACTCGACCACATCGACAAGGTGCCACAGCGCGGTTTTACCATCATGAATTGGACGTGGAAACTGCGGGCTGTGAGTGAGCATTAACTTACGCATATTCTGGCGCGACACGCCAATCAACTCAGCAATATCCGTGAGGCCCACCAGATCGGGGGCCGCTTCAATCAGTTCAGCATCGGGTAAAGCCTGAGTGACTTCAGCTAAGGCATCGCGAATCGCTTGCTGCGCACTCTCCGCTTCCCGGCAGTACATCAGACTAAATTTGCCTGCTACGCCGTTGCCCACCAGCGCATCAGTGCAATCGGCAGCGCCGAGTCGTTCCAGGGCTTCGTCATCAGAAACGGCCTCACTCAACTGAAAACGCAACGTGAATTCAAATTCCATTTTTTCATCCTTATCGTTTCACTCTTGAGCAGTTATCCACCACTCGCTTTAACATCCTGGCGTGATTTTCAGGGCTCTTAGGCGTGCTCCAGATACAGGTAATACAGAAATCACCGCATCGACACTCTGCCGAATTCTCCGGACAATACATTTTGCCCCACGCATGATGCCCACCTTGCACAATTTTCCATCCCTGAACTTCCGCATAACGTAAAACACTCTCAATCTCTTTGTGCGGGTGTCGCTTCCGTTCTGACATTGCATGCCACATTATACTTTGATTTTATAGTTGTCAACTGACAACCATCACGAATATTCAGAGGCTATGTCAGCAGTATTTAAGGCGAGAAAAACAAGAAGTGTCTTGAGAATCCCTACTTATATTGTTGTTGGAAAACAGCGCACAAAATCGAGCGCGCCTGAGTTCAAGCGCATATACACTTAGCGCTATCACTGACCTGAGGGAGAAACAGTATGTTTAAAGTTGATGATTTTGTGCAGTCGAAGACCGGTGGCCCAAAGATGCAGGTCACACGGGTGGAAGGTGAGTTGCTATGGTGCGCGCGTATTGACGATCCCATCAAACGTGAGATCGAGGTCAGAGCAGATAGCGTGAATTTGTATCATGAAGAGGGCGATTTCGGCGTGTGCTGATGCTTCCGTTACGCGATAAATAGCGCCGCTACTGGTCAGTGCACCCTGCCATAGCGGTGTAATTTATTGTGTAATGCCTGGTTTTGATCGCCATGAATGTCGCCCTACATTGCTCGGTGCGGTAAATGACGCCCTTACATTGTTTAGTGCGGTTTTCGTAGAGTGCGCATTCATGCGTACCAGGTTAAATAGCACTCACTGGCTTAAGTGAGTGTCATTAGGCAATTTATTGCATGACGTGAACGCAGACAATCACGGATTGTCCTTTTGCAGATTATCTTGACCAATCCCGCCAATAAACGGCAAGCGCAGTTTTAATGGCGTGAAGTCCAGCCCCAGATTCAATCCCAGCATATTCACTTCCAGCCCTTCTTCCGCCCCCAGGGTGACGCCTAACACACCCAGCAAGGACACCTGTAACCCGCGCCCCGACGGTGGTAATCCAATTGGATGAAGCAGAGAGCGATAATCTTTGCCCAAAGCATTGGCAGGCAAATCCAGCTTCAACGCAGGCACTTCACGGCCAATATGCGCCATAAAGGTGTTACTGTTCGGTCCCGGCCAGGCATGATAGGTCGTTGGCCATGGGTAGGATTTTATCGCCGCTTCGATCTGCGGAATCATCGCTTCGGCTTCCCTACCACGATGCTCCACCAGTAAACGCGGTTTCGCACCGTACCAGTATCCATCCGGCAGGTTTGCGTTACGACGCACCTTATCCCCGCTGCCCCAGCTGATCACTTCGTAGCGGTTGTACTGCGTCTCCCCTGCACGCTTAAAAATGATCCACGGATGTACCGCGACAGCGCCCTTCCAGCCATAAGTGGGCGCGGCGTAGACCTGCACAATTGCCAGATTGGCATATTGGTGTGGGTCCGGCGCTAACCCGGCCGATTCCCGTCGCGCCGTCGCCCAACCACCGCGCTCGCTGGTCAACTCACCGGTGCGCGTGGCCTGCGCCAGGCTGGCTGCCAGCGAGAGCAACACAATACAGAGGAAAGAGAGTAGAAAGGCTTTCAATGGCAGCATCGACGGCATCCTGATGAGTAATCATTCACCCGCCATCATGCATTGGTTTAGGTGAGTTTGTATTCACTAACTATGCTTTGCTGTCTTGAAAAGAAAAAGCCCGCATTTAAGCGGGCTTGATCGGCAATTCATTGAGTGGAAATCATTCCCACTCAATCGTGGCCGGTGGCTTACCTGAGATATCGTAAACCACGCGAGAAATGCCGTTCACTTCGTTGATGATGCGGTTGGAGACACGGCCGAGGAAATCGTACGGCAGGTGCGCCCAGTGCGCGGTCATGAAGTCGATGGTTTCTACTGCACGCAGTGAAACAACCCAATCATATTTACGACCGTCGCCCATTACGCCAACAGAGCGCACTGGCAGGAACACGGTGAAGGCCTGGCTAACTTTGTTGTACAGGTCAGCTTTATGCAGTTCTTCGATGAAGATTGCATCCGCACGACGCAGCAGGTCGCAGTACTCTTTCTTCACTTCGCCGAGGACACGCACGCCCAAACCTGGACCTGGGAACGGATGGCGATACAGCATGGCGTATGGCAGACCCAGTTCCAGACCGATCTTACGCACTTCGTCTTTGAACAGCTCTTTCAGCGGCTCAACCAGGCCCATCTTCATCTCTTTCGGCAGACCGCCCACGTTGTGGTGCGATTTGATCACGTGCGCCTTACCGGTAGCAGAAGCAGCAGACTCGATCACGTCTGGATAGATGGTGCCCTGTGCCAGCCATTTCACGTCAGTCAACTTCAGCGCTTCTTCGTCGAACACTTCAACGAACACGCGGCCGATAATCTTACGCTTGGCTTCTGGATCGTTCTCGCCCGCCAGTGCGTCAAGGAAACGATTCTCAGCGGCAACGTGAACGATGTTCAGACCAAAGTGGTCGCCAAACATGTCCATGACCTGCTCAGCTTCATTCAGACGCAGCAGGCCGTTGTCCACGAACACACAGGTCAGACGATCGCCGATGGCACGGTGCAGCAGCATCGCGGTAACAGAGGAATCCACGCCACCTGACAGGCCCAGGATCACTTTATCCTGACCGACCTGCTCACGAATACGCTCTACCGCATCTTCGATGATCTTAGCTGGGGTCCACAGTGCTTCACAGCCGCAGATGTCGCGGATGAAGCGCTCCAGCATGCGCAGGCCCTGACGGGTATGCGTCACTTCTGGGTGGAACTGCACGCCGTAGAATTTCTTCTCTTCGTTAGCCATGATGGCGAACGGACAGGTTTCGGTGCTGGCAACCGTTTCAAAACCTGCTGGGATGGCGGTCACTTTGTCACCGTGGCTCATCCACACGTCCAGCAACGGTTTGCCGGCAGCGCTGATGGCATCTTCGATGTCACGCACCAGTGCGCTCTGGGTCAGCACTTCAACCTGCGCATATCCAAACTCACGCTCGTTGGAGCCTTCAACCTTGCCGCCCAACTGCATTGCCATGGTCTGCATGCCGTAGCACACGCCCAGCACCGGTACGCCAGCATTGAACACGTATTCTGGTGCACGTGGGCTGTTCAGCTCAGTGGTGCTTTCCGGGCCACCTGACAGGATGATGCCGTTTGGATTGAAGCTACGAATCTGCTCTTCGGTGACATCCCACGCCCAGAGTTCGCAGTAGACGCCCAGCTCACGCACGCGGCGCGCGACCAGCTGCGTATACTGAGAACCAAAATCGAGGATCAAAATGCGATGTTTATGAATATTTTCAGTCGTCATTGAGGCGTTTCCATTGGGATGGACTTAATAATAAAAGCGCCCGGCAGGTGCCGGGCGTTGAATCTTACGGGATTATGAACCCATGCGGTAGTTCGGTGACTCTTTGGTGATGGTCACATCATGCACGTGGCTTTCGTTGATACCTGCGCCACTGATGCGCACGAACTCAGCTTTAGTACGCAGATCGTTGATGGTTGGGCAACCGGTCAGGCCCATGCAAGAGCGCAGACCGCCCATTTGCTGGTGCACGATCTCTTTCAGACGGCCTTTGTACGCTACGCGACCTTCGATACCTTCTGGTACCAGTTTGTCGGCGGCGTTATCGGTCTGGAAGTAACGGTCAGATGAGCCTTTAGACATCGCGCCCAGTGAACCCATACCACGGTAAGATTTGAACGAACGGCCCTGATACAGCTCGATTTCGCCTGGAGATTCTTCAGTACCCGCCAGCATAGAACCGACCATCACAGCGGCTGCACCTGCGGCGATCGCTTTGGCGATGTCACCTGAGAAACGAATACCACCATCAGCCACAACCGGGATACCGGTACCTTCCAGCGCAGCAACCGCATCAGAAACGGCGGTGATCTGTGGTACACCTACGCCAGTCACGATACGCGTGGTGCAGATTGAGCCAGGGCCGATACCCACTTTCACCGCGCTCACGCCCGCTTCGGCCAGTGCCAATGCACCTGCACCGGTCGCCACGTTGCCACCGATGATGTCCAGGTCTGGATACTTCGCACGGGTTTCACGGATACGCTGCAGTACGCCTTCAGAGTGACCGTGAGAAGAGTCGATCAGCAGAACGTCAACGCCCGCAGCAACCAGTGCGTCAACACGCTCTTCGTTACCCGCGCCCGCTCCAACCGCAGCACCAACACGCAGACGGCCTTCCGCATCTTTACAGGCGTTAGGTTTACGTTCTGCTTTCTGGAAATCTTTAACGGTAATCATGCCCAGCAGGTGGAAGCTGTCATCAACAACCAGCGCTTTCTCAACACGTTTTTCGTGCATTTTCTGCAGTACGATGTCTCGCGCTTCACCCTCTTTAACAGTGACCAGACGCTCTTTCGGCGTCATCACTGCGGAAACTGGCAGGCTCAGGTCAGTCACAAAACGCACGTCACGGCCGGTGATGATACCGACCAGTTCGTTGTCTGTGTTCACAACCGGATAACCCGCAAAGCCGTTGCGCTCGGTCAGCTCTTGCACTGCCGCCAGCGTGGTGGTTGGCAGCACAGTTTGCGGATCGGTCACTACGCCACTTTCGTGTTTTTTCACTTTGCGAACTTCATCCGCCTGGCGCTCAATCGACATGTTTTTGTGGATAAAGCCCAGACCACCTTCCTGCGCCAGTGCAATTGCCAGACCGGCTTCGGTCACGGTGTCCATGGCAGCAGACAGCATAGGGATGTTCAGACGGATGTTTTTCGTCAGTTGGGTGCTGAGATCAGCGGTGTTCGGTAAGACAGTGGAGTGAGCTGGAACGAGCAGAACGTCGTCAAAAGTGAGGGCTTCTTTAGTGATTCTTAGCATTGCAATATCTCCACCTGGGGGCGATTAAAACAGATAAAATATTGCCGCGGCATTATACAGGCCGAAATCGATTGCCTCCAGTGTTTTTTAGGAAAAAGTCTTGATCCTTCGGGTGAGCAATGTAGTATCGGTTGATTAACCCTCTGATTTAAAATTTGATCTACATCACATGTCGCTACCGCCAACCGCCAATATTTTTACTGTCAGCCGCCTGAATACCACGGTGCGCCAACTGCTGGAAAATGAGATGGGCCTGGTGTGGCTCAGTGCTGAAATCTCAAATTTTAGCCAGCCCTCTTCCGGTCACTGGTACTTCACCTTGAAGGATGATGGCGCACAAGTTCGCTGCGCGATGTTCCGCAACAGCAACCGCCGCGTCACCTTCCGTCCCCAGCATGGTCAGCAGGTTTTGGTGCGCGCCAGCATTACGCTGTATGAACCGCGTGGCGACTATCAACTGATTATCGAAAGCATGCATCCAGCGGGTGAAGGCTTGTTGCAGCAGCAGTTCGAACAGCTAAAAGCGCGTTTGGCAGCAGAAGGGTTGTTCGATCAGCAGTTCAAACAGCCGCTGCCCGATCCGGCACGTCAGGTTGGCGTCATCACCTCCGCGACCGGCGCAGCGCTGCATGACGTGCTGCGCGTGCTGCATCGCCGCGATCCGTCGCTGCCCGTGATTATCTATCCCACGCCAGTGCAAGGTGTCGATGCACCCGCAGCCATCGTACGTGCCATTGAACTGGCGAACCAGCGTGATGAGTGTGACGTGCTGATTGTCGGCCGTGGCGGCGGCTCGCTGGAGGATTTGTGGAGTTTTAACGATGAGCGCGTGGCGCGTGCTATTTTTGCCAGCCGCCTGCCGATCGTCAGTGCCGTCGGCCATGAAACGGACGTCACCATCGCCGACTTTGTCGCCGATCTGCGCGCCCCTACCCCATCTGCGGCGGCAGAAGTCGTGAGCCGCAATCAGATCGAACTGCTGCGCCGTTTGCAGTCACAGCAGCAGCGTATGGAAATGGCAATGGATTTCTATATTGCAGAGCAGCAACGCCGTTTTACCCGCATACAACATCGTTTGCAGCAGCAGCACCCACAGTTGCGTCTGGCACGCCAGCAAACCACACTGTTCCAGCTGCAACGCCGCCTCGGCGAGGCAATGGATCAGCGCCTGCGCGTGGCTAATCGCCAGCAGGATCGTATGTTACAGCGCCTCAATAATCAGCAGCCGCAGGGCCGCATCCTGCGTGCACAGCAGCAGATGCAGCAATGGCAGTATCGCCTGCAACAGGGCATGGAGAAGCAGCTGAATCACAATCGTCAGCGCTTTGGTAATCTGGCCGCGCAACTGGAGGGCGTCAGTCCGCTCGCCACACTGGCTCGCGGGTTTAGCGTGACCACGGATACGCAAGGCCAACTGGTGAAGAAAACCCAGCAATTGCATAAAGGTGATTTACTGCGCACCCGCCTCGATGACGGCTGGGTGGAAAGCCAGGTGACCGCACTTGAACCGCAGAAATCACGCCCCCGTAAAGCACGCTCCTAGCTGAAAAACTATACTTCTGGCATGTTCCCTCACGGCCAGGAGTTAATATGACCTACAGCGTTATTCCTCCGTATATTCTTCGCAATATTATTGACCATTGTTCGGGTGCGCCGCAGGAGTCTGCTCGCCGCACCCTAACCCATGTTCAGCAACTGATGGCTGAACACAACCATAAAGCGGCCAGCGCGGCCACCTCACAGCCCGGCACCGTGCTGCGTGCCATCTATGATGCTGAAAATATGCAAAATCTGCCCGGCACCTTGATCCGCGATGAAGGCCAGCCGGGCAATGGCGATGTGGCGGCTGAAGAGGCCTGGAATTATCTCGGCATCACCTACGATTTCTACTGGCAAATCTTCAAGCGCAATTCACTGGATAACAAAGGCCTGAAGCTGGATGGCACCGTGCATTACGGCAAGGAGTATCAGAACGCCTTCTGGAACGGTCAGCAGATGGTGTTTGGTGACGGCGATGGCGAGATCTTTAATCGCTTCACCATTGCGCTGGATGTGGTGGCGCATGAACTCACCCATGGCGTGACGGAAAACGAAGCGGGACTGGTTTACTTCCAGCAGTCCGGTGCATTGAATGAATCGATGTCTGATGTGTTTGGCTCGTTGGTGAAGCAGTTCCACCTGCAGCAAACGGCCGATCAGGCTGACTGGTTGATTGGTGAGGGCTTGTTAGCCGCCGGCATTAAAGGTCGTGGGCTGCGCTCGATGTCCGCACCAGGCACGGCTTACGATGATCCGAAACTCGGCAAAGACCCGCAACCGGCGGATATGGATCATTACATAGAGACGCGTGATGACAACGGGGGTGTCCATCTCAATTCTGGCATTCCTAACCGTGCGTTTTACCTTGCCGCTAAAGCATTAGGCGGCTTTGCCTGGGAGCTGGCGGGTCATGCCTGGTATGACACTCTCTGCGACAAGACGCTGCCGCAGGATGCCGACTTCAGTACCTTTGCCCGTTTCACCATTGAACATGGTGGCAAGCGATTTAACCGCTCGGTGGCGGAAGCAATTCAATCCGCCTGGCAACAGGTAGGCGTAACGTGAATATTAAACTGACTGATGACGCCATTATCGAACTGGCGCGTGAAGGCGGCATTGCTTTTATCCCCAACCTGCGAGGCGAGCGCCGCTTTGCTCTGGCACAGCTGCCAGAACCGCAAAAACAGCGGGTGTGTAACGTGCTGGAGCAGGCATTACCGCTAGGTGAACCGGAAGATCAGGCGGCGAATCTGGGACGCGGAGATCAGCGTTATTTTCGTATTCAAATCACCTATGCCACCCATCATGAAGCGGGTTCCATCGTGATTTTGATTCCTGAAACCGCAGCCTCGCCTGAATTAGAGGCGCTTTGGCGCGACGGCCAGTGAAGAACTCGGAGATCTCCAAAGGCAACCTGTAACTTACTGACTATAATCATTAATGTGGCTAGCTAGTCCACGTCGAAGAAAACACCCTTAGATGAGGTCTCTGCTATGACACAAAAAAAGCAACGAGGTGGTGCCGGGAACTTTGCAGAGGACCCGGAGCGCGCCAGGGAAGCCGGCAGTGCTGGCGGCAAAGTCAGTGGGGGTAATTTCAGAAACGATCCTGAAAGAGCCAGGGAAGCTGGAAGAAAAGGAGGTCAAAAAAGCCGTCGCCCCTCCAAGCAGCAGTGAATAAGGTACCTTAAGGAGTGAAGTACGCCACGGAAGGTTAATAAAAAAAGGCCGACATCATGATGTCGGCCTTTCTTCTTACTGAGGCTTACTTGCTGTCTGGCAGCGCGTAAGCAATCACGTAATCACCACGGTCTGGTGACTGACGAGCGCCACCTGCGGAGATCAGGATGTACTGTTTGCCATTCTTCGGCGAAACATAGCTGATTGGGCCGCCCTGACTGCCGACTGGCAGGCGTGCTTTCCACACTTCTTTACCGGTTGAGCTATCGAAAGCGCGCAGATAGTAATCCTGCGTACCGGCGATGAACACCAGGCCACCCTGAGTTGCTAAGGTGCCACCCAGCGTTGGCATGCCGATTGGCATTTGTGCACGCATCTTAATACCGAATGGACCGGTATCCTGCACGGTACCGACTGGCACCTGCCATACGATCTGACGGGTTTTCATGTCGATGGCTGACAAGGTACCGAACGGCGGCGCCTGGCACGGAATGCCCAGCGGAGACATGAAGCGGTTTTTGTTAACAGCGTAAGGGGTGCCTTTCAGCGGAACGGCGCCCATACCCGTGTTGATCGCTTCACCGCCATTGCTGGCTGCATCTTTGCTGGTGTCCTGAGGAATCATCTGCACCCACAGGCCCAGACGCATGTCGTTGACGAACATGTACTGGTTGTTCGGGTCAAACGAGATGCTGCCCCAGTTCATACCACCCAGTGAACCTGGGAAGCTGAGTGACTTGTCAGTATCCGGAACGGTGAACAGGCCATCGTAACGCATGCCTTTGAAGGCAATACGGCACACCAGCTGATCGAACGGCGTTGCACCCCACATGTCAGACTCGGTCAGTTTCTGATTGCCAATGTTTGGCATTTCCACTGAGTGCGGCTGTGTTTTGGTGTACTGCTCGTTCGGGATGTGACCCTGCGGCATTGGCTGCTCTTCAACTTTCGTCAAAGGCTTGCCGGTCAGACGGTCCAACACCCAAATCATACCGGTTTTTGCACCGATAACGACGGCAGGCTTAGTGGTGCCATCCTTCATTGGGAAGTCGACCAGGCTCGGCTGCATTGGCAGGTCGAAGTCCCACAGATCGTTATGTACGGTCTGATAAACCCATTTTTGCTTACCGGTAGTCGCGTCCAGCGCCAGAATTGATGCGCCGTAGGTGTGATCCAGTTTGGTACGATTCGCACCCCACAGATCCACCGACGAGCTACCCATCGGCAGGAACACGGTGTTCATTGCCGGATCGTATGACATCGGTGCCCATGAGTTCGGGGTACTACGGGTGTAGTCTTTGCCCGGCATCAGGATGGCATTCGGGTCATCATTGCCTGGGTCAAACGCCCAACGCATCTGACCAGTAATGACGTCAAAGCCGCGCAGAACGCCACCAGGCATATCGGTCTGGACGTTATCTGCCACACGACCGCCAACCACCACGGTGGTACCGGCCAGCTGTGGTGCAGACGTCAACTGATACTGCGGATCGGGCGCTTTACCCAGACCTTTTTTCAGGTCAACCACACCGTGGTCGCCGAAGTTTTCACAGAACTCACCGTTGTCTGCATTGATAGCGATCAAACGCGCATCGATGGTGTTCATCAGAATACGACGCTGACAGGTATCACCTGCCGCCAGCACTGGCGCAAGAACCGGTGTTGAGCCCGGCTGGCTTGGCTGCTGTACCGGTTTGGTCGCATCGAAATACGCCAGACCACGGCAGCGGTTCCACACTTCAGCCTGTGCGTTGATTTCACGCTTCCAGATCTGCTTACCGGTATCCGCTGCCACCGCAATCACGTTGTTGTGTGGGGTGCAAAGGTACAGGGTGTTGCCCACCTGCAGCGGGGTTTCCTGATCTTCCGCGCCGTTACCGGTTGGGCTGATTGGGGTATCGCCAGTGTGGAAGGTCCAGGCAACCTGGAGATCTTTGACGTTGTCACGGGTGATCTGGTCGATCGCCGCAAAACGGTCACCTTCAGGCGTACGGCCGTAGCTGCTCCAGTCTTGCTGTGGCTTAGACTTGTCGACAGGAATCAGCGGCAGCTGTTTGCCGTCGAACGCGACGGTTGGGTGCGGCTGGAACATCTGCACGAAAGTGACCACCATGCCGACAGCGATGACCGCTGAGAGCACATAAGAAACTTTGGCCAGAGGGTTTTTGCCTTCGCGTTTACGCAGCGCTGGCCAGGTCAGGAAGGCCAGCAGCATCAGGCCCGCAGGTACCATCAGGCGTGAAACCAACTGCCAGAAATGGAAGCCCGCATCGAACAGCGCCCAAATCAGGGTGCCAACGAAGACCAGAATAAACAGGGTCACGGCGGATGATTTGCGGCGGAAGAACTGAATCGCCGACAGCAACATCACAATACCGGAAATGAGGAAGTACCAGCTGCCGCCCAGAGCGACCAACTTGCCACCGCCGATCGCGAAGAACAGACCGACAGCCAGCAGGACCAGCCCGAACAATACAGACCAGATACTCAACCCTTTGGAGGGACGAGCGGAATTTTCTGCCATAACAAAAACTCTCCTGAAAAAATAACGCGCTGGTGCCGGCTAACAGGCTGTAGCCGGTGACAATGCTCCTGCCAACGATGGGGGACAGGAACCAATCCGTTACGCTTTATTTTATATCTATTGGTACGGGTGCAATGCCCGTAATTCGGCGCTTGTGAGCAAGGACACATCGCAGGTGAGAGCGATTCTCGCTACAAGGCGGCAGGATTGTACCACCTGGTTCATTAGAAAGTGAACATCCATAACGAAGGAGTTACTGGGCAATAGCATTTTTGCTACAAAACCAGTCATAAGTTATTAATAAATATGAGGCTGAATCAAAGTGTAATTTTTGATGTTAAGAAGAAGTCAGAGTGGGATATATCGCTGGAATCGTGCGGTGGGGGCAAAAAAAAGGGCCCCATCAGGGCCCTCATCAGATTAACGCTTGTTCTTCTTCAGATGCGACATCAGTCGCTGGCGTTTGCGCTGCTGCGTCGGTGTCAGCAGGTTACGTTTGCCCGCGTACGGGTTGTCGCCTTCTTTAAACTGAATGCGAATCGGTGTACCCATTACGTTGAGTGAACGACGGAAGTAGTTCATCAGGTAACGTTTGTAGGAATCGGGCAGATCCTTCACCTGATTACCGTGAATCACCACGATCGGTGGGTTGTAACCACCAGCATGGGCATACTTCAGCTTCACGCGGCGACCACGCACCAGCGGCGGCTGATGGTCGTCAGAAGCCATAGTCATGATGCGCGTCAGCATAGCGGTGCCGACACGTTTGGTCGAACAGTCGTAAGCTTCGGTCACGGATTCGAACAGGTTACCTACGCCACTGCCGTGCAGCGCCGAGATAAAGTGAATGCGCGCGAAATCGATAAAGCCAAGACGGAAGTCCAGCATCTCTTTCACTTCATCACGCGCTTCCTGCGTCATGCCATCCCACTTGTTGACCACGATCACCAATGAACGACCGCTGTTCAGGATAAAGCCGAGCAATGAGAGATCCTGATCGGAAATGCCTTCACGTGCATCAATCACCAGCATCACCACGTTGGCATCTTCAATGGCCTGCAGCGTTTTGATGACAGAGAATTTCTCTACGGTTTCGGTGATTTTTCCGCGTTTACGCACACCAGCGGTATCAATCAACACATACTCGCGCTCGTCACGTTCCATTGGAATGTAGATGCTGTCACGCGTGGTGCCCGGCATGTCGAAGACCACGACGCGGTCTTCACCCAGGATGCGGTTAGTCAGCGTTGACTTGCCGACGTTAGGACGGCCAACGATAGCCAGTTTGATCGGCAATGTGGTCGGGTCGAAGTTTTCTTCTTCCTCTTCCGCCAGCGCCTTCTCGTCCTCTTCTTCTTCTAACGCGGCCCAATAAGCGGCGTTTTCTTCTTCTTCCGTCAACTCCACTTCTGGAACGGCTTCTTCCATCCATGGCAGCAACGCAGCTTCAAGCAGGTTGTTCACACCGCGACCGTGCGAAGCCGCAATCGGATGAATGTCACCCAAGCCCAGCGCATAGAAATCCAGCACGGCGGCATCAGGATCGAGACCGTCAGTTTTGTTCGCCACCAGGAAGGTGGCTTTTTCGCGCGAACGCAGGTGATTGGCGATCTGTTGATCGGCCGGCATCACACCCGCACGCGCATCCACCAGGAACAGCACCACATCCGCTTCTTCAATCGCCAGCAGCGATTGTTCTGCCATGCGGTTTTCGACGCCTTCCTCGGTGCCATCAATACCGCCGGTATCAATAACAATGAATTCGCGCCCTTCCACTTCGGCGCGACCATATTTGCGATCGCGAGTCAGTCCAGGAAAATCCGCTACCAGCGCATCACGAGTGCGCGTTAAGCGGTTAAATAGCGTAGATTTTCCCACATTGGGACGCCCAACCAGCGCGACCACAGGTACCATAACACTTGCCTCAGTTTTAAAAATAAATCGCCCGAATGGCGTGATTATAACGACATTTGCCAGAAGGCGTCAGGCTGAAGGCGCTAAGAATACCATGCCTGACTAAAAACGAAACGGCCCCTGACGAATCAGGAGCCGTATTAGCGAGCAGGAAGCCGGTTCCTGCAAAGCCTAATCTTAACGAGTGATGGCGTAAACTTCGCCGCCCTTCGCCTGGATCAGCAGCTTGTCACCCGCAACCACCGGGTCAGTCTGGAAGCCATCGCTGTCCAGTTTCTGCTGCGCAACAAAGCGCCCGTCCAGGGTGTTGATCCAGTGCACATAGCCTTCGCTATCGCCGACCACCAGATAACCGTTAAACAGCGCTGGTGAAGTCAGGTTGCGATGCAGCAGATCGCTCTGACGCCAGATGGCCACGCCACCGTCGGCATTGAGGGCAATCACACGGTCATCCTGATCGACCAGGTAAATACGACCCGCATCAACCACCATGTCTTTCACGCCGCCGATTTCGCGTTTCCACAGAATCTGGCCTGAACGCAGTTCCAGCGCGGTCAGATTGCCGTTGTAAGCCAGCGCGTAGATCACACCGTTAACCACAACTGGCGTCGTATCCACATCGCTCAGACGATCAATCTCTGTTGCGCCGCTTGGCTGCGAAATACGCTGCTGCCAAATCAACTGCCCCTGGTTCATGATCACTGCGCTCACGCGGCCATTGTCACCACCGACAATCGCACCACCGAATGCCACGGTCGGCGCAGATTCACCGCGCAGTGACAGCGCAGGCATATCGAGGTTCACGCTCCACTTGATCGCGCCAGTGCTCTGGTCCAGCCCCTGCAACATACCGTTGCTGGTGTGGATCAGCACCAGGCCATCGCTCACGACTGGACGCGACAACGCTTCACCGGCGACTTTCGTCTGCCAGGCGATGCTGCCATCGCTATTGTTCAGTGCAAAGACCTGGCCGCGCTCGCTGCCGATATAGATGCGATCGCTGGTAGCGGTGATGCCGCCAGAGAGAAGAGCTGAGATGTTTTTCGAGAAGAAGCCGGTTTTCTCAGAGAGATCGACTTTCCATTTCTCTTTACCGTTGCTGGCATCCAGGGCTTTTACTACGCCAAAGCGGTCGGCCGCATAGACGGTGCCGTCCTGCCAGGCCGGATGCAGATTGGAATAGAAATCGCCAACGCCATCACCCACAGAGGTGCTCCAGGCAGTCTGTGGCGTAAACTGGTTTTCCACTTTCGGCAGCGGAGCCATTTTTACTACATCTTCTTCGCCGCTGAACAGCGAGCAACCGCTGAGCAGAGTGACTGAAATCAGCCCTGGCAGCAGGTATTTACGTAATTCCATGTGCGCTCTCTTGACTGGCTTAACTTAAGTTATTCATCTTCATCTGCAGCATTTGCTTCAACGCAGGAGAGGCCTGCGATTCAGCACCTTTGCTCCAGGCATCACGTGCGCCCTGCTTGTCGCCTTTGCTCAGCAGTGCTTCGCCACGAATGTCCGCAATAATGGCTGTCCAGCCATCACCCTTAACATTGTTAAGGGTTGAAAGTGCGGCATCGGCCTGATTTTGCTGCAGTTGAATGCGCGCCAGACGCAGGTTAATCACCGCCTGCAGGTTGGCATCTTTGGTATCTTTCAGCCCGCTCTGAAGCAGCGTAATGGCTTTATCTAACTGATTCGCTTCAACGTACTGTTTCGCTAAATCGAGCGAAGCCAGTGCGCCATAAGTGTTGTTATTTTCATTGGCAAAGGCGGCAACCGCTTCCAGCGTTTGCGGCTTGTCCGCCTGCATCGCGGTGGTCAGTTGTTGATACTGTGCCGACGCAGCTTTATCCGCACCATCCTGATGACTGGTCCAGAAACGCCAGCCACCCAGTGCAGCAATGCCGATGATCACACCCACAGCCAGCGCTTTGCCGTTATTCGCAAAGAACTGACGCAGTGCGTCAACCTGTTCGTTTTCGTTGCTGTAAACTTCCACGCAATCCCTCTCCTTTAAATGGCTGTTGCAGTGCTGCGTTTACTGCAGCAGCGTGCGCAATGTCGCAGCGGCTTCGCTTTGGGCAACGGTTTGTTGATCGCCAGTGCTCAGGTTTTTAATCACCACCTGGCCCGCTTTCACTTCGTCTTCGCCCAGCACCAGCGCAATGCGTGCGCCCCACTTGTCTGCACGGCCAAACTGCTTCTTGAAGTTACCACCACCGAAGTTGGTCATCAGCTTCAGTGCCGGATCTGCATCACGCAGTTTTTCCGCCAGTTGCATCGCGGCGGACTGGACGCCCTGCCCCGAAGCGATAACATAGACATCAACAATGCGCGTCGGTTCAAATTCTGGATTAACCGCTTGAACCAGCAATACCAAACGCTCAAGACCCATGGCAAAACCGACCGCTGGCGTAGCGCGACCACCCAGCTGTTCAACCAGACCATCGTAGCGTCCACCGGCACAGACGGTGCCCTGTGAACCTAAGCTGTTGGTCACCCACTCGAACACGGTGCGGTTGTAGTAATCGAGGCCACGCACCAGACGCTGGTTCACGGTGTAAGCAATACCCGCGTCATTCAGCAGGCTGCACAGCCCGTCGAAGTGCGCGCGTGAGTCTTCATCGAGATATTCATTCAGCGTCGGCGCATCGTTCAGCAACAGCTGGATGTCAGGATTTTTGCTGTCGAGTACACGCAACGGATTGCTATACATACGACGTTTGCAATCTTCATCCAGTTTGTCTTTATGCTGCTCAAGGAAGGCCACCAGCGCATCGCGGTAGTTTGCGCGTGCTTCCAGTGAACCAATAGAGTTGAGTTCGAGACTCACGTGTTCAGCGATACCTAACGCTTTCCACCAGCGCGCGGTCATCATAATCAGTTCAGCATCGATGTCCGGGCCTTGCAGACCAAACACTTCCGCACCAATCTGATGGAACTGGCGGTAACGGCCTTTCTGCGGACGCTCATAGCGGAACATCGGACCGATGTACCACAGACGCTGTTCCTGATTGTACAGCAGACCATGCTCAATACCGGCGCGCACACAGCCTGCCGTGCCTTCCGGACGCAGGGTCAGACTTTCACCGTTGCGGTCGTCAAAGGTGTACATCTCTTTTTCAACCACATCGGTGACTTCACCGATAGCGCGTTTAAACAGCGGGGTCTGCTCTACAATCGGCAAACGGATTTCACTAAAGCCATAACTGGCCAGCACCTGCTTCAGGGTGCCCTCAATACGCTGCCAAATCGCGGTGTCCGCCGGCAGGTAGTCGTTCATCCCACGGATCGCTTGAATATTCTTCGCCACGTTAGAATCTCTTAATACAAAAAAACCTGTCCGGCATCATACCTTATGAGGATGAAACCGCACAGGTTCAATCACAAACTGGCGCGCGGCGGGCGCGCACCGTCCTTTATTTTTCCAGCTGCTGCACGTTAATGCGGCGGCTTTCATCCAGCATGCTGGCCTTGGCACGAATACGTGCTTCCAGCTGGTCGATCATGTTGTCGTTATCGAGGCGATCGCGCTGGCGCACGCCGTCTTCATAGAAACCACTTTTGCGGCTGCCGCCGGTCACGCCCATGGTCGAAACCGTAGCTTCGCCAGGACCGTTCACCACACAACCAATAATCGAGATATCCATTGGCGTGATGATGTCTTCGAGACGTTCTTCCAGCGCATTCACCGTGCCGATCACATCAAATTCCTGACGTGAACAGGTTGGGCAGGCAATAAAGTTAATGCCGCGAGAGCGAATGCGCAGCGATTTCAGAATGTCGTAACCGACCTTGACTTCTTCCACCGGATCCGCCGCCAAAGAGATGCGCAGCGTATCGCCGATCCCTTCCGCCAGCAGCAAGCCCAGGCCGATCGCTGATTTTACTGAACCGGCGCGCGCGCCACCCGCTTCGGTAATACCGAGATGCAGTGGCTGATCGATAGCTTTTGCCAGCAGACGATAGGATTCAACGGCAAGGAATACGTCAGAGGCTTTTACACTCACTTTGAACTGATCAAAGTTGAGGCGATCAAGGTGATCAACATGGCGCATCGCGGATTCGAGCAGCGCCTGTGGCGTTGGCTCACCGTATTTTTCCTGCAGATCTTTTTCCAGTGAACCGGCATTCACGCCGATACGAATAGGAATGTTGTAATGGCGGGCACAATCCACTACCTGGCGGATACGCTCATTGTTACCGATATTGCCGGGGTTGATGCGCAGGCAATCGACGCCATATTCGGCGACTTTCAGTGCGATACGATAGTCAAAATGAATGTCCGCCACCAGCGGCACATTGACCTGTTGCTTAATCAGTTTGAACGCTTCCGCCGCATCCATGGTTGGAACAGAGACGCGCACGATATCGACACCGACACGCTCAAGCTGGCGAATCTGGTTAACCGTGGCGTCCACATCCGTGGTGCGGGTGTTGGTCATTGACTGAACGGCAATGGGCGCGCCATCACCAACCGGCACCTTGCCGACGTAAATCCGTGTTGATTTGCGACGGATAATGGGTGCTTCGTTATGCATATTCTCTCTCCACAATTACCCGGAAAGCGCGCTGCGCGTTATTGCGCACCCAGCGTCAGACGGGCAACCTGGTTATTACGGATAAAACGACTTAAATCAACGGGCTGATTCTGATATTGCACGTCAACCGCACTCGGTGCGCCAATTTTCAGACGATACGGAGCCGTTCCGGACAAGCTGAGCTTACCGCCGCTACGTTGCAATCCGCTGAACAGCTTCTTGCCAGTGGCGTCGGTGACTTCCAGCCAGCAATCGGCTTTGAAATTCATCACAACCGCATTTGGGTCGCCCGCAGGCTGACTGACCGCCGCGTTGCTGGTCGGCATTTGGCCGGCCGGAACACTGTTGGCAGGTGCCGGAGAGGTGGCCGCTGGCGGTGCGTTATCGATCGGTGCCTGGCTCGGTGAAACCACGGCGTTATCGCTGCTGGTCGCAGGCGCAGTGGTGTTGGCTGCCGAAGCCGCGTTGTTGCTGGTACTCGGTGTCGCAACCGCACCGGCACCGTTATCCACCGGCGTACCCGCGGCATTGGTATCACTGTCAGTCGCGCTGTCAGTGCTGTTTTCACCCAGCGGAATAGACTGACTGTTATCGTTGCTGCTGCCATTCTGGTCAGCCATTGAGACCAGATCGGCCTGCGAGGCTTTATGATTTTGCCACCACCACGCGCCGGTCAGACCGATGACGACAAAAATCACCAACCAGGTGAAAATCATCAACCAGCCATCACGCTTTTTACGGCGCTTACCTAACGAGAAGCTCTGCATTGGCTCAATTTTGGCCGCGCGCACGGGAGCCTGCTTCGCCATCATCGGCAACAGGTCATCTTCCGGCACATGCACCAGACGAGCATAAGAACGAATGTAACCGCGCAAGAACGTCGAAGCTAAATCAGCTGGCGACTTATCTTCTTCAATGTCTCGTACGGTAGAAAGTTTCAGGCACAGGCGTTCAGCGACATTTTGCTGAGTCAGCCCCATCTGCTCACGGGCCAGACGCAGGCGTTCACCTGTGGAATGTACTGCAGAATTCTCTTGAGTGGCTTCAGTATTCATTAGCTAAATAACGCTGGTACTGTATCGATTGTGGAAAACTTCGCGCCAACCGGTCGCCATAACGTGTAACGTCAGCAGCGTTTCCCTGTTGCGCGGCGAAACGTATTTGTAACCACTGGCTCTCTGCCGTTGCGGGCAAACGCTGGTGGTACACTTCTAATAGCAGCGGAACCGCCATGCGATCCTGCTGTTCAAGCCGCCTTTCCACTTCCAAAAGCAGTTGACTGCCCTGCTCCGGTGCGGCAATCAGCGCGTTGCTCAAAGACTCGCGCGCTGAGGCACTCTCTCCAGCCTGCAGGTAACAATAGCCCGAAAACAGAAATGCATCCTGACGAGCTTCGATTTCCTGTGCAGCCATCGCCAGCTTAAACTGTTGATGCGCTTCGCCATACTGCCTTAAACCGCAAAGAAACGCACCGTAATTGTTAGCGATGTAGCCATTCGCTGGCGCTAACTGCTGGGCGCGTTGGTAGTGCCAATGGGTCTGCGCGCTATTCTGCTGCGCCTGTGCCAGCCGTGCAAGCGCCAACGGCACACGATAATCTCGCGGTGCTGCCCGCTCAGCACGTAATAAATTACGCTGTGCTGCAGCAAAATCTTTCACTGCCAGGTAGTGCAACCCTAGCTGTAGCCTGATATCTGCAGCACCTTGCTGAACCGGCGGGTTGACACAACCGGTTACAACAAAGCCCGCCAACACTACTGCCGATAATCCTTTGTGCATTTCAGTCTCTCCCTCTGACATCGAGCGGAGAGACTGGCATGGCTTACGCCTGGTGGGTATCACCAGGCACTGTGTTTCAGAGCGCCTTCACAGAGATGGCTTCACCGGCCATCTTCTTACGCAAGGTGCGCTTGGTACGGTCGATAACATCACCCGCTAACTGACCACAAGCCGCATCAATATCATCGCCACGCGTTTTACGCACAATGGTGGTAAAACCGTAATCCATCAGCACTTTGGAGAAGCGATCGATACGGCTATTTGAGCTACGGCCATAAGGCGCGCCTGGGAACGGGTTCCATGGAATCAGGTTAATTTTGCACGGCGTCTCTTTCAGCAGTGCAGCCAGCTCGTGCGCATTGTCGGTGCTGTCATTGATGTGATCCAGCATCACATACTCAATGGTCACGCGGCCCTGATTGGCGTTTGACTTGCCGATGTAACGTTTAACCGCACCGAGGAAAGTTTCGATGTTGTACTTTTTGTTGATCGGCACAATTTCGTCACGGATAGCATCGTTTGGCGCATGCAGTGAAATCGCCAGCGCCACGTCGATCATATCGCCCAGTTTATCCAGCGCCGGCACGACACCCGAGGTTGACAGCGTCACGCGACGTTTAGACAAACCAAAACCGAAGTCGTCCAGCATGATGTCCATCGCTGGTACCACGTTGTTGAGGTTGAGCAATGGCTCGCCCATGCCCATCATCACCACGTTGGTGATCGGACGCTGGCCGGTAATTTTCGCCGCGCCGATAATTTTCGCCGCGCGCCATACCTGACCAATGATTTCGGAAACGCGCAGGTTACGGTTGAAGCCCTGCTGCGCAGTCGAACAGAATTTGCACTCCAGCGCACAGCCTACCTGTGAGGAGACGCACAGTGTTGCACGGTCAGCTTCCGGGATATACACGGTTTCGACCAGCTGATCGCCCACGCGAATCGCCCACTTGATGGTGCCATCGCTGGAACGCATCTCTTCCGCCACTTCCGGCGCACGGATTTCAGCGCGTTGCATCAATTTGCCACGCAGCACTTTGTTGATGTCAGTCATCTGCTCGAAATCATCGCAGCAGTAGTGGTACATCCACTTCATGACCTGATCGGCGCGGAACGGCTTTTCACCCATCTCTAAAAAGAATTCGCGCATCTGCTGACGGTTAAGATCCAGCAGGTTAATTTTTTCGTTTTTTGGGGAAACAACCACGGGGGAAGCGGACGACGGCGTCACAATCTGTTCGGACATAATGTTCTCTGGCCTCGTTGTTACACGTTACGGCTCTGGTTAAGAATAGGAAAAAAACAGCGCCCTCGCTGAGACAGGCTCAACAAGGGCGCATTATTGTACTACATCTGCTGCATGATGCCAGGGGAACGACTTTACCGATGTTGAAAAGGTGTAAAGACGTTTATCCGCATCGGCAGCAACGCACTTAGCGAGTGCGTGGGCAAACTTCGTTTTCAGCGAAGAAGTAAGCGATTTCGCGTGCAGCAGATTCAGCTGAGTCAGAACCGTGGGTCGCGTTCTCGGTGAAGCTGTCAGCGTAGTCAGCACGCAGAGTACCGGCCAGCGCGTTGTCTGGGTTGGTTGCACCCATCAGGTCACGGTGACGCTGAACGGCGTTTTCGCCTTCCAGAACAGAAACAACAACGGGACCAGAAGTCATGAACTCAACCAGACCATCGAAGAATGGACGGCCTTTGTGCTCAGCGTAGAAACCTTCAGCCTGCTCTTTGGTCAGGTGCAGCATTTTCGCGCCAACGATTTTGAAGCCTGCGCTTTCAAAACGGTTGTAGATAGCACCAATCACGTTCTTAGCGACGGCGTTTGGTTTAACGATTGAGAAAGTACGTTCGATTGCCATGATGACCTCTAGTTAGCATCCTGAAGAAACCGGGAACTCGCTCCCGGTAAGAAAACGCGCCGATTATAGGGACATCATCGGGCGTTGCCTATTGCCGATTGGTGGAATTATCGAAAATAATTGATTTTTGTCGGGGCGAACACGCACAGAATCTGGCATACGCGGCTATTTAACCCCGAATAAATGAGACGGATGCCAGTTGACCCGATTCATCCATGACCACCAGTTGATACTGGCCCGGTTCACTGAGGACCAGCGCCGCACTGTTTTGCCCCGCTTGCTGTTCGACCGGCTGCCCGTTCAAAAACCACCAGCGCTGCGATCCCCTTCCGCCCTGTACGGCAACCGGCAGCACCAAGACCACTTTGCCCGGCAACGGCTGCACGCGTTGCCCCTCTATCACCCCCGTGATTAAGAGCGGTGGCGCGCTGCCCTGATTTAAGGGTGGGCAGCGAGAATCGACCGGCGGCAGGCGCTGCTCGCGGCGCTCGGACAGCGGCAGCCAGGGTTCCAGCGGCAGTGGCCACATCAGACTCTCCTGGCTCTGTGCGCCGGGGCAATCTGCCGCCACACGTAAGCCCTGAAGGTTGACCCAATAACGTTGACGTAAACCATTCACACCTTCCTGACCGGGTGCCAGCAGTGTGGGTGGCACAGTTCGGTTCAGTATCCAGCTCTGGCGACGCTGGCGACAGTTATCGTCACCCACTGGCAAGGGTTGGCCTCCGGGCCAGCAAATGCTCATGGCGCTGACTGAATCCGGCCGCGGATCGCGCGGCGCACCGCGCACTGACATATGCCCCGCCAGCAGATTATTGACCTGGTTCATCACCGGTACCGCAGAGGCAAAACCAAACTGACCGGCAACCGGTGTGGCATCCGGTCTGCCAACCCACACGCCGATTAAATAGCGGGGCGTAATGCCAATCGTCCACGCATCGCGGTAGCCATAACTGGTGCCGGTTTTCCAGGCCAGCGGTGCAATATCCGGAACGGCGCCCGATGGCTGAGCTTCTCCAGCCAGAATGCGCCGCACAATCCAGGCTGCGCCCGGCGAAAGCAGTGGCCGCTCTAGCAATGGCTGATTGGGCAGCCAGCGCAGCTGCGCGGCACTCCCCTGACGGGCAAAAGCGCTATATGCCGCGACAATCTCATCCAGCCGCGCACCCGTGCCGCCGAGCACCAGTGAAAGATTGGGTTCGGCCCCTGCCGGAAAGCGCAGATTCAATCCAACGTTACGCAGACGCGCCGCCACCGTTTTCGGGCCAAGCGCATCCAGAAGTTGGACTGCAGGTAAATTCAGTGAACGCTCCAGCGCCTCGCTGGCACTTACCGGGCCGTGAAAACCGGCGTCAAAATTACCGGGACGATAATCACCAAAACGGCGTGGCACATCCTGCAGCAGTGATTCACCGTGGATCAGCCCCTCATCCAGCGCCATGCCGTAAACAAAAGGTTTCAACACCGATCCGGGGGATCGCACGCTGGAGATCATATCGACATGCCCAAAGCGACTGTCGTCATCGAAGGACACTGATCCTACATAGCCGCGCACTTTCATGCTGCGGTGATCCACCACCAGCAACGCCAGCGAGGTGCGCGGTGGCAGCTGGTTTTTTAGCGATGACGCCAGACTTTCCAGCTCGCGCTGCAGCGACACATCAATGGTCGAACGAATTTTGTTGTCGGGTGAGAGCGACAACAGGCGACGCGCCAGCAACGGTGCCATTTGTGGAACCTGACGCGGCGGTAGCCACACCGCTTCCTGTTTGATCTCCGCTACATCCTGCGCTGACCACACCTGATACTCTGCCAGTCGATCCAGCACTTTATTGCGCGCCACTTCCGCACGTTGCGGCCAGCGATCCGGGCGCAGACGGCTCGGTGCCTGTGGCAGCACGGCGAGCAACGCGGCCTCACCTTTGGTGAGCTGAGACGGCGGCTTGCCCAGCCACATCCAGCTTGCTGCGCCAATGCCTTCCACCGTGGCGCCAAATGGCGCACGATTGAGATAGAGTGTGAGAATATCGCGCTTGGATAAGTGCCACTCCAGCTGTAGCGCTCGCCAGGCCTGCACCACCTTGCCACGCAGCGTACGCGGTTGTGGATCGATCAACCGCGCTACCTGCATGGTCAGCGTACTGCCACCTGAGACGATGCCGTGATGCAGCAGGTTTTGCCCGATGGCACGCACAATCGCCATCGGATTGATACCGGGATGGTGCCAGAACCAACGGTCTTCGTAAGTCAGCAGCGCCTGAATATACTCGGGCGAAACCTCTTCAAGCGTCACCGGATAGCGCCAGATGCCTTGCTTGTCGGCAAAACGCCATAGCGGCGTGCCATCCTCAGCGACCACCACGCGCGCAGGTTGCACTTCCTGCAACGGCAGGGGATCGAGTCGATTCAGTAGCCCTATACCGACGAGCATCAGCAGTAAAAAAAGCGGCAGCCAGCGCCACCGCTTCCGTGCGTAACCTTTTTTCATTACCGCTTAGCGCACATTTAATTTTTCCGGCGTGGTGCCAATCGCGCGCCACTCTGGCACATACATCGATTCAACCTGCGGTGGCGGCAGGCGATAGCTGCCCGGCGTCACGGCTCGCGCCAGATATAGCAGCGTGCCCGGCGTGTAGCCATCCAGCGCCAGTGCGGCGACAAAGCGATCATCGCGGAACTCGATGTGTTTGATGTTGGCCTGCTGCATATCCATCATGCTCTCCTTCAGCGCATCAGCACTGTCGCCCAGGCTGGCGCTGCTGTCGCTCAGGTTCTGGTTTTCCAGTTCCAGCCCTGCAGGCAGCAGATCCACCACCAGCGCATCACTGACCCGCTCGCTGGCCGCCACTTTCAATCGCACCACCAGCAATTCACCACTTTTCAGGTTGGTGAGGTCGGCAGGCTTACCGTCCAGGGTGAAAAACTCACGGGTGATCTTCAGCACGTTGCTGATCGGCGACGGTGCCGTTTGCGGATAGCCCACGACATTGAGCGTGCCGTACAGCGGTGAGGCATTGTCGCTCTTCACCAGCAAGCCCTGTCGCAGCTGATCTTCGCTGATGCCCATATTGAGCGTCTGATTGCTGCTCAGCGGCTCGCCTCTTCCCTGAAGCGTGGCCTGCCATTGTTCACCTTTGTGCTGCTGCAAGGTACGTGCAGCGAGGAACAGCGCATTGTTTTCCTGGGTGGAGAACCAGCGCTGCCCATGTACCGCTTTTGCCAAATCAATCAACAGCGGCCCCTGCATATCGGGCAGCAACTGATTTTCTGTGAGGAGTGCGAGAATCAGCGCACGGTCACGCACCGGGCTGCCGTAATCGCCTAACCAGTTGTTGGGTTTGCGCTCAAGCCCGATGCCCTGCGCCAGCGCTGACTGCGCACGCTGCTGATCGCCCATGAGCTTCAGCGCCACTCCCAACTGCACCAGCGCCAGGCCAGACTTCGCCTGCTCACGCTTTTCATACAGCGCACGCAACGCACCGAGCGGCGCCTGCTGCTGACGTGCCAAAACCAGACCCGCATAAGCCTGCACACTGAAGCGCAATCCATCAGCATCGCTGCTCCAGCTGGTTTCGATTTGCGCCGGATCCTGCAGATAACGTAGCAAGCGCTCATCGGCACGGCCGATTACCCCTTCCGGCACGCTGTAACCGGCTTCGTTAGCACGCAGCAGGAAATCGGTGACGTAAGCTGTCAGCCAGAACTCTTCCTGACTCTCTTTACTCCACAAACCAAAGCTGCCATTGCCGCGCTGCATACCCGCCAGGCGCGCAATACCCGTGGCAATCGATGCCCGGCGAGCCTCATCGGTGCTGGTTTTGATACCCAGCGCATCCAGCTGCGCTTTGTTGGTGAACACCGATGGCCAGATGCCACTGGCGGTCTGCTCCAGACAGCCATAAGGATAGGCATACAGCTGACTGATAAAGCTGGCGATATTCAGAGGTGGACGATTACTCAGCGACAACTGTCCCGTCAGCGTATCCTTTTGCAGACCGTTAAAGGCACTTGCCACCACCTGCCAGCTTTGGCCAGTTTGCATCACGTTGTCGAAACTCAGGGTTTGGGCAGGATAAGCCGGACGCACGCCGATAGTCCATTTACGCTCGCTCGACGCCAGCGTCTCACCCGGCAGACTCATACCTGAGACCTTGACCTGCACTGCCCCCTCACCAAAGGCACCCTGCGCTTTAACCGGGATTGGTAAGGTCGTGCGCGCGCCCTTCGCCAGTTGCACGCTGGAAGTGACAGTGCCGTTCAGGGCGATCAGCCCCTGTGTGGTTACATCGACTTTTAACGTCTGCGGCTGATCGGTCAGGTTGGTGAGATCCAGCGCCAGCGTCGACTGGTCACCGCTGGCCATAAAGCGCGGCGTCGCCAGTTCACTGATGAGCGGCGCGGCCACCACCATTTTGCGTTCTGCTGAGCCGAAGCTGTCTGCACTCCACACTTGCGCCATCAAGCGTAACTCGCCATTAAAGGCCGGAATGGGGAGTTCGATCGTGCCTTCACCATTGGCATCCAGCGTGACTGGCTGCAGTTGTTGTGCAACGATCTGCACATCGGTGACCGGCTTTTTACCGCCGCGCGACAATGCATCGGCATCGTCGCCATCACCACCGAAACGTAGTGCCGCCAGCTTGCCGCCGCCTTCGATCAACTGACCATACACATCATATTGATCGGCGTTGTAACGCTTACGGCCAAAGAAGGCGTCCCACGGATCCGGCGTTGGGTAATCAGTGATGCTCAACACGCCACTGTCGACCGCTGACAGCAAGACCTGAACCTGCTTAGGCAACTCACCGCCTTCACGGCTGGCTTTCACCTTCACTTTTATCGTCTGCTCAGGGCGGATTTTTTCAGGCGCATCCATCGCCAGATTGAGACGTCGCGCTTCGGTCGCCATCGGCAAATGCAGCAGCCCCACCGCCCTTTTCGGCGTGGTGCCGTTGGCTTTATCGCCGTCACGCACCACGATGGCGCTGAGATAGAGATCGTGACGCTTCCAGCTCTCATTAATCGGAACATCAATGGTCGTGCCACCGGCAGGAACGTCGAGCGGCTGCCACCACAGCGTGCCGCTGCTGGACTCCACCATCAGATAGCCTTTACCGGCAGCCGGTGATTCCACCTGCACTTTTGCGGTATCACCCGGTTGGTAGGCGCTTTTATCAATTTTCAGTTTGACCTGATCGGGACGTAACGCACCGGTGCCATCAGTGTTGTCCTGCCACCAGTAACCTGCATTAAAGCGCACGCTGCTAATGATATTCTCACCCGCATGCACTTCCAGACGATAAGTACCCCACTCCACCGGGAAGCTGATTTTCTGGCTGCCCCCAGCCGCAATGTTGATCCGCTGCTCATCTTCCTGCAGATCCTTTTGGTCATAGCGTGACTGCCAACCTTCGCTGTCCGAGAAGCTCCAGTAATAGTCACGACGTTCGTGAATCAGACGCACATCCAGATCCTGTGCAGCCAGCTTCTCACCTTGCGGGTTGGCATACACCACATCGAACTCCGCGAGACCGTTCTCCGGTACGGTGGGTTCGTCACGATAACGATCGGTGCGATAGTCATACACCGATTCGCTATTGAACAGCGGACGAATCCCCGGCAGCGCGGGCGCGGGCCAGATCGATTGGGTCGCGCGGCGTGTCACCGGACGGCCCCCCGTTTCCAGCAGGCTGGCTTGCAGGATGAGGTTGAGCGGCGAGTGACTTTCTGCCCAGCTGCTTTCCACGTTTAACTGCAGTTTGCCGCTCTCATCCAGCTTGTCATCAACGTCATCGAGACTGCGTTTTAGTTCTTCAGTGATATCGCCAAATTGATAGCCGGGCAGCGCTGCCACGGCTTCACGCGCCGGGCGCAGGAACAGCTGACCTTGCAACTCATTGCCGGCGGCCGGTGCGCCATACAGATAACGACCCTCAACATCAAAGGTCACTGCTGCATCAGGTTTCACGGGCTGCGCGCTGTTGCTTAGCGCCAGCGCCATGCGTTCAGGCAGAAAATCTTCTACGTGGAACGACCAGCTGCGCGGCTGGTTATCACCGCTGTTGATGCGCAGCGTCCATTCACCGGTCATGGCTGAAGCCGGAAGAGCAAAGCGCTGCTGGTATACCCCATTTTCTGGCTGCCATACGAAGGTCTGGGTGACTTCACCATTGGGTTGCACCACTTCGGCTTTGACCGGTTGTGACGGCAACGGCTTGCCATTGGCATCACGCAGCAGCGCATTAACGATGACCGTTTCACCAGGGCGATAGAGATCGCGCGGACCGAACAGGAAGAACTGTTTATCGTAACCCTGCGGACCATCAATCGGGAATTCGGCCAGATCCAGCGCCGGGCGATTGAGATCGATCAGCGAGGTTTGCCCTTTCTGCGTTACCAGCAACAGTTTGCCTTTGGTGTTAGCTGGCAGGCGCAGATGGCCATTGCTGTCACTGGCGCCACTCGCCAGCTGCTGGCCTTTCTCGTCCAGCAGTCGCACGTTAACATCTTCCAGCGGTGCGCCATTGGCGAGACTTTGCGTAAAGAGTTCCAGTTGATCCGGAAAGCTGTGCAGTGATAAACCAATGTCACTGAGCGTGAACAGGGTTGCCGGTTGAGTGTAGTTATAAGTGCCGGCCTGTTTCATCACCGCCAGATAAACACCAGGCTGTTTAAGCGCATCAACGTCGCCGAGCGGCAACTGCATCTTCTCACGCGTGTTGCGGCCCGGATTGAGATCAAAACGTCCGCTGTAGACCAGATCGGCATTTTTTAGCAGGTCGCGTGATTCCCAGTACGACAGATTATTGCCGTAATTCCACTGGGCGAGAAAATCGGCCAGGGCGGCACTTTTTACCCGGAAAAAATCAACATCAATGTTGTTCACATTAAGCGCCAGCACCGGCAATCCCTGCGTCAGGCGCAGCGGCAGCAGCGATCCACGGCTGGCGAAGCCCACCATCGGCTGGATATCGCGGGTGGTAAGTGTCTGGCTGAAAGGGCTGCCTAAGGTGCGACCATCGGCGGCTTTCAGGTCTGAATCAATTGAGATGGTCAGCTTGCGCGCAGGTTCAGGATGACGGAAGCGCAGCGCCTTGCCGTTTTGCGCCAGCTCCCAACCGCCATCCACTTTGCCGCTTTTTTCATCGCTGATGTGGATTAGCGCGTTGAAGTCCTGCTTGTTATCGATAGCGGTGTTGAAGGTCAACACTAACGCCGCAGCGCCATCCAGTTGCAACTCTGAGAGATCAATAACGGAAAGCGCTTGTGGCGCGCGTTGTACCGCTGGCGCATCAACCGCCTGCACCGGCAGCAATGTGCCGCCTAAAAGTATCCCGCCGAACAGCACGCTGAGCAGCAGTCGATCAACACGTTTTACCATGGTAAGTCCCTCACCAGCCCCAAAAGGTTAAAAGTAGTGTGCTGCGCAATTTCACATCAACCTACTCACTTTAGCAACGATACCCTTGAGATAGCGTTCACATTCCCGGACACTGGGTCTTTCCGTTTTCTGATGATTGAGAAGAGGTTGTTGCGATGACAGCTCCCCTGTTTGTCTCTGCCGATTGGTTAAAAGAGCATTACACCGATGAAACGTTGCAGGTTTTAGATGCGCGCATGTTGCCGCCAGGTCAGGAAGCGGTTCGCGATATTCAGGCGGAATATCTGGCAGGGCATTTACCGGATGCGCCGTTCTTCAATATCGAAGGCTTGTCCGATCACACCAGCGCATATCCACATATGATGCCGCGCCCGGAAGCTTTTGCCGTGGCGATGCGCGAATTGGGGGTCAATCAGGATAAACATCTGGTGGTGTATGACGAGGGCAATCTGTTCTCCGCGCCCCGTGCATGGTGGATGCTACGCGCCTTTGGCTGCGTCAATGTGTCGATTCTGGCGGGCGGTTTGCAGGGCTGGAAAGCGGCAGGTTTTGATGTGGCACCGGGTCCGGTTAATCTGCTGGAAGGCGAGTTTGAAGCCCATTACGACCAGGGTCTGGTGAAGCGTCTGACCGATGTGTTGTTGATCAGCCACGAAGGCGGCGCACAAATCGTTGATGCCCGTGCCGCCAATCGCTTCAATGCTGAAGTGGATGAGCCTCGCCCCGGTCTGCTGCGCGGACATATCCCGAATAGCCTGAATATGCCGTGGAACAATCTGGTGGTAAACGGCGAACTGAAACCAGCGGCTGAACTCCGCGATTTGTTTGAAAAAGCAGGTATTAAACTGGATCAGCCCATTGTCGCCAGCTGTGGTTCAGGTGTGACGGCGGTGGTGGTGATTCTGGCGCTAACGTCGCTGGGCGTGCGTGACGTCACGCTGTATGACGGCTCATGGGGCGAATGGGGCAGCCGCGACGATTTACCGATTGAGAAGTAATGTTTAGCCAGACGATTGGGCTGCTAAGCAGAGCAAGGAAGGGCAACTAGCAAAACAAACTTCTGAGCATGACAATCAAGGGGGAGCTAGCAGAGTAAACTTTTGAGCATGGCAATCAAGAGGAGCTAGCAGAGCAATCTTTTGAGCATGACAATGAAGGTTAGCGGCGCGATGTCGCGCGTTTCTGCAGCCGCATTTTGGCTGACAGATTCGCAAGATATCGCACCGCTACAAGCGATGTTTAAATAATCCGCTGGCTGCCTTTGAAGTCGCGCAGGAAACTCCCCCAGCGACGTTCATAAAAAGGCGTGATGTGCGCGGTAAAGAAATGGCTGACACCTTTCTCCTCGCTCACCACTTCACAGATATCAATCGGTGCATCATCTGCCAGCGTATCGGTTGCCACGCTGCCTGCCGCCTGAATGATCTCCTCGATATTGCTATCCGCTTCGATACCGATCAGCAAATTGGGTTCTTCCGTTGCGCTCTCACGAATGCTGGCAATATAAGCACGACGTACCTGTTTATACTTGGCAAACAGCTGCGTCAGTGAATCAATCATCTGTGCGGGTGGTTCAGCCACTTCCGACAGAAGCAGCGCATGGCCCCCTTCCAGTACCGTTTGCTGACTCAGCGCACTGCCCTCTTCACCGATCAAATGGGCAATCTCACCCGGTGAAAACTCTTTGCCGGCGGGCAGCTTAGGATTGAGGAATAGGCTCTCACCCAGGGTCATTTCGAACAGCGTGCGCGCGGGCAGGCGCAGGTAAGGTTGCTCTTCTTTAATCGCTTCCCCCATTGCTTCTTCTGAGGTGAAGAACGGGATAACACTGCCGCCGCCCTCTTTTTCCCAATGCTGTAATTCCACAGGTGAGGTGGCATCGAACTGCTCTGCAGGACTTTCACCCGGCACCCAAATGTCAGATTCCAGCAGCAGTTGAAAGAATTCCGGACGGTGCGCAGGCTCGGTGGCGGCCAGCTTCAGCACCTCTTCAAGACGATTGCTCATTTATCAAGTTCCAAAAAAACGGCAAGCTCATGCACGAGTTTTGCCGCTTTAGCGCTGTGTGGTCGCCACGAATGGCGACCCTGGAGAATATTGACGCAGCGTGCGCACTCATGCGCACCGGCTTTATTTCAGTAACAGATTGGCGATGGTACGCACACCCAGACCGGTTGCACCGGCTGACCATTGATCCACCGCGCTTTTACGGTAAGTCGCAGAACAGTCAATGTGCAGCCAGCCCTGCTGATACTTGCTCACAAAGTGAGAAAGGAACGCCGCCGCGCTGCTGGCACCGGCTGCATGCGCCGGACTCGCGATGTTGTTCAAATCGGCAAAGTTTGACGGCAGATGGCTGCGGTGGAATTCAGCCAGTGGCAGGCGCCAGAAGGCTTCATTTTCACCGGTTGCGCTACCCAGCAGTGATTCCGCCAGAACATCGTCAAAGGTAAACAGGGCGTGATAATCGTTGCCCAGCGCCGTTTTCGCTGCACCTGTCAGAGTTGCTGCATCGATCAGTAACTCAGGATTTTGCTCGCTGGCATCAATCAGGCCATCGGCCAGCACCAGACGTCCTTCCGCATCAGTGTTCATCACTTCAACGGTCTTGCCGTTGCGATAGCGAATGATGTCGCCGAGACGGAACGCGTTACCGCTCACCATGTTGTCTGCACAGCACAGGAACAGCTTCACACGTTTGGTCAGGCCACGTGAAATCGCCAACGCCAGCGCGCCAGTCACCGTCGCTGCACCGCCCATGTCGGATTTCATCGAATCCATAAACGCGCTCTGCTTCAGGCTGTAACCACCGGTATCAAAGGTAATGCCTTTGCCGACCAGGCAAGCGTATACCGGCGCATTTTCATCGCCGCCTGGGTTGAAGTCGAGCGCCAGCAGCACAGGTGCGCGGGTTGAACCACGGCCCACGGTGTGAATACCCGCATAACCCTGCTCGCGCAGATCTTCGCCTTTGGTTATGCGATAGCTCACTGCGTCACCGCCCACTTCGCTGATCAAATCGATCGCGCTGTGCGCCAGTTGTTCCGGGCTGAGGTCTTCCGCAGGCAGGTTGATGGTGTCACGTACCCAGTCAACGATTTTAAGGCGACGATCAAATTCTGTCTGATCGTTTTCGCTTAATGCTGGCCACTCTACCTGGCGTTTACCTTTCGGGCTGCGATAGCCTTGCCAGAATGCCCAGCATTTTTCCAAATCCCACTCTTCGCCGCTCAGTGCGACGTGGCGGATCCCCTGACCGTCCAGCTTGCGCCCTGCGCGCTGGATGCTCATCAGCGCATCGGCGCCAGTCAGGTGAAGGGTCATGCCACTTTCAGTGCTGCTCAGCAGTGCTTTTTCACCCCAGCGCGCATCGGCGGCCTGGGAGCTGAGCGTAATCGTCATCGGTTGTGTTGTCATCGCGTAGCTCCGTTTGCGTTAGGTGTCACCTTGCGCCAGAACCGGCGCAAGGGAGTGCATGAATTAGCGGGACGTGGCGGGCGTGAATGCCCGTAAACGGCTGACCGCTTTATTGACCAGCTCAATGGCGTAGTCAATTTCCTCTTCGGTGGTGAAACGCCCCAGCGAGAAGCGCAGTGAACTGTGTGCCAGTTCCTGCTCAACACCCATGGCGCGCAATACATAAGAGGGTTCGAGACTGGCCGAGGTACAGGCAGAACCCGATGACAGCGCCAGATCTTTCAGCGCCATGATCAAGGATTCACCCTCAACCTGAGCAAAACTGAGGTTCAAAATATTCGGTGCGCCCTGCTCAAGCGAACCGTTAATCTTCACATTCTCTAAGCGGCTGATACCGTGCCACAGACGTTCGCGCATGGCCGACAGACGTGCCATTTCACTGCTCATCTCTTCACGTGCGATACGGTACGCTTCGCCCATGCCAACAATCTGATGCACCGGCAACGTACCGGAACGCATACCGCGCTCGTGTCCACCACCATGCATCTGCGCATCGATCTGCAGTTTCGGTTTACGACGCACCCACAGCGCACCAATGCCTTTAGGGCCGTAAAGCTTATGCGCTGAAAACGACATCAGATCCACCGGCAGTATGGCGACATCAATCGGCAATTTACCGACACTTTGGGTGGCATCAACATGGAACAGGATGTCACGCGCGCGGCACAAGGCGCCGAGCGCAGCAATATCCTGAATCACGCCGGTTTCGTTGTTCACATGCATCAGGGAAACCAGCACGGTATCGTCGCGCAGCGCAGCTTCCAGCATTGCAGGCTTAATAATGCCATCACTGCCGGGTTGCAGATAAGTGACGTCGAAACCTTCACGCTCCAGTTGCTGACAGCTATCCAGCACCGCTTTGTGCTCAGTTTGACTGGTAATGACGTGTTTGCCGCGTGCCTGATGGAATTGAGCCGCACCTTTGATGGCGAGGTTGTCAGCTTCAGTGGCACCGGAAGTAAAAACGATTTCACGCGGATCGGCGTTGACCAGCTCAGCAATCTGATTGCGCGCCACATCAACGGCTTCTTCAGCCTGCCAGCCAAAACGGTGAGAACGGGAAGCGGGGTTACCGAAGGTGCCATCCAAAGTGAGGAACTGCATCATTTTGGTGGCGACACGCGGATCGGCAGGCGTTGTCGCTGCGTAATCCAGGTAAATCGGTAATTTCATTGCGCTAAAACTCCGTATAAAAAATCATACGTCTTTATAGCACGATTCAGCCCCGGCTGTGTGAACCCGTCATGCTCAAGCCGCAGGTGCGTTGGCTGCGCTAATTCCCCCCAGTCACTTACTGATGTAAGCGCCTGGGGATTCATTCGCTTGCCGCTTTCCTGCACCTCGAATTATCAAGGGTTGGGGCTTAGAAGGGATTAAGCACGCAGATTAACGTTAATGGTTTCCTGCATACGGTGCTGCTGGAAGCGACGGTTGTCGGTCATGTTCTGACGGTCAGCCACATCCAGAATTTCCTGGTTGTTCACCAGTTCAGCCAGCGTAATGTTGTTGAGGAATTCGCTGATGCGCTCACTCAGATCACGCCACAGGACGTGAGTCAGGCAGCGCTCACCGCCCTGGCAGCCTTCTTTGCCCTGGCATTTGGTGGCATCAACAGATTCGTCAACCGCCGTGATCACCGCGCCAACCGCAATCGCGCCGGCATCTTTACCTAACAGATAACCACCGCCCGGACCACGAACGCTGGCCACTAAACCGTGCTTACGCAGACGTGAGAATAACTGCTCCAGATAGGAGAGCGAAATGCCCTGACGCTCAGAAATATCAGCCAGCGGCACCGGGCCCTCGTTTGAGTGCAGTGCAACGTCCAGCATAGCGGTTACGGCATAACGTCCTTTGGATGTCAGTCTCATAGCATACAACCTCGTAAGCGTCCGTCCGGGTATCGGCGGGCTATCTGATGAATTGACGCCAGTCTGCCATTCCTGAGTAAAACGGTCAACTATTTAACCAAGTAATTTACTCAACTATTTAACCAACTGTTTTACTCAACTATTACCCTTATCACCTTTAGGCTTTTGGAACGAAGCCAGCATACCGCGCAGGATATTAAGTTCATCACGTTCCGGGCGCGCGCGAGTATAAAGACGACGCAGTTTACTCATCACCTGGCTCGGGGTGCCTTCGCGGATAAAGCCGCTGTCCAGCATCATCTTCTCGATGTGTTGATAGAAGCGCTCCAGATCGTCCACTAACGGATACGGTGACTCTTCTTCTTGTGGCTGAGGATTGGCCTGTTCCTGCGCCTCCAGCCATGCCATACGCACTTCATAAGCGATGATCTGCACTGCCATCGCCAGGTTCAGCGAGCTGTATTCCGGATTCGCTTGAATGGCGACGTGATAGTGGCACTTCTGCAACTCTTCGTTGGTCAGGCCCACGCGTTCACGACCAAAGACTAAAGCCACTGGTGCCTGCTGGCCCTCTTCCACGCTTTTGATACCGCATTCACGTGAATCCAGCATCGGCCAGGGCAGCGAACGGGAACGTGCGCTGGTGCCGACAACCAGGCTACAGCCCGCAATCGCTTCGTCCAGCGTGTCCACGATTTTTGCATCGCCAATCACATCGCTGGCGCCGGCGGCAAGAGAGATGGCCTGCGAGTCAGGTTTGACCAGCGGATTGACCAGATAAAGATTGGTTAAGCCCATGGTTTTCATGGCGCGAGCGACAGAGCCCATGTTGCCAGTGTGCGAGGTTTCTACCAGTACGATTCGGATATTTTGCAGCATAATAGTGAGCGGTGAGAAAATGATGGCGCGTAGCCTAGCATAAAAGCAGGACATTTGCTGAACACCCTGATATACTCCGCGCCGTTTTCACCCGTTCTTTAACATCCAGCGAGAGATACCGATGCATCCGATGCTCAACATCGCCGTGCGCGCAGCGCGCAAGGCCGGAAATTTAATTGCCAAGAATTATGAAACCCCGGACGCTGTCGAAGCCAGCCAGAAAGGCAGCAACGACTTCGTTACCAATGTTGACCGCGACGCAGAACGTCTGATTGTCGAAGTGATTCGCAAATCCTACCCGCAGCACTCCATTATCACCGAAGAAAGCGGTGAACTGGCGGGTGACGATCAGGACATTCAATGGGTAATCGATCCGCTGGATGGCACCACCAACTTCATTAAACGTTTACCCCACTTCTCAGTTTCAATCGCAGTGCGCATCAAAGGCCGCACCGAAGTGGCTGTGGTTTACGATCCAATGCGTAACGAACTGTTCACCGCTGTACGCGGTCAGGGCGCACAGCTGAACGGCTACCGTCTGCGTGGCAGCACCGCGCGCGATCTGGATGGCACCATCCTCGCGACCGGCTTCCCATTCAAGCTGAAGCAGCACGCGACCCCTTACATCAACATCGTCGGCAAACTGTTTACCCAGTGTGCAGATTTCCGTCGCACCGGTTCTGCTGCGCTGGATCTGGCTTACGTGGCCGCTGGCCGTGTGGACGGTTTCTTCGAGATCGGCCTGAAGCCATGGGATTTCGCCGCAGGTGAACTGCTGGTGCGCGAAGCGGGCGGCCTGGTGACAGATTTCACCGGCAACCACGGTTACATGATGTCAGGTAACATCGTTGCAGGTAACCCACGCGTTGTGAAAGCCATGCTGGCGACCATGCGTGAAGAACTGAGCGAAGCGCTGAAGCGCTAAGCACAAACAAGGCGGATATCACATCCGCCTTTTTTTTCGTCGTTAAAACGGACGCAACCCGCTACTCATCATCGGCTGTGCACTTTGCCACAGTAACCCCCCCGCTAACATCAGCACTACCCCGCCCGTTAACGCCAGTGCAGACATAACGACTTTCGCCCGTTGCGAATCGCCGTTTGCCGCGCCCAACCTCTCGGCCAGGCGACGCGAACGCTGAACTAACAACCCCATTGCAGACACTGTCACGGCGGTACCGATGGCCATCGCAATGGCAGAAGCCACGCCCCACGCATATACGCCAATCACCTTGGCAAACAGCAGCATCATGATGGCACCAGAACAGGGACGCATGCCCATGGATAGCACCACCAGCGCCTGAGTTTTGCCACTCACTGCCTGCTCCATCTGTTCCGCACTGGGTAAATGGGCGTGACCGCAACCGCAATGTTCATCATGCTGATGGTGCGGGCGAATGGCGCGGATCTGCATTTTTTGCGGCGCAGGACGCAATCCCTGATAAAGAGCGCGCAAAGCGCGCCAACCGACCCAGACGCCCAATGCCATTACCAGCAGGTAGCTGCCCTTCTCCAGCCAGTAACTGCCGAGATGCATCTGCCGCGATGAGGTTTGCAATACCACCAGCATCACTGTGACCAAACCAATCGCCACACCGCCTTGTAAGAGTGCGGCCAATAACGTCAGTTTCATGCTGGTTTTTAGCTTCGCGGGATGCGTTGCCAGAAAGGTGCTGATGACCACTTTGCCGTGCCCTGGACCCAACGCGTGCAGCACACCATAAGCCAGACTGAAGAGCATCAAGGTCAATCCCGCCTGCTGAGGCTGTTCAGCGACTTGCTGCAGCAGTTGGGTCATCTCTCGATTCAGGACTTTCTGCCACAAAACACTTTGCAGCAAAATTTGCGACCAATGCTGCCACAAGGTAAATCCGGCAGCCAGCATCACTACGGCCAGCAACCATAGCGGCCACAAACGGCGTGATCGAGAAGGCAGTGAAATCAATGACATGTCAGGGTTACCGTTTGCGCGAATTGCTGACCAAGATCCATGTCTTCCGGCGGCGCATCGGCTTTATCCAGCGACAGCGCGTATTGCTTGAGCGAGTCATCCGGTTTTGGGGTATGCAGGTCAATCTGACAGTGTGCTTTGACGCTGTCGTCCATGGTTAATGCCTGTGGGTTATCGTAATACATATCAACAAAGTAGCTTGGGTCAAAGGTCTGAATGCGATACTGTTTTGCGCTCAACGACTGGGGTTCACCAAATGGGACGATGAATTCCAGTACCGCTTTATTGCCATTGCGCGACAAATTGTACTCCTTAGGTAAGTTCAGGAACTTCACCCGCGTTTTATCCTGCCAGACTTCAGAGAAATAGTGCTGGCCCAATACGTTCGCCATCACCTGAGCCGCCAGCTTTTTCCATACCACATCGCCCGGTTTCGCCTTGCCTGCATCGTAAAGCAGATCGGCCGAGGTGATTTCATCCATCGTCCACACCATTTTCATCCCCGTCAGATGATCTTTGTCGCTAACGAACTCGGTTTTCATATCGATAAAGCTGTGCGGATGTGACCAGGCCGCTGCACTGAACAACAGCGTAAAAGTAATAAGCGCAATTTTCATGTGTTATAAAGTAACAATTCTCAAGTGAAGATTATACTGGTCCAGAAAAACTGTGACCCGCCTAAAAGCTCTGAGCAAAAGTCACGACAAAGTGCAGGGTTACCGCGTGGAGTTAGCTATTCTTAGCTCAAAAATGACCCGCGGATAATACTATTGATGAGTTCTGCACCTTCATCTGCACCACTCTTCAGCCGTGCCCAGCGTCGTTGTCATCTGCTATTGCTACTGTTTCTGCCTGCTCCCGCGCTAACGCTTGAAAAGATCTGCCAGTTAAATGGTGTTGATCCTGCCGTTGCCCGACAGGATATCGCGGATGTCGGTGATGAGATACAGCGCTTCCATCAACTGGAGTTACACCAGATGGTGGATGGCAGCTTCCGCATACATGGGACGGAACTGGACAGGCGGCTCTGCCTGCTCCATTGGCTGCGACGCGCGCTGCGCCTGTCGCAGGATTTCGTCTGCGAACATTTTGCTCCCGTGCTGCGTCAGCGCCTGAAAGTCCTCAATATCGAAAAGGCGCTGTGGGATGAAACCAATCTGCAGGCGTTAATTCGACATTGTAGTCTGCGACTAAGCCGCGATTTCACGCCGCGCGATCGCTTGTTCCTGCAAATCTTTATGAAATACGCGCTGTGCCAACGGCAAAATGCACTGTTTAATGAAAAACAGCGGGCATGGCTGGCAGCGAAAACCGAGCGTGCTGCCGCAGATGATGTGATTCACCACTGGCAGAAACGCTGCCATTTAGCGCCGGACGTTAGCGAAACCGACTTCTGGACGCTGCTGTTCAGTTTGATTCATGCGCCGGATGGGAATCAGCTTGAAGACCACCAGGCGCAGCAGCTCATGCTGGCCGTAGAAGCGTTAATCGCCCGTTTTGAACAGCTGGCGCAGACACGCGTCAAAAATCAGCACGAGCTGAAATTGCAATTATTCACGCATCTGGCGCAAGCGCTGGATCGCAGTCACTTTGCCATTGGGATCGATAACAGTGTGGCATTGGACGTGGCGCGTCTTTATCCACGTTTACTGCGCACCACCGAACGCGCGCTCTACCACTTCAGCAGTGATTTCGGCACGGAATTCAGCGCGGAGGAAGTCAGTCTGGTGGCAGTGTTGTTCGGGGCCTGGCTGATGCAGGATAGCGCACTGCAGGAGAAGCAGGTACTGCTGTTGACCGGCGCGGATGCGGCAATGGAACAATTACTTGAGCAGCAAATCCGCGAGATAACACTGCTGCCCATCAACATCACTTATCAGGATATGCTGCACTTTCAGCGAGAAGGTGCACCGCGTGACGTGGCGCTGGTGATCACACCTTACGCCACATCGTTACCGCTGTTCTCCCCCCCACTGATCCATGCCGAGCTGCCGCTAAGCTATCATCAGCAGCAGCGCATTCGTCAACTGCTGGAAGCTTAAGCGGCGCGCGGACGCAGGAACAATGCAGGAAGCGCCACCAGTGCCATCACCCAGAACAGATGTCCCTGTAAATGGGTAAACAGCACGCCGCTGATCATTGTCATCACTGCAATCCCGCCCCCCATCGCCAGTGCAGAATAAAGCGATTGCAACCGAATCACTTCGGCGCCCTGACGTGCGGCTATAAAGCGCATTGCCGCCAGGTGACATACGGTGAAGCTGCCACAATGCAAAATCTGAGCAGCAATTAACAGCGGCAGCGCGGTGCTGGATCCCAGCATCACCCAGCGCACTAACGCGCAACAGCATGAAAGTAGCAACAGGTCACGGGCACTCCAACGGCGAAACAGACGATTGCTCAGCGCAAATATGACGATTTCCGCCACCACGCCCAACGACCATAGATAGCCAATCACCGATGCGGAATAGCCTGCTTCCTGCCACCAGATGGCACTGAAGCTGTAATAAGCTGCATGTGCCCCCTGCATTAGCGTCACGCATAACATAAAACGCCAGACCGCGTTCTCTCGTAGCATACCGCGCCACGCCGCCCAACCGCCGCTTGCCCCCTGCCGCGCATCACCTTGTGGCCGGGTTTTAGGAACTAACATCATGCCGCTAAGCATTGCCAGCAAGCCCACACTCAGCAGTGCCAGAATCGCCTGTGATGACCAGGCACTCACCAGCATCCCCGTCAGCGCAGAGCTAATCACAAACGCCAGCGAACCCCATAGCCGCACCGGGCCATAAGCCAGGCCAATTTGCTGCGTCCAGGTCGCTGCCAGCGCATCGCTGAGCGGCACCAACGGCGAGAAAAACAGGTTGAAGCCCACCATGACCAGTAACAGCCATAACCATTGGCCGCCAAACCAGAAACCTAACGCAAACAGGCACGTCATCAATGCCAGCAGCCGCAACGCCAGAATCAGCTGAGAGGGATTTTTAACCTGCGAGGCGATTAGCAGGCTACCGACAAATCGCGCCACCATGCCGCAACCGAGCAGTAAGCCGATTTTTTCAGCATCCAGGCCTATGCCTTTGAGCCAGACGCTCCAGAAAGGTAAGTAGATGCCGTAACAGAAGAAGTAGGTGAAGTAGCTGAGTCCCAGCCATCTGGCCGATCCGATGGTCATTTTGCCTCCCACAGGCATGTCAGCTGCGCCCGCAGCCCATTGGGCCGCTACTTTGTCAGAGGCTTGAACAAAAGTGAAATGAAAGGTCGGAGAATCGTCTTTTCTGCGAAAGGCTTCGCATCGGAAATCATACCTCAGACACCCTAATAACAAGGTCTGCGTGAATGCTTCATGTGCGGTGTATGCGGTGTGTGCGGTGTGTCAACTCTATTCAGCACGGGTCGCGTGCATAAAAAAGGATGGCCAGCGCCATAATGCTTGTCAGTTAAGATCTTAATGGAGGCCGCAACGGATAACGTTG
>NZ_JACVUO010000017.1:0-123848 GCF_016625145.1 Pantoea sp. S61
ATCCTGCGAGTGCCCACACAGATTGTCTGATAAATTGTTAAAGAGCAGTGCCGCGATTTCTCAAGCGGCGCGGGATGCGTATATTACGCCTTCCGCATTCTCAGTCAAGCATTTATTTTTTGCTTTTCTGAAGGTTGCCTTGAAGACCACCTCCTGAACACTTCGCTTCGTAAGCCGTTGTTCCGTGTCAGTGGAGGCGCAGTATAGGGATTTCTTTTTGGCTGACAAGCGCTAAATGCAAATTAAATTCTGAGTGCTGTTTTTTTCGTCGAAACCCCACTAAATCGCCAGTTTTTCCAGCAATGGGAAGCCATAACGCCGTAGAACCGGTGATAATTGCACCGCCTCCTCATCCATCAGCGTGCAGAATGCCATATTCTGACCAGAAGAAACGGCGTGCGGCGCTTCATGTTCTAATAACCATACTGTGCGGCGTGCAATGGCTGCACCGGAATCCACTAACCGCGTGCCTTCAGGCAGTACCATTTGCAGCTCGTCACGCAATAGAGGGAAGTGCGTACATCCCAGGACGACAGTGTCAGGTGGCTCTTTCATGCGAAGCCAGGGTTGCACAGCATGGCGCACATCAGAGAGTTCCACCTCTTCACCATGCAGTTTCGCTTCCGCCAGCTCTACCAGTTCAGCAGAACCCAGCATTTCAATTTTGCACTCGCGCGCAAACTGCGCCACCAGCTCATGAGTATAAGGACGTTTTACCGTGCCGCGTGTTGCCAGTAATCCCACGACACCATTACGCGTGAGACGAGCGGCAGGTTTAATCGCCGGCACAACACCCACAACAGGAAACTCGAATCGCTCACGCAGTGCAGGTAAAGAAACGGTGCTGGCCGAGTTACAGGCAATAATGACTAATGCCAGCGGGAAGCGTTTTGTCATCGCCTCAACCACAGCAACCACACGCTCGACAATAAAGTCTTCGGTTTTTTCACCGTAAGGGAAACCTTCATTATCAAAGGCGTATAAATAGTGAAGATCCGGCAATAACTGCCGGACCTCATCATAGACGGAGAGCCCACCGACGCCGGAGTCAAACACCAGCACGGTGGGACGCAGATCAGAAGCTGTAGCTGGCGCTGAGGTAATACTCCGTTCCTGGAGTTGGATAGCCATACACTGTCTCGTAGTCTTTATCGAACAGGTTGGCAATTCTACCACGAACGGTGAGTTGTGATGTGACCGGATACGAGACTGCGAGATCCCACAAGCTTACACCGCCTAATTTAATACGTTGTGCAGTATAGGAGTGGTTGTAATCGGTATCGTAGCGATCGCCAAGGTAGTGATATGTCACAGACCAATCGAAGTCATAGAGAGTCCAATCAAGCTGGTACTTAACCTGTTGTTTGGCACGGCGTACGAGTTGCTGGTTAGTTGCTGCATCACGTGCGTCAACATAGTCGTAAGAGATTTGATGGCTTAATGGGCCCGTATCAAATGATGCCGTGGCTTCAACGCCCTTAATACGCGCTTTATCAATGTTGTAATAAATATAGGTGGATGGGTCGCTATCGATCAGGTTGTCGATATCATTACGGTAACCAGAAACACGCCAGTTCACTGGACCTGTAAGCCCCTCAAAGCCCCCCTCCCATTGCTTACTCTGCTCGGGTTTCAGATCGCTGTTACCATAGGAGCCATACAATTGCCCGAGCTGTGGCGACTTGTAAGCGGTTGCGTAGCTGGCGAACACGCTATAGCCGTCAACCAATTCCCAAGATGTCCCCGTCTGCCAGGTGGTATGCCAACCGAATTGGCTATTGTCATCACCACGCACTGCACCTTCAACGGTTACGTCGCCAAACTTTTGCTGAGTGGTGGCATAAATACCGGTGTCACGCAGTTCAGTGCTATTGGTTACATAAGCAGTGCCTGGTTCCGTAGTCTGTTTCTGCCAGTCTACGCCACCACTGACCGTGCCTTGACCTAATTGCAGCGTGTTACCCCACTGCAGATTGTACTGTTTACTATCATCAAGCGTGGTGGCTGGGCCATATCGGCCGACACGTGGATCATAGTTATAGTCTTTACTGCGGCTATAGCTGGCAATTAACTGAGTTGAATAGATGTCATGGTTGAATCGCAGCCCGGTATCCCAGGTCTGGCTGTAGAGTTGGCGTGTATCAGCTAATCCCAGGAGATTGAAACTACTGTCATAGCTATAGGTACCATCATAAGCCGTGCGATTATCAAAACCATAACCACGCACAAAGCCACTCAGTTCATCACTAAACTGATGCTCCAGTGAACCGTATATCGATTTACTCATAAAACCATCGCGATCTTTCTGCGCGGGATCGCCGTAAACGTCAGGCAAGTTGGCCACCACGTCGTAACCCCTGGTGTAGGTATAATTACCCGCCATGGTGAGTTTTGTGGCATCGCCCAGCATTTGCTGCGTGGAACCATCATAACTTTGGTAGCCATTGGAACCGACACCCGCCGTCAGCGTGGTACCTGCTTTATCGCGGCCGGTAATAATGTTCACCACCCCGCCAATCGCATCCGAACCATAAACCGCTGAACGCGCGCCACGGATATATTCAATGCGCTGCACCAGTAACAGCGGTATCTGGCTCAGGTCAGATGAACCAGAAATACCCGCCTGATTGAGGCGAATGCCGTCAATCAGCACCAGCACATGGCTGGAGTTGGTACCGCGAATGAACATTGAGCTGGATTGACCAAGGCCACCGTTCTGTGCGATATCCACGCCCGGTAAACGGCGCATCACATCAGTCAGGCTTTTTGCCTGCCAGCGATCGATTTCTTCACGGGTGACAACGGTGGTTGGCGCCAGCACCGATGAAACCGGCTGGGCGAAACGGTTAGCGGTGACGATTTGCGTATCATCATCCTGAGCGTAGCCATACGCAGCCCAGAGTGAAAGCGCCGTTGCACTGAAGGCACACAGCGTAGTTTTGCTTTTATTCATTGTTGTAAGCATCCAAAAGACGAAGCAGGATGCCGCAGGCCTACAACCGATAGCACGCGATGGTTGTAGTGATTGCGACGACACACCGGCAGGTCTTCGGGCTGAGAATCATAAATGGTGAAAAACTTCCCATCCCGCAGGACAGTGTTTGTCGATACCATCACCATGACATTCTTTTACCGCTGCGCGTCAGCTCCAGATTCACACTGGATTCCCTTTTAACTCAAGGAGGCCGGCTGTCGCAGTCTACGGTTAAGCAGGCCGCGAATCCAGACTGCTCGCCATCATCTTTTCACAGAACTGGACATCAGCAGGTGAATGCCTACAATCGCCCGGCAAGCAGGCTTATTACCAGGATGAACGATGACACCCGAACAACTCCCAATTGAACAATACGACGCGCAACTGGCGGAAAAAGTCAGCCGTTTACAGGCGATGATGGTGCCCTTTGCCGCGCCTGACGTGGAGGTGTTCCGCTCACCGGTCAGCCACTATCGTATGCGCGCCGAATTCCGCATCTGGCATGATGGCGACGATCTGTATCACATCATCTTTGATCAAGAGACCAAGCAGCGCATCCGTGTGGATCAATTCCCAGCGGCGAGCGAATTGATCAATCAGTTGATGCCAAAGCTGATCGACGCGATCCGTGATAACCCGGTGCTGCGTTTCAAGCTGTTCCAGATTGACTACCTGTCGACCATGAGCAATCAGATTGTGATCTCGCTGCTTTACCACCGCAAGCTGGAAGCGGAGTGGACAGAAGCCGCCACGATACTGCGTGACAAGCTGCGTGCCGAAGGTATTGATGTGCAGCTGATTGGTCGTGCGACCAAAACCAAAATCTGCCTCGATCGCGATTACGTTGATGAATGCCTGCCTGTAGCGGGCAAAGAGATGATTTACCGTCAGGTAGAGAACAGCTTCACTCAGCCTAATGCGGCGATGAACATTCAAATGCTGGAATGGGCGCTGGATGTGACCAAAGGTTCGCGTGGTGACCTACTGGAACTTTACTGCGGCAACGGCAACTTCTCGTTGGCGCTGGCGCGTAACTTCCATCGTGTACTGGCAACCGAGATCGCCAAGCCATCTGTGGCCTCAGCGCAGTACAACATTGCCGCCAACCATATCGCTAACGTGCAGATTATCCGCATGGCGGCGGAAGAGTTTACGCAGGCGATGAATGGCGTACGCAGCTTTAATCGCCTGGAAGGGATCGACCTGAAGAGCTATCAGTGCGAGACCATCTTTGTCGACCCACCACGCAGTGGACTCGATGAGGAAACCGTGAAGATGGTGCAGGCGTATCCGCGCATTCTTTATATCTCCTGCAATCCGCAAACTCTGTGCGATAACCTCGCCACGCTAAGTGAAACGCATGACGTGTCGCGGCTGGCGCTGTTTGACCAGTTCCCCTACACCCATCATATGGAATGCGGTGTCTGGCTCACGCGTAAAGCGTAAAACAAAACGGGAACCCTGCGGTTCCCGTTGTTGTATTTAGCTCTTGTTCCTGGCGCGGCGGAAGCGTGTGGCAATCCAGAACACCAGTGCCACCATCAGGATGGTCGGAATGAAGTTGGAACCGATATCCGGATATTCAGCGCGAACCAGCGCGCTGTACACCAAAATACCCAATAGGAAAAACGCCGCAGCCAGTGAAGGCATGCCATCGGGCATGTTGCGGTTAAGGTAACGCTGATGCAGACACCAGGCCGCGAGGCCAAGGGCGATCAGCGGAAATATCGAAAAAGGCACAAACGTACTGAACAGCACCGAAAAGGAGCCGTTGATCGCTAAACCGGTGATAAAAGCCAGTAACAGGGTTCCTTTATCGCGAGGGTTTTGCTCAATCATTTCATTATCCTTGTCACATTACTCTTCGGGTTTTTCCAGGGTAACCGCCAGACGTTCCTGCTCCCGGCGATACCAGTAATAAGCGCCTTTAGCGATCATACGCAATTGCAGCACCAGGCGATCTTCCAGCTTGCGACGCTGTTCGATATCCACATCCAGCGCTTCCGCACCGGCGCTGAACACGATTGTCACCATGGCTTCGGCTTGCGCTTCGGTAAAGCTGCGCGGCATGCGATTTTCCAGCTCAAGGTAATCAGCGAGCTCAGCAATAAAGTGCTGAATCTCTCGCGCAACTGCGGCACGGAACGCGGCCGATGTTCCGGAGCGCTCGCGTAGTAAGAGACGAAAAGCGTTGGGATTGTTCCCGATAAATTCCATAAATGTGGAAACGGAGGTCTTGATGATGCTGCCGCCTTTGGCAATGCGCTGGCGTGCCTGACGCATCAACTGGCGTAACATCAGGCCGCTTTCGTCGACCATGGTCAGACCCAGTTCATCCACATCTTTAAAGTGACGATAAAACGAGGTCGGTGCAATCCCGGCTTCACGCGCAACTTCACGCAAACTCAGGCTGGCAAAACTCCTTTCTGCACTTAACTGACTGAAGGCTGCTTCAATCAGCGTACGTCTTGTACGTTCTTTCTGTTGCGCCCTGACGCCCATTTTCCCGGCCTTTTGAGTGATCTGGAAGGCACTATAACAAACTTTTCAGCGTACAGTGGCGCAAAGTTTGTGACCGCCTGTGTACCTCACGCTTTGTCAAAACTGGGGATTTTTCGCTGTTAGAATTCAGATGTGCGCGGTGAGATGTTAGAATCTCGTTGTAAAAATGTGATAGAAAAATAGGACGTACTGGTATGCAAAAGTCTTACGATTACGATGCCATTGTGATTGGCTCAGGTCCAGGCGGCGAAGGTGCGGCAATGGGCCTGGTGAAGCAGGGAGCGCGCATTGCAGTGATCGAACGCTACCATAATATCGGCGGCGGTTGTACTCACTGGGGGACCATCCCCTCCAAAGCTCTACGTCACGCTGTCAGCCGTATTATCGAGTTCAATCAAAACCCTCTTTATAGCGATCACACCCGACTCCTGCGCTCCTCATTTGCTGACATTCTGAATCACACCGAAAACGTTATCAGTCAGCAAACGGCCATGCGGCAGGGATTTTACGAACGCAACCGTTGTGAGATTTATCAGGGCGATGCCCATTTTGTTGATGCCAACACTATCGAAGTTGAACAGCCCGATGGCACCCGCGAACGCCTAACCGCAGAAAAATTCGTGATTGCGTGCGGTTCACGTCCTTATCATCCTGCCGACGTCGACTTTACGCACCCACGCATTTACGACTCCGACTCCATCCTCAACCTGCATCATGAACCTGGCCATGTGATCATCTACGGTGCCGGTGTGATTGGTTGTGAATACGCGTCGATTTTCCGTGGCCTGAACGTCAAAGTTGATTTGATTAACACGCGCGATCGTTTGCTGGCGTTCCTCGATCAGGAAATGTCAGATTCGCTCTCCTACCACTTCTGGAACAGCGGCGTGGTGATTCGTCACAACGAAGAGTTTGAGAAGATTGAAGGTGTGAGTGACGGCGTGATCATGCACCTGAAGTCAGGCAAAAAAGTGAAAGCGGATTGCCTGCTGTACGCTAACGGTCGTACCGGTAACACGGATTCACTGGCGCTGGAAAATGTCGGGTTAGAAGCCGATGGTCGTGGTCTGCTGAAAGTGAATAGCATGTACCAGACTGCTCAACCGCACATCTATGCCGTTGGCGACGTGATTGGTTATCCGAGTCTGGCTTCCGCCGCTTACGATCAGGGCCGTATTGCCGCGCAGGCGATCATTAAAGGTGAAGCCACTGCACATCTGATCGAAGATATTCCCACCGGGATTTATACCATTCCGGAAATCAGCTCAGTGGGTAAAACCGAGCAGCAGTTAACCGCGATGAAAGTGCCTTATGAAGTGGGTCGTGCGCAGTTTAAACATCTGGCTCGTGCGCAGATTGTGGGGATGCACGTGGGCAGCCTGAAGATTCTGTTCCATCGTGAAACCAAAGAGATTTTGGGCATTCACTGCTTTGGCGAGCGTGCAGCAGAAATTATTCACATCGGGCAAGCCATCATGGAGCAGAAGAACGGCGGCAACACGATTGAGTATTTCGTGAATACCACCTTCAACTATCCGACAATGGCCGAGGCCTATCGCGTTGCGGCGCTCAACGGCTTAAACCGCCTGTTTTAACGACGTATCCAGATAACCCTGCATATGGGTTTTGATTGCTTCTGCCAGCTGCTCATAGCGGCTGCGCAGAGGTGATCCTGGACGATATACCAGAGCAATCGTGCGTTGTGGCACTGGCTTGTAGCACGGCAAATAGCACACGCCATCTCGCACACGCTCATTCGGCACCGCCAGCGATGGCAGCAAAGTAATACCGCTTCCTGCCGCGACCATGTTGCGTAGCGTTTCCAGGCTGGTTGCGCGGAAATGGGTATCTTCATCCGCACCGGCTTCAAAGCAGAAGCCCATGGCTTGATCACGTAAGCAGTGGCCATCTTCCAGCATCAGCAGCTTTTCACCCGCCAGATCAGACATCGGCACACGATCGCGATCGTGCCATGGATGATCCTTGTAGATCGCCAGCTTCATCGGCTCGTCAAACAGCGGCACCTCAATAAAGGCTTCGCTCTCTTTCACCAGCGCCAGAATGGCACAATCCAGTTTGCCGCTATCGAGCTGTGCCAGCAGTTGCTGCGTCTGCGCTTCATGCAGGTACATTTCGAGTTTGGGGAAAGTCTGGTGCAGCATTGGGATGATTTGCGGCAACAAATACGGGCCCGTTGTCGGAATCAGGCCAATATGCAGCGGACCGGACATCGCCTCGCCCTGCTGACTCGCCATTTCCTTCAGCACTTTCACTTCGCGCAGCACGGTTCGCGCCTGATCCACCAGCAACAATCCAGCCTGGGTAAATAACACCTTCCGGCTGGTTCGCTCCAGCAGCATCACACCGAGCTCATCTTCCAGCTTACGAATCTGCCCGCTTAAGGTAGGTTGGCTGACATGACAAGCATCAGCTGCACGCCGAAAATGGCGATGCTCCGCAAGCGAAACCAGATACTCCAGATCACGAATGTTCATTGATTTCCTCCAAACCACGATAGCCCGTGGCGATAGATAGAATAGCAATGAACGATTAGCCCTATCAAGCGATGAACAGGAATAATACCGGCCATAGCAAGCAATATTGAAAATGAAGTTGAGATGACATCGAGCATCACCTGCGATGAGCTCGAAAAATCATAGTGTTGGCCGGGAGTGCCAGCCCTTGATGATGTGCCTATAACAATATGTATTTCTGAAGCTAGAGGTTGGCGGGCTACCGAAAAGGAGCCCGCTCTTTTTTTATGCCAAACGCTTTTTCGCTTCAGCGATGGCAAATGCGACTTGCTGAGGCGACACACCGCCCTGTGAATTACGCTTGTCGAGGCAGGATTGCAGCGACAGAATCGGGTAGACGTCATCCTCAATCACCGCACTGAACTGCTTCAATTGCGCCAGGCTTAACGCTTCCAGCGCCACGCCCTGCTTGATCGCTTCAACCACGGTTTCACCGACAATGTGGTGCGCTTCACGGAACGGAACGCCTTTGGCCACCAGATAGTCCGCCAGCTCCGTGGAGTTAGCGTAGCCCTGCTCTGCTGCTTCCTGGCAACGTGGGCGTTTCACCTGAATGCCGTCCAGCACCAGTACCGACATGTGCAGACAATCAACCCAGGTATCGAGTGCATCGAACAGGCCTTCTTTGTCTTCCTGCATGTCTTTGTTGTAGGCGAGCGGCAAGCCTTTCAGTGTCATCATCATGCCGGTCAGTGCGCCTTGTACACGGCCACATTTGCCGCGAATCAGTTCCAGTGCATCCGGGTTCTTTTTCTGCGGCATCAGTGATGAGCCTGACGTCACTTTGTCAGACAGCTCAAGGAAGCCCGCTTCGCCAGTGTTGAAGAAAATCAGGTCTTCTGCGAAACGTGAAAGGTGAATCATACCGATTGAGGCATCCGACAACAGCTCCAGCACGTGGTCACGATCAGACACGGTATCGAGGCTGTTGCGTGTGGCAGATGCGAAGCCTAACCAACCCGCCAGCTGCTGGCGATCGATTTCATACGCGGTACCGGCCAGTGCGCCACAGCCCAGCGGGCTCACGTCTAAGCGCTTCAGCGTATCCTGCAGACGGCTTTCATCACGCGCCAGCATTTCTACATAGGCGAGGCACCAGTGTGCAAAGGTCACCGGCTGCGCACGCTGCAGGTGCGTATAGCCTGGCATCACTGCGTCTTGGTTGGCTTCTGCCGTCGCGACCAAGGCCGATTGCAGCTCACGCGTCGCATCCAGTAATACTGCAACCTGCTCTTTGCACCATAGTTTCAGATCGGTAGCCACCTGGTCGTTACGGCTACGGCCGGTGTGCAGTTTTTTGCCCAGGGCACCCACTTTGTCGATCAGCTTGCCCTCGACCCAGCTATGGATATCTTCGGCATCGCTTTGCAGAATCTGTTCTGGATTGGCGCGCACTTCTGCCAGCAGTTCATTCAATGCGACGTCCAGTTGCTGCTGCTCTTCGTTGCTCAGCACATTGACGGTCACCAGCGCTTTTGACCACGCTATCGAACCGGTGATGTCCTGCTCCGCCAGACGATAGTCAAAACGCAGTGAGTCATTAAACTGTTTGAACCGTTGGTCTGCTGCCTGCGAAAAACGTCCGCCCCAAAGTGCCATCTCTCATACTCCTGAATTCTGTTAAAGAAAGGGCGGCCCGAAGCCGCCCTTGCAAAATGTGTTATCTGCTGCGGTGTTACTTCTTCTGCTCGTTCAGTGCACGAATGCGTGAAGAGAGAGAGAACAGACGGATGAAGCCGCCCGCGTGGCTGTGATCGTACACTTCGTCTTCGCCGAAGGTGGCGAACTCTTCAGAGTACAGGCTGTTCGCCGAGGTTTTCTGAATCGCAGTGGCGTGGCCTTTATACAGCTGCAGGACCACTTCGCCATTCACCTCTTCTGCCAGGGATTCGGCAGCAGCCTGGATAGATTTACGCAGCGGCGCAAACCAGCGGCCATCGTAAACCACGTATGACATTTCGTGGCCCAGCTGCTCACGCCATTTGAAGCTATCACGATCCAGTACCAGCTGCTCAACCGCACGCAGCGCGTTGACCATAATGGTGCCGCCAGGGGTTTCATAGCAGCCACGAGATTTGATACCGACCAGACGGTTTTCCACGATGTCGATACGACCCACACCGTGTTTTGCGCCCAGCACGTTCAGTTTTTCCAGACACTGGAACGGGCTCAGCTTCTCGCCATTTACCGCCACCACACGACCTTTCTCAACGGTCACGGTGACGTTCTCTGGCTGATCTGGCGCTTCCAGTGGATCAACGGTCCACACCCAGCAATCTTTGTTCGGTGCATTCGCTGGGCTTTCCAGCACGCCACCTTCAGTAGAGATGTGCCACGCGTTCTCATCACGGCTGTAGATTTTTTCCAGTGATGCCGTAGTTGGGATGTTACGCACTTTCAGGTAATCCAGCAGCGCTTCACGTGAACGCAGATCCCACTCACGCCATGGCGCAACCACTTTCAGCTGTGGTGCCAGTGCGGTATAGGTGGTTTCGAAACGCACCTGGTCATTACCTTTACCGGTCGCACCGTGGCACAGCGCATCTGCACCCACTTTCAGCGCCAGTTCAACCTGCGCTTTCGCGATGATAGGACGAGCCATTGAGGTGCCCAGCAGGTAAGTGCCTTCGTACAGCGCACCGGTTTGCAGCACGGGATAAACGTATTCACTGATGAACTCTTCACGCAGGTCAGCAACGTGACACTCCGATGCACCAGACTGCAGCGCCTTCTTCTCAACGCCTTCCAGATCGGCTGGGTCCTGGCCAATGTTGGCCACGAATGCCACCACTTCACAACCGCCGTAATTCTCTTTCAACCATGGAATGATGGCCGAAGTATCCAGACCGCCAGAATAGGCCAGAACGATTTTTTTGATGTTTTGCGTGCTCATGTCTTAAATCCTTGATTATGCGAGAATCCGGGTGCCAATCGACACGCCGTTGAAAAGGGTTGGCAGCTGTTCAGCATGGCGCCAGCTGGCGATATCAACCGGACGACCTAAAGTACGTGCGGCATCGAGTGCCGCGTTCACTTTAACGATCATGCCATCAGTAATAATGCCCTGATCGATCAGCTGCTGTGCTTTCTCGGCCGTCATCTCTTCGATGCGTTGACCTTTGCCATCGAGAATACCGCTGACATCTGAAAGCAGTACTAAATCAGCACCAATGGTCGCAGCCAGCGCGGTCGCCGCCTGGTCAGCGTTGACGTTCATCAGATCGCCGCCGTCAGTAATACCGATGGAGCTGATCACCGGCATATAGCCCGCGCTCAACAAGGTATTTACCAGCGCTGGATTACCTGGCGTCGCGTTGCCCACATGGCCTAGTTCCTCGTCGAACTGCGCCACGTTCACCAGCCCCGCATCACCGAGGCATAAGCCAACGGCACCAATGCCATACTTCTTCGCCCAGGCCAGCAAGGTCTTGTTCGCTGTACCCGCCAGGGCACCAGTAATAATGTCAATCTGATCGGCTGGCGTCACGCGCAAACCGTTCTTCTTTTTCACTGGCAGAGCGAGCTTCTTCATCAGCTCGTCAACCAGGCAGCCGCCGCCGTGCACAATGATCAGCGGACGCTGATGTTCATTGCGGTAGGCCAGCAGCGCATCAAACAAGCGGGCCAGCGCTTCTTCGCTATCCAGCAGCACGCCGCCCAGTTTAATGATTAATGGATTCATGGCAGTTTCCGTCCGTTAAATCAGTGACAGCGTTTCGGGGAAGCCGAAACGAATGTTTAAGCATTGAACCGCCTGCGAAGAGGCGCCTTTCAACAGGTTATCTTCGGCAGCCACCACAATCAGATGTTCGCCTTGCATGGCAAAACCGATATCGCAGAACGGTAAACCAACGACTGCTTTCAGCGCCGGCACACCTTTTTCATACACGCGAACCAAGGGTTTGTCGTGATACGCCTTATGGAAGGCATCCGCCACATCCTGCTGCGTCACGCCTGCTTTCAGGCGGCAGGTGGTGGTCGAAAGAATTCCGCGCGGGAAGCTGCCCAGATGCGGGGTGAAGATCACGGGCGTACCGAGGTGTGCCACGATTTCAGGATGATGACGATGGTTGAACAAGCCATACGGCTGCAGGCTCACTTCGCAGAAGCTGGTGCCGACGTTGGCTTTACGCCCCGCCCCGCTCACACCACTGGTGGCATTGATCACCGGCCATTGTGCATCGTTAAGCAGTCCCGCTTCGACCAGTGGTTTTAACGACAGCTGCGCCGCCGTGGGATAACAACCGGGTACCGCCACCAGCTGCGCATCTTTGATTTTTTCATGCTGCCATTCGGCCAGGCCGTATACGGCTTTATCCAGCCAATCCTGATGCTGATGGCTGAAACCATAATATTGAGTATAGAAAGCATCATCGTTGACACGGAACGCACCGGAAAGGTCGAACACCACACAGCCTGCTTTGAGGAATTCGGGTGCCAGATCGTGGCTGACTTCATGCGCGGTCGCGAGGAATACCACATCGACTTTGTCTGCCCACTCGGAAGCCTCACTCAGCGGCTGCAGCGGCAAATCGACAATGCCTTTCAGCTGCGGATGCAGATCGGAGAGTAATTTTCCGGCGTCCGGGCTTTGCGCTGAAACCGCCAAAGCGGTTATGTTCATATGCGGATGGCGATTCAGGTAAGTGGCAAGCTCTACGCCAGCATAACCACTGGCACCAACGATCAGCGTATTCAACATCAGGCTGTAACCCTTTTTACAGTCACTCATTCCGGGTCGCGGCTTTGCCCCGTTGCCCACGATGCCGTTTGCAGATGATTTTACTCTTCACTTGCAAGCGACGTTATTGTATTTTTATTCACTATTAATGCATGAATATTGATACATCCTAACCCAAGGACCGTCAACAGTGAAGACAAAATTACCACCTTTTATCGAACTCTACCGCCAGCTGATTGCCACACCATCGATCAGCGCCACCGACAGCGCGCTGGATCAGAGCAATGAAACTTTAATCAATTTGCTGGCGGGCTGGTTCCGCGATTTAGGCTTCAGTGTTGAAGTCCAGCCAGTCCCGGGGACGCGTCATAAATTCAACATGCTGGCACGCAGCGGCTTGGGTGCAGGTGGCCTGCTGCTGGCCGGTCATACGGACACCGTTCCGTATGATGATGGCCGCTGGACGCGCGATCCTTTCACCCTAACCGAGCATGACAACAAGCTGTACGGTTTGGGTACCGCAGATATGAAAGGTTTCTTTGCTTTTATTCTGGATGCGCTGCGTGACGTTGACGTGACCAAACTGAGCAAGCCACTGTACATCCTCGCCACCGCCGATGAAGAAACCACCATGGCCGGTGCAAAGTACTTTTCCGAATCCACTCAGCTGCGTCCGGATTGCGCCATCATTGGTGAGCCGACCTCACTGAAGCCCGTGCGCGCGCACAAAGGCCATCTGTCAAACGTGATTCGTATTCAGGGTCAGTCAGGTCACTCCAGCGATCCTTCACGCGGTGTGAACGCCATTGAGCTGATGCACGAATCCATTACCCAGCTGATGCAACTGCGCAATACCCTGAAAAATCGCTATAACCACGATGGATTTGCGATTCCTTATCCGACCATGAACTTTGGTCACATTCACGGTGGCGATGCTGCAAACCGTATCTGCGCCTGCTGCGAATTGCACATGGATATTCGCCCGCTACCGGGCTTAACTCTAAGCGATCTGGATGGCTTGCTGAATGAAGCACTGGCGCCGGTAAGCGAACGCTGGCCGGGGCGTTTGACCGTGGGCGAACTGCATCCGCCGATCCCTGGCTACGAATGCCCCGCCGATCATGAGCTGGTAAAAGTGGTGGAGAAACTGCTGGGTGTGCCGACTGAAGTGGTGAACTATTGCACCGAAGCGCCATTTATCCAGCAATTGTGTCCAACGCTGGTTTTAGGCCCGGGATCGATCAATCAGGCCCACCAGCCAGATGAATTTATCGATACCGCATTTATTAAGCCAACTCATGCGCTTATCACGCAGGTTGTTCAGCATTTTTGTCACTGATTAACAATAGATGGGGCAATTCACTGTTAAAACAGTAAATTGCCCGGTCATTGTTCGGGATTTGATAATAAGAATAACTTATCTCGCTTCCCCTCAAGTTAATTCTATGAATTTCCGGTAGTTAGCAGCGAATTATCGTCAATTTAAGTCAATTGACGAACAGGAAGAACCGTGGCTAGATAAAAGACGATGTTATGCCCGTTGGGTGTAAGGGTACTTTCAAGACGATAAGGGTGTCAGGGTCAAATGAACGAACAATATTCCGCAATGCGAAGTAATGTCAGTATGCTCGGCAAACTGCTCGGGGATACGATAAAGGATGCACTGGGAGAGAACATCCTCGATAGGGTGGAAACTATCCGCAAACTCTCTAAGTCCTCCCGCGCAGGCAATGACACCGATCGTAAGGAACTGCTGAACACGCTGCAAAATCTCTCTAACGACGAGCTGCTGCCCGTCGCGCGTGCGTTTAGCCAGTTCCTCAACCTGACCAACGTGGCAGAGCAGTATCAGACCATTTCCCGCAGCGGCGATGGCGCGAACAATCCTGAAATTCTGAAGAAGACCTTTGAGCGTCTGAAGCAGCAAAACGACATCAGCGAAAGTTCGATTCGCCAGGCGATTGAAGAACTGTCACTGGAGCTGGTACTGACCGCTCACCCAACGGAGATCACCCGCCGTACGCTGATCCACATGCTGGGTGAAGTGAATAGCTGCCTGCAGCAACTCGACCACAGCGATCTCTCCGATTACGAGCGCACGCAAGTCATGCGTCGCCTGCGTCAATTGGTCGCACAAGCCTGGCATACCGATGAAATCCGTAAGTACCGCCCAACCCCGATTGATGAAGCCAAATGGGGCTTTGCCGTGGTCGAAAATAGCCTGTGGCAAGGCGTACCGGCATTCCTGCGCGAGCTGAACGAGCAAGTTGAAGAGACCTTCGGCATTAAACTGCCGGTGGATTTCGTGCCAATTAAATTCACCTCGTGGATGGGCGGCGATCGCGACGGTAACCCGAACGTCACCGCGCCTATCACACGCCATGCGATGCAGCTGAGCCGCTGGAAAGCCGCCGATCTGTTCCTGCGCGACGTGGGCGTGCTGATTTCTGAACTTTCGATGTCCGAATGCAGCGATGAAGTGCGTGAGCTGTGCGGCGATCCGGAAGCGCTGGAACCGTACCGCATGATTCTGAAGCGCATCCGTGGCCAGCTGATGACCACGCAAGCTTATTTAGGCCGTCGTTTGAAAGGCGAGCGCCTGCCGCGCCCTGCCGATCTACTGGTATCAAACGATCAACTGTGGCAACCGCTGTTCGCCATCTATCAATCTCTGCAACAGTGCGGCATGGGCATCATCGCGAATGGCCAGTTGCTGGATACGCTGCGTCGCGTGAAGTGCTTTGGCGTGCCGCTGGTGCGTATTGATATCCGTCAGGAGAGCACCCGCCACACCGAAGCGATTGCGGAAGTGACGCGCTATCTGGGGCTGGGTGACTACGAAAGCTGGTCAGAAGCCGACAAGCAGGCGTTCCTGATCCGTGAACTGAACTCCAAACGTCCGCTGCTGCCGCATCAATGGGAGCCGGGCGACAACACGCGCGAAGTGCTGGATACCTGTAAAGTGGTGGCAGAAGCGCCACAAGGCTCTATCGCCTCTTACGTGATTTCGATGGCGAAAACGCCGTCGGACGTGCTGGCGGTGCATTTGCTGCTGAAAGAAGCCGGCATTCCTTACGCGATGCCAGTAGCGCCACTGTTCGAAACCCTCGACGATTTGAACAACGCCAATGACGTGATGACGCAACTGCTGAATATCGATTGGTATCGTGGCTTCATCAACGGCAAACAGATGGTGATGATTGGTTATTCCGACTCGGCGAAAGATGCCGGCGTGATGGCCGCCAGTTGGGCACAGTACGAAGCACAGGATGCGCTGATCAAGACCTGTGAGAAAGCTGGCATCACCCTGACGCTGTTCCATGGACGTGGCGGTTCAATCGGTCGTGGCGGCGCACCTGCGCACGCAGCACTGCTGTCGCAACCGCCGGGCAGCCTCAAAGGCGGCCTGCGCGTGACCGAACAGGGCGAGATGATTCGCTTCAAATATGGTTTGCCAGAAGTCACTATCGCTAGCCTGTCGCTGTATACCGGTGCGATTCTGGAAGCCAACCTGATGCCACCGCCAGAGCCTAAGCGCGAGTGGAAAGAGATCATGAACGGTTTGTCAGCCCATTCCTGCGCCATGTATCGCGGCTATGTGCGTGAAAACCCGGACTTCGTACCGTACTTCCGCTCGGCCACGCCAGAGCAAGAGCTGGGTAAACTGCCACTCGGTTCACGTCCGGCGAAGCGTCGTCCTACCGGCGGCGTGGAATCACTGCGTGCGATTCCGTGGATCTTCGCCTGGACGCAGAACCGCTTGATGCTGCCAGCCTGGCTGGGTGCTGGTGCGGCGCTGCAAAAGGCGATGGATGAAGGCCATCAGGATCAGCTGGAAGCGATGTGTAGCCAGTGGCCGTTCTTCGCCACCCGTCTTGGCATGCTGGAGATGGTGTTCTCGAAAGCCGATCTGTGGCTGGCGGAATACTACGATCAGCGTCTGGTGGATAAATCACTGTGGCCTCTGGGTCTGCAGTTGCGCGATCAGCTGGCTGCGGATATTAAAGCCGTGCTGACCATCGCCAACGATGCGCACCTGATGGCTGACCAGCCGTGGATCGCCGAATCTATCGCGCTGCGTAACGTTTACACCGATCCGCTCAACGTATTGCAGGCTGAACTGCTGCATCGTGCACGTGCGCAGGAAGAGCGTGGTGATGAGCCAGATGCGCGTGTTGAACAAGCGCTGATGGTGACGATTGCCGGTGTGGCAGCGGGTATGCGTAATACCGGCTAGTTGCGGTATGCGCTAATCATGAAGGGGCCAATCTGGCCCTTTTTTTTGGGCGGTGCGCGTCGCGGGAAGAGGCGGTAATTACGTAAAGTCGCTGTCTCGTCCCTGATCGCTCGGCGTGCGCCATCCATGGCGCCCAACGCTTTACTCCATTTGCCGCCTCTTCCCGCTGGGTAACATGGTGCAAATAAGAAAGAGGGCGCATTGGCCCCCTCATAATTCAATTTAAGAAAATCAGGCCGTTAAGGTTGGACGCACACCCAGCGTATGGCAGATAGCGTAGCTTAGCTCTGCGCGGTTCAGCGTATAGAAGTGGAAATCCTTCACCCCTTCACGTGACAGAATTTTCACCATGTCCATCGCGATATTAGCGCCGACCATTTTGCGCGTTTCTGGATCGTCATCCAATCCGGCAAACATCGCGTTCATCCAGCCCGGCACGCGCACGTTGGTCATGGTGGCGAAACGCTGTAACTGCTTAAAGTTCGATACTGGCAAAATGCCCGGCACGATTTCGACATCAATGCCTGCCGCGACACAGCGATCGCGGAAGCGCAGATAGCTTTCGACATCAAAGAAGAACTGCGTAATAGCGCGGTTGGCACCAGCATCAACCTTACGCTTCAGGTTGATCAAATCCGCTTGCGCACTTTTCGCTTCAGGATGCACTTCCGGGTAAGCGGCTACAGAGATATCAAAATCGCCCACTTCTTTAAGCAATTCGACCAAATCAGCGCCGTACATCTCAGGCTTGCCGCCGCCCGGCGGTAAATCACCGCGCAGCGCCACAATGTGACGGATACCGTTATCCCAGTAATCGCGCGCGATGGTGCGCAGCTCATCACGCGTGGCATCGATGCAGGTCAAGTGCGGAGCCGCTTCCAGACCGGTGCGTTCTTTAATGCCTTTGATGATGCTGTGCGTACGGTCGCGCTCGCCAGAGTTCGCACCGTAGGTTACGGAGAGGAATTTCGGTTTCAGGATGCTCAGTCGATCAATCGAACTCCACAAGGTTTCTTCCATTTCACTGGTACGAGGCGGGAAAAATTCAAAAGAGACGTTAATTTGCCCGTTCAGCTCAGCCAGGCTTTGGTTCAACGCTTCGCGCTGATTGGCGTGAAAGAAACTCATCCAGATTACCTCGTCGTCACATATCGATTAACTTGCGGCCTGCGAACATCCATACGTTTAGACGTCCAGATGCACAAAATGAACCATTAGCGCGTTAGCGTCAACTTAAAATTAATGTACAGGCGTGACAAATATTCAATCAAGTTGAAAGAGTTTCATGTTCGCGGAGAGGGTGAAAAGCGCAGACGGCGGGCACCGTCTGCGTTGCAAGGCAGGTTACAGTAGCTGTGCGAGGCGATTGATATCCGATTGTAACGCACCGGCTGTCACATCACGGCCGGCGCCCGGCCCGCGGATCACCAGTGGGTTGTCACGATACCAGCGGCTTTCGATAGCAAACACGTTATCGCACGGCAGCAGTGAAGCCAGCGGATGTTCCGGACGCACCGCTTCCACCCCCACACGGGCTTTACCGTTGGCATCGAAACGTGCCACATAGCGCAGCACCAGACCCATCTCCTGCGCCGCTTCAAAGCGTTGCAGCATTTGGTCATTCAACTCGTCGGCATTCTCGAAGAAGTGGTCAATCGATTCTTCTTCGCAATCCGACGGCACCAGCGATTCAACACGTACCTGATCCGGCTCGATGTCATAACCGGCTTCACGCGCCAGGATTACCAGCTTGCGCATCACATCCTGCCCCGACAGATCCACGCGCGGATCGGGTTCGGTGAGACCTTGCTGCCAGGCCTGATCCACCAGCTCACTGAATGGCACGGTGCCATCAAATTGCAGGAACAGCCAGGACAGCGTGCCGGAGAAAATACCACTGATGGCCAGAATGCTGTCGCCGCTTTCGCGCAGATCGCGCACCGTATGGTTCACCGGCAATCCTGCGCCTACCGTGGCGTTATACAGCCAGTGACGACCGGTTTTGGCGAACGCATCACGAATCTGCCGCCAACTCTGGCTGCTGGATGCGCCTGCGACTTTGTTGGCGCTGATAACATGGAAACCGTGGCTGGCAAAATCAAGATATTGCTGTGCCAGTGGCGCGCTGGCGGTGACGTCCAGAACCACTAAATCATCGAACGGATGGGCGCGCATCCACAGGAACAGCGACTCTTCATCACGCTCTTCGGCTTCGTCATCAAAGAAGGCGAGCGCACGGCTAGCTTCCAGGCCGTCATAACTCAGCAGGCTGCGGCGGCTATCTGCCACGCCCGCCAGCACGTATTCGAAACCGGTACGTGCAGATAAGCTCTCCTGCTCACGCGCAAACAGTTCCAGCCAGCGGGAGCCGATGTTGCCTTTGCCAAACAGCATCAGACCAATGCGTTTTTCCGCGCGGAACAGTGATTGGTGCAGCCCCTGAATCAAGTGCTGTGTCGGTCCTACGCGTAACACCGCAACAATACTAATGTGATCTTCCGACTGCCAGACGAACTCGACCGGCTGGTCTTTGATTTGCTGCCAGAAACGATGGCTGTGCAGCGGGTTGCGCGTCACGCCCGCGCCCACTAGCGCCACCAGCGCTAAGCCATCGCGCAGTTGCAGATGACCCGGCAGCGCAGCGTCCTGCAATAAATTGAATGCGCTGTTCACCACTTCGGAGGTATAGCAAAGTTGCAGTAGACGGCGGTCAGGATGGACGCCCATTGCTAACGGACGCAGTTGCGCACGCTTCAGCAGCAGATCGATCTCTTTCTGCTGCGTTTTGAAATCGTGGTTTTCTGGGATGTGAATCTCTACCAGGCACACATCGTCGTGGCTGGTGACAATACGCGCGCCGGTACCGGAAGCCAGTACGCGCTCAATGCGCGTTGAGCCCTGCTCAGGTTGATAGCTGCAACGCAACTGCAGATCGATATCGCTATTCGACACGGGCTGCAGCGTACGGGTATGCAATACCGGTGCGGCCAGACGCGCCAGCTCGCTGGCCTCATCCAAACGCAGTAACGGCAGCAAACAGGCGTCGGACACTTTACGCGGATCGGCGCTATAGACACCGGCCACATCGCTCCAGATGGTGACCCGGTTTACGCCTGCCAGCGCACCGATCTGGGTGGCTGAGTAGTCCGAACCATTGCGACCCAGCAACACCGTTTCACCGGCATCGCTACGGCTGATAAAGCCGGTTACCACCAAACGTTTATGAGGATGTTGAGCCAGCAGTGCCTGTAGCAATGGCCAGGACTTGCCTTCATCCACCTGTGGTTGCGCAGCACGTTCGGCACGCAGGAAGTCACGCGCGTCCAGCCATGCAGACTCGATATCACGCTGGCTCAGCACCGCCGCCATCAGGCGTGCCGACCAGATTTCACCATGCCCCACCACTTCGGCATACACCGCATCGGTGATAGCGCCGTCAAGCAGGGCCGCCAGACGTTCCAAATCGCGAATAAAGGCAGCGGTCAGCGTTTCAGCAAATTCAGCAGGCAACAGCGCAGCGATCAGTTCGCTGTGAAAACGGCGTAAAGCTTGTTGCACCTGATGGGCAGATAAGCGATCGCTCTGGCTCAGTTTAAGCCAACTAATCAGCTGGTTGGTGGTGCTGCCTGCGGCAGAGACCACCATTAAATCGCCTGGCTGGCTGTAATCCGCCATGATGCTGGCGACACGCTGATAACAACGTGCATCCGCCAGGCTACTGCCACCAAATTTATGCAACTGCTTGTTCGGCGTTCCCGCGCCTGCTGAACTTGTCATGCTTACTCCTCGGCTGCGATCCGGAATGCATTATCCAGATCGGCGATTAAATCTTCGTGATCTTCAATTCCGACAGAAATACGCAGCAGCGTTTCTGAAATCCCCGCTGCCGCGCGCGCTTCCGCAGACATGCCGGCATGCGTCATGGTCGCGGTGTGCGAAATCAGGCTCTCCACGCCACCCAGCGATTCTGCCAGCGTGAACAACTGCAGCGCTTTCAGGAAGCGGCGCAGACGTGCTTCATCAGCGTCGAGTTCAAAGCTGAGCATCGCACCAAAGCCACGTTGTTGACGCACCGCGTACTCATGTCCGGCATTTTCCGGCAGAGACGGATGATACAGTTTTTTCACCAGCGGTTGTTGCTTCAGGTAATCAACAATCGCCAGCGCATTACGCTGTGCTGCTGCCATACGCGGCGCCAGCGTGCGCAGACCGCGCAGCAGCAGGTAGCTATCAAACGCTGCGCCGGTTACACCAATATTATTCGCCCACCAGGCAAGATCCGTGGCCATCGCCGGATCTTTAGAAATCACCGCTCCGGCGACCACATCGGAGTGACCATTCAAATACTTGGTACAGGAGTGGATCACCAGATCGGCGCCCAGCGCCAGCGGGTTCTGCAATGCCGGACTCAGGAAGGTGTTATCCACCACGCTGATTGCACCCGCTTCGCGCGCTGCCTGGCAAATGCCTGCGATATCCACCACGCGCAGCAGCGGATTGCTTGGGCTCTCCACCAACACGAGTTTGGGTTTCTCGGCCAGCGCGGCTGCCAGAGCAGCTTTGTCACCCTGATCGACAAATTTCACGCGATAAGCACCGCGTTTGCTCAGGCTGTCGAACAGGCGATAGCTGCCGCCGTAGCAGTCATGTGGGGCAACCAGCAGATCGCCCGGCTTCAGGAACACGGTGGTCACCAGATGAATCGCTGACATCCCGGTATTGGTTAATACCGCGCCCGCACCGCCTTCCAGTTCCGCCAGCGCGCGTTGTACCACATCACGCGTGGGGTTACCGCGACGTGAGTAGTCATGTGCACGCGGCTCATTAAAGTCGAGGAAGTTGTAGGTACTGGAGAGGTGAATTGGTGGGACAACGCAGCCATATTGCTCGTCATCATTCAAACCGCTGCGTACTGCGATGGTTGCCTGTTTACGCGTCATGGTGCTTACTGTTCCTGAAGTGTAATAAGAAGTGGCAACAGGATAACATTCAGCGCATAGACGTCAATACATCTGGACATCTAAATGTCTTTGCGTATAGATTGAGCAAATCATCAATACCCGCTAAAATTACGCGTCATCGCCTGGTGTTCAGCGCGCTTTCCTGTGAAAAGCGATGCGTAAGCATAAAACCGGCAGTTTAAGCGGTCAGGCATCGAAAAATCGGGCATAATCAACGGATTTCCCCATATTCAACTTTTATTGATTAAGGTAACCCATGGCTGAATGGAACGGCGAATATATCAGCCCTTACGCTGAACACGGCAAGAAGAGCGAGCAGGTTAAGAAGATTACAGTTTCTATCCCGCTGAAAGTGCTGAAAATTTTAACGGATGAACGCACGCGCCGTCAGGTGAACAACCTGCGTCATGCCACCAATAGCGAATTGCTGTGCGAAGCCTTTTTGCATGCTTTCACCGGGCAGCCGCTGCCAAATGATGTCGATTTGCGCAAAGAACGCAGCGATGAGATTCCGGAAGAAGCTAAGCAGATTATGCGTGAGATGGGCATCGATCCCGACACTTGGGAATACTGAGTCCAGAAACAAAAAAACCCAGCCAAGGCTGGGTTTTTTCTTGCTGCCGAATCCGAAGATTCGATGGCAAATAATCTTATTTCTTGCTGCCTGGGATGCTGAAACGCTTGTTGAAGCGATCAACACGACCACCAGAATCAACAACACGCTGCTTACCAGTGTAGAACGGGTGGCATTTGCCGCACACGTCCAGGTTCAGGGTACCAGTCATGGTTGAACGGGTGTTGATCACGTTGCCGCAAGAGCAGGTGATGGTCACAGCTTCGTATTTCGGGTGAATACCTTGTTTCATGGGAGAACCTCATAAAAGGCCGTGTCGCTCTCCGTGCCAGGCGAACCTGCACAGCACCACACGCGGTTGAACAATTAAGTGTATCTTTGACAAGTCATCTCATCAAAGGCGGCATAGTATACAGAAATTGACCGCACCAGGCAAATAGCAGCCGTTTATTCTCTGAGTCACTCGAGCCATTGGGAGGCGGTAAACGCCCACATCCCAGTCAATCTGATGTAAGGAGCGAGCGCAGCCAATGTGGCTATGCGGTGTGGGCTGTGGCTGTGGCTGTGGCTGTGGCTGTGGCTGTGGCGTGAAGTATGACGAGGGTTGCATCAGCGTGTACACTACTTCTCCTTATTACAGAACCGGATAGAGATCGACATGCCCGTTGTTCAGGTTGCCCTGCCCGTTCCGCTGCCTCGCCTGTTTGACTACCTTCTGCCCGCCGATGCGCCGCAGCCGGTGGTGGGCGCCCGCGTCAGCGTGCCGTTTGGCAATCGTAAAATGATCGGCATTGTGGTGGCTGTAAAGGAAACCAGCGATCTGCCTTTGACTCAGCTCAAACCGCTGGAAAGCGTGCTGGACGATCAGAGCCTGTTCTCTCCAGCGCTGTGGCGCATCCTTAACTGGGCCGCCAGCTATTACCATTCGCCGCTCGGCGAGGTGCTCAACCATGCTCTACCCGTGCTGCTGCGCCAGGGCAAACCGGCTCAGGAAGCGCCACTCTGGCAATGGGTGGTCAACGATGCCGGACGTGAAGTGGCCATGGAGAGCCTCAAGCGTGCGCCGAAGCAGCAGCAAGCTTTGGCGGCACTGCGCCAACAGCCCCTCTATCGCCATCAGGTCAGCGAACAGGATCTGACTGACGCGGCACTGCAATCACTGCGAGCAAAAGGTCTGTGTGATCTGCGCGAACATGCGCCGCAGATGCACGACTGGCGCACCACTTTTGCCGTGAAAGGCGATCGCCTGCGTCTTAATACCGATCAGGCGATGGCCGTCGGCGCGATGCGCAGTGAAGATGATCATTATGCAGCATGGTTGCTGGCGGGGATAACCGGTTCGGGCAAGACCGAAGTCTATCTCAGCGTGTTAGAGAATGTGCTGGCGCGCGGCAAACAGGCGCTGGTACTGGTGCCGGAAATCGGTCTGACCCCGCAAACCATTGCTCGCTTCCGTGAACGCTTCGATGCGCCGATTGATGTGCTGCACTCGGCACTCAACGACAGCGAACGTCTTGCGGTGTGGCTGAGAGCGCGCCGTGGCGAAACCGCGATTATCATCGGCACGCGTTCCGCGCTGTTCACACCGCTGGCGCGTCCGGGGGTAATCATTATTGATGAAGAACACGACAGTTCGTACAAGCAGCAGGAAGGCTGGCGCTATCAGGCGCGCGATTTGGCGGTGTTTCGCGCCCACGAAGAAGATATTCCCATTGTCATGGGTTCAGCGACGCCTGCGCTGGAAACCCTGCATAATGTGCGCGTTGGCAAGTATCGACAGCTCAATCTCACCAAACGCGCGGGTAACGCCAAACCGGCGCTTCAGCAACTTATCGACCTTAAAGGCCAGCAGCTTAAAGGGGGACTTGCGCCCGCATTGCTGGGTAAAATGCGCCAGCACCTGCAGGCCGATAATCAGGTGTTGCTGTTCCTGAACCGTCGCGGATTCTCGCCAGCATTAATGTGCCACGACTGCGGCTGGCTGGCCGAGTGTCAGCGTTGCGACAGCTATTACACGCTGCATCAACATCATCGCCAGCTGCGCTGCCACCACTGCGACAGCCAGCGCCCGCTGCCCAATCAATGTCCGGGGTGTGGTTCCACACACCTGATGCCGGTCGGCGTCGGTACAGAGCAGCTTGAACAGCAGCTCAGCACACTCTTTCCCGGCGTACCGGTGTCGCGCATTGATCGCGATACCACCAGCCGCAAAGGTGCACTGGAGCAGCATCTGGCGGATGTGCATCGCGGCGGCGCCCGCATTCTGGTTGGCACACAGATGCTGGCAAAAGGGCACCATTTCCCCGACGTGACGCTGGTTTCCCTGCTGGATGTCGATGGCGCCTTATTCTCCGCCGATTTCCGCGCCGCTGAACGCTTTGCTCAACTCTATACCCAGGTGGCTGGGCGCGCCGGGCGCGCTGGTAAACAAGGTGAAGTACTGCTGCAGACGCACCATCCCGAGCATCCGCTGTTGCAGACGCTGCTGCATCGTGGCTATTTCGCCTTTGCCGAGGAAACCTTGCTGGAGCGCCAGTCGGTGCAGCTTCCGCCGTGGACCAGCCACGCGCTGTTCCGCGCGGAAGACATGGACAATGCTCAGGCCGCTGAATTCCTCACGCAGCTGCGCAATTTACTCGAAGCCAGCCCGCTGAAAGATGAGGCCATGTGGTTGATGGGGCCGGTTCCGGCACTGGCACCGAAACGCAGTGGACGCTGGCGCTGGCAACTGTTGCTACAGCATCCTTCGCGTAAACGCCTGCAACAGCTGCTGAGCAGTTCGCTACCGCTGATCTCCACCCTGCCCGCCGCGCGCAAAACCAAATGGACACTGGATATCGATCCCACCGAGAGTTAGGTCGCATAACATCTGCGAGCCAGATCGAAAAAAGTCGCACAAGTCACAATTTTTATGCAAATTAAGTAACAACCTCACCCGACGTTGGGTTATCAATAGTGCCCATCCCGGCTGAAGCCCGGCAATGTCTGAAAATCAATGCGCAGTACCGCGTCAGGAGTTATACGTTGGACCAGAAGCAACCTTCATCTGCTGCCACCATGAAAGATGTGGCCGAGAAAGCCGGCGTGTCTACCGCCACGGTTTCTCGCGCGCTGATGAACCCGGAAAAAGTCTCGGCTGCCACCCGGCAGAAAGTAGAACAAGCGGTGATTGATGTCGGCTATGCGCCACACGGGCTGGCGCGCAATGCCAAACGCGGCGAAACGCAAACCATATTGGTGATAGTGCCGGACATCTGCGATCCGTTCTTTAGTGAAATCATCCGAGGCGTCGAAGTCACGGCGGCGCAGGAGGGCTATCTGGTGCTGATTGGCGACTGCGCACATCAGGATCAGCAGGAAAAAACCTTCCTCAACCTGATGTTGACGCGCCAAATCGACGGCATGGTGCTGCTGGGTTCACAACTGCCGTTCGATGCAGGAATTGAAGATCAGCGTAACCTGCCGCCGATGGTGATGGGCAACGAATTCGCCCCGGAAATGGCTCTGCCTACCGTGCACATTGATAACCTGACGGCGGCATTTGAAGCCGTCAATCATCTGCTGCAACTCGGTCATCGCCAGATTGCCTGCATTACCGGGCCGGAACACATCCCGCTCAGCCAGTATCGTTTACAAGGCTACATCCAGGCTCTGCGCCGCAGCAGTATCGCTATCGATCCCACGATGATTGTGCACGGTGATTTCACCTTCGAAGCCGGTGCCAGTGCGTTGAAACAGCTGATGAGCTTACCGCAACCGCCGAAAGCCATTTTCTGCCACAGCGACTTGATGGCATTGGGTGCGATGAATCAGGCACGAAAGCTGGGCATGCGCATTCCACAGGATCTTTCCGTAGTGGGATTTGACGATATCGAACTGGCGCAGTATTACGATCCCCCACTCACCACCGTGGCACAGCCGCGATTTGCCATTGGCCGCGAGGCGATGCTGCTGTTGCTGGATGAACTGCAGGGCAAACGCGTCAACAACGGCTCACGTTTACTCGACGCGGAATTACGCGTGCGCGGAAGCACCGCACCCGCCACAAAACGGGAAAAATAGTCTAGGCTTCACTGCATTTTCAGCGGATTCTGAAGGCAGACTCTGCTGGTCAAAGTTCCAGCCCTTGAGTAACATGACGCATTCGTTGCCGGGCAATTAACAGAACATTTACACCCGTCTTAATTTAGGGTTTCGCCCATTGGCATTTTTTTGAAGGGTATCAGAACGAAAGTGGCACAGAGAGATTATGTAGGCCGCGGGCGTTCAACAGGGACGCGTCGCAAAAAACCCGCTGCAGGCCGCAGTAAGAAAAGCAAAGGCGGCTCCGGCACGTCAAAGTTGATGATCGTACTGGCCGTGGCCGTACTGGTCACCTTTGCCGGTGGTTTATGGTTCATCTCTCATCATAAAAAAGAAGAGACTGAGGTCATTCCGAATCATAAAGCCAACGGCAACGGCCTTCCGCCTAAGCCAGAAGAACGCTGGAAATACATCAAAGAGCTGGAAAATCGCCAAATCACCGTGCCGACGCCGACGGAACCGTCTGCTGGTGGTGGTGTGCAATCACAGACCCAGCTGACGGATGAGCAGCGCCAATTGCTGGAACAGATGCAGGCTGATATGCGCCAACAACCGACGCAGCTCAACGAAGTGCCGTGGAACGAACAAACTCCGGCACAGCGTCAGCAAACTCTGCAACGCCAACAGCAGGTACAGCAACAACAGCAACAGATGCAGCGCCAGCAGCAACAGTTACAGCAGCAACAACGCCAACAGCAGTTGCAGCAACAGCAGGCGACGCGTCAACAACAACAGCCAGCGCCGATAACGCGTGAACCGGTGCAACAGCCGAAACCGCAGGAAACGGCAAAAGCGAAACCGGAAGAGAAAGCCGCTTCGCAGCGCTGGATGGTGCAGTGTGGCTCGTTCAAAGGCACTGACCAGGCAGAGTCTGTGCGCGCAGGTCTGGCTTTTGAAGGTTTCGAGAGCCGTATCACCACCGGCGGAGGCTGGAATCGCGTGGTTATCGGTCCATTTAAAGATCGCAGCAGTGCTGACAGCACCGTCAAACGCTTACACAGCTCCGGACACAGCAGCTGCATTCCGCTCGCTTTACCCTAAGCGATAAGTGCTCACCCCTCTGAGCTTACATCTGTAAGTCACAGGGGTGAGCGCACCTGCCCTTTCAAGTAAGACAAATCTCGGGGTTGAAACCCTTCAAACCTACCCCATATCTGGTTGCATGATACTCCGTGCTCTGTGCGCGAAGTTCCTTATCCACTGCAACAAGGGGTCTGCCCGTGACAACAATAGTAAGTGTACGACGCAACGGCCGAGTCGTGATTGGCGGTGATGGCCAGGCTACGCTCGGCAATACCGTGATGAAAGGCAACGTGAAGAAAGTGCGTCGTCTCTACAATGACAAAGTGATCGCCGGTTTTGCTGGCGGCACCGCAGATGCCTTCACCCTGTTTGAACTGTTCGAGCGCAAGCTGGAAATGCACCAGGGCCATCTGGTGAAAGCAGCGGTCGAACTGGCAAAAGACTGGCGTACCGATCGCATGCTGCGCCGCCTTGAAGCGCTGCTGGCGGTGGCTGATGAAAACTCCTCACTGATCATCAGCGGTAATGGTGACGTGATTCAGCCTGAAAATGACCTGATTGCCATCGGTTCGGGTGGTCCTTACGCCCAGGCAGCGGCACGCGCCCTGCTGGAGAACACCGACATTGGTGCGCACGATATCGTTGAGAAGGCGCTGAACATCGCTGGCGATATCTGCATTTACACCAACCACAACATTAACTTCGAAGAATTACCGTCTAAGGCTAAGGACTAAACATCATGTCTGAGATGACTCCGCGCGAGATTGTCAGCGAGCTTAACCGCTTTATCATCGGCCAGGACGGCGCAAAGAAGGCCGTGGCGATTGCACTGCGTAACCGCTGGCGCCGCATGCAGCTCGACGAAGAGCTGCGCCATGAAGTGACGCCAAAAAATATTCTGATGATTGGCCCGACCGGTGTCGGTAAAACTGAAATTGCACGTCGTCTGGCAAAACTCGCCAACGCGCCTTTCATCAAAGTCGAAGCCACGAAATTCACCGAAGTGGGTTACGTGGGTAAAGAAGTCGACTCGATTATTCGCGATTTGACCGACTCCGCCATCAAAATGGTGCGCAGTCAGGCGATCGAGAAAAACAAATACCGCGCCGAAGAGATGGCAGAAGAGCGCATTCTTGATGTCCTGATCCCACCGGCGAAAAATAACTGGGGTCAGGCCGAGCACACTGCCGAACCTTCTGCAGCCCGCCAGTCATTCCGCAAGAAGCTGCGTGAAGGCCAGCTGGACGACAAAGAGATTGAGATCGATCTGGCCGCATCAGCAGCCGGTGTTGAAATCATGGCGCCTCCGGGCATGGAAGAGATGACCAGCCAGCTGCAGTCGATGTTCCAGAACCTCGGTGGACAGAAGCAGAAAGCGCGCAAGCTGAAGATCAAAGAAGCCATGAAACTGCTGATTGAAGAAGAAGCGGCAAAATTGGTGAATCCGGAAGAGCTGAAGCAAGACGCTATCGAAGCCGTTGAGCAGCACGGTATCGTGTTCATTGATGAAATCGACAAAATCTGTAAGCGCGGCGGCCAGAATGCCGGCGGCCCGGATGTATCACGCGAAGGTGTGCAACGTGACCTGCTGCCACTGGTGGAAGGCTGCACCGTGTCCACCAAGCACGGCATGGTGAAAACTGATCACATTCTGTTTATCGCATCAGGCGCTTTCCAGGTTGCCAGTCCATCAGATCTGATTCCAGAATTGCAGGGTCGTTTGCCGATTCGTGTGGAGCTGCAGGCGCTGACCGTGAATGACTTCGAACGTATTTTGACGGAGCCAAACGCGTCTGTGACCGTACAGTACAAAGCGCTGATGGGCACAGAGGGTGTGAATGTTGATTTCACGGAAGACGGTATCCGTCGCATTGCCGAAGCGGCATGGCAGGTGAACGAAACCACCGAGAACATCGGCGCGCGTCGTCTGCACACCGTGCTGGAACGTCTGATGGAAGACATTTCCTATGACGCCAGCGATCGCAACGGCGAATCCATCACTATCGATGCTGACTACGTTGGCAAACATCTGGACGAATTGGTGGCCGACGAAGATCTCAGCCGCTTTATTCTGTAAGGGTTCCATCGTTATCCGCTGCCCGGCCACTGTGCCGGGCATTTTTTTTACGCAGGATATTGATGCAGCGCTTTTTTTAGCGGGTGATGATTTTGCCAACAATCGTCAGATAGCGATATACTTACCGCTCCTGTGGCAAACAGACGATACCCTCATGAAATACGATACTTCCGAACTCTGTGACATCTACCATGAAGAAGTGAACGTGGTTGAACCGCTCTTTTCCAATTTTGGCGGACGCACCTCATTCGGTGGGCAAATCACCACAGTGAAATGTTTCGAAGACAACGGCCTGCTTTACGATCTGCTGGAAGAGAATGGCCGGGGTCGTGTGTTAGTGATTGATGGCGGCGGCTCAGTACGTCGTGCGTTGGTTGATGCGCAACTGGCACGGCTGGCGGCGCAAAACGAGTGGGAAGGCCTTGTGATTTACGGCTCAGTGCGTCAGGTTGACGATCTGGAAGAGCTGGAAATTGGTATTCAGGCGATTGCCGCGATTCCGGTTGGTGCGGCGGGCGAAGGGATTGGCGAAAGCGACGTACGCGTTAACTTTGGCGGCGTGACCTTCTTCTCCGGCGACCATCTTTATGCCGATAACACCGGCATCATTCTGTCGGAAGACGCTCTCGATATCGAGTAAGCCACAACAAAAACGGGTGCCGCAGCACCCGTCATGGGTTTAAGCATAGACGCTTAAACCTCTTCCATTTTTCCCAACAGTGCACGCAGGCGCTCCTGCCACACGTGCTGTTCTTCTTTCAGATGCTGGTTTTCACGCACCAGTGCATCCTGGTTGCCGGAAGCCTGGCTGGCTTCGTTGCGCAGCGTATTATTCTGATCTTTCAGCTCTTCAATTTCCATCTGCAGCAGGGTGATGGTATCAATCGCCTGCTGTACTTTCGCTTCCAGTTTCTCGAACACTTCAAATGACATCTTTATGACCTCTCCTAAATCTCTTGCAAGGCGTTGATGGTGCTGGGACTGCCTTGTTATGGTGCGTCCAGCCACGATGTCCCGATTGTATGTAGCCACACCCCGCAAGTCCAGCGACACAAGGCCTGCACGGGCAGTCTGTAACACTTTTCAGTTAATGCTTAAAAAAACGCTCACGATCGCGCATTTTTGCGCGCGGTCACGATATTGGACAGAGGTAAAGCAGGGTTAATGGGCCTTAAAGAAAGGTAAAAGACGCGAAAACGCGCATTTTTATGACGGAGTACACATATTTTGATTTCGCTATTTCTCGTTTATGCTCGTTAACGATAAATTCACATCAGCCCTACATAAGAGCTGGGTGACTCATGGATTGAGAACAAAAACTGATAAAATTTAACCTCGCTTCAGGAATGCCATTATGAGTCAGACAACGAACACACTAAAAGGTCAATGCATCGCCGAGTTTCTCGGTACCGGTTTGATCATCTTTTTTGGTGCAGGCTGTGTTGCTGCATTAAAACTGGCTGGTGCCGCATTCGGTCAGTGGGAAATCTGTATTATCTGGGGTCTTGCTGTCTCCATGGCCGTGTATCTCAGTGCGGGCGTATCCGGCGCGCATTTAAATCCAGCGGTAACGGTCGCGCTGTGCCTGTTTGCTAACTTTGAAGGGCGCAAAGTGCTGCCTTACATCCTGGCGCAGGTTGCCGGTGCCTTCTGTGCGGCGGCGCTGGTTTATGGTCTCTACTACAATTTGTTCTTTGATTATGAAGCCAGCCATCAAATGGTGCGTGGCAGCGTGCAGAGCCTCGATCTGGCCGGTATCTTCTCAACCTACCCTAATCCACACATCAGTGTCGGTCAGGCGTTCCTGGTTGAGATGGTGATCACGGCGGTTCTGATGGCTGTGATCATGGCGCTGACCGATGACGGCAACGGTGTACCACGTGGTCCACTGGCTCCGCTGTTAATTGGTCTGTTGGTTGCCGTGATTGGTGGTTCGATGGGCCCGCTCACCGGATTCGCACTTAACCCGGCGCGTGACTTCGGTCCTAAACTGTTCGCCTTCATTGCAGGATGGGGTGATGTGGCCTTTACCGGCGGCAAAGATATTCCTTACTTCCTGGTTCCGATTTTTGGCCCACTGGTGGGTGCTTGCCTCGGAGCCTTCGGTTACCGTTCACTGATTGGCCGTAACCTGCCGGTCAATGTGGCGGAAGCCAGCAAAACAGAAAAACCGGTCGCACGCGCTGAGCAGCGTAAAGCGTAAGTTTCATCGTCAATCATCAGGAAAATAAAATGACTACGACTGATAAAAAATACATTCTCGCGCTCGATCAGGGCACGACCAGCTCGCGTGCCGTGGTACTTGATCATGACGCGAACATCGTCGCCGTCTCGCAGCGCGAATTTACCCAAATCTACCCGAAAGCGGGATGGGTAGAACACGACCCAATGGATATTTGGGCGTCACAAAGCTCCACGCTGGTCGAAGTGCTGGCCCATGCCGACATCCGTTCTGATGAGATTGCCGCGATTGGTATCACCAACCAGCGTGAAACCGCCATCGTGTGGGATAAAGAGACCGGTAAGCCGATCTATAACGCCATCGTCTGGCAGGATCCACGTACAGCGGACTACTGTAACAAGCTGAAGAAAGAGGGTCTGGAAGAGTACATCCAGCACACCACCGGTCTGGTGATTAACCCTTACTTCTCAGGCACCAAAGTGAAGTGGATCCTCGACAACGTTGAAGGTGCGCGCGAGCGTGCAAAACGTGGCGAGCTGCTGTTCGGTACCGTTGATACCTGGCTGGTGTGGAAAATGACCCAGGGGCGTGTGCACATCACCGACCACACCAACGCCTCTCGTACCATGATGTACAACATCCACAAGCTGGAGTGGGATCAGCGTATGCTGGAGATCCTCGATATTCCGCGCGAAATGCTGCCGGAAGTGAAAGGCTCTTCTGAAATCTACGGCCAGACCAACATTGGTGGTAAAGGCGGTACGCGTATTCCAATCGCGGGTATCGCGGGTGACCAACAGGCAGCCCTGTACGGCCAACTGTGCGTACAACCGGGTATGGCGAAAAATACCTACGGTACCGGCTGCTTCATGTTGATGAACACCGGCACCGAAGCGGTGACTTCAACGCACGGCCTGCTGACCACCATTGCTTGCGGCCCGCGTGGCGAAGTGAACTACGCACTGGAAGGTGCGGTGTTCATCGGCGGTGCGTCCATTCAGTGGCTGCGTGATGAGATGAAGCTGATCAGCGATTCAACTGACTCTGAATACTTCGCGCTGAAAGTGAAGGACACCAACGGCGTCTACATGGTGCCTGCGTTTACCGGTCTGGGTGCGCCATACTGGGATCCGTATGCCCGTGGCGCCATCTTTGGCCTGACCCGTGGTGCCAACGCGAATCACATCATCCGCGCAACGCTGGAATCGATTGCTTACCAAACGCGTGACGTTCTGGAAGCGATGCAGAATGATGCGGGCACCCGTCTGCAATCTCTGCGCGTGGATGGCGGTGCGGTCGCCAACAACTTCCTGATGCAGTTCCAGTCAGACATTCTCGGTACGCGCGTTGAGCGTCCTGAAGTGCGTGAAGTGACCGCGCTGGGTGCAGCTTACCTTGCTGGCCTGGCGGTAGGCTTCTGGAGCGATCTGGAAGAAGTACGTGCGAAAGCGGTCGTTGAGCGTGAGTTCCGCCCAAGCATCGAAACCACCGAACGCAACGTGCGCTATGCAGGCTGGAAGAAAGCCGTGGCGCGTGCGCAAGCGTGGGAAGACGCTGAGTAAAACCTCTGACCCGCGGCACCCTGCCGCGGGTTTTTCTCCCCGCCCTGCTTTCCCCTCCGTGTTACACTGCCTGCCTGTTTTTTATCAGGTGCAACCATGAAACGAGAACTCGCGATTGAATTTTCCCGTGTGACCGAAGCCGCTGCATTAGCGGGCTATCACTGGTTAGGACGCGGCGATAAAAATGCGGCCGACGGTGCAGCCGTCCACGCTATGCGCATTATGCTCAATACCATTGATATCGACGGTCAGATTGTAATTGGCGAAGGCGAGATCGACGAAGCGCCGATGCTCTATATCGGTGAAAAAGTCGGTACCGGCCGTGGGGATGCGGTGGATATCGCTGTCGATCCTATCGAAGGCACACGCATGACGGCGATGGGTCAGGCCAACGCACTGGCAGTATTAGCCGTGGGCGATAAAGGCAGCTTCCTGCACGCACCTGATATGTACATGGAAAAACTGATTGTCGGGCCCGGCGCGCGCGGGGCTATCGATCTCAACCTGCCGCTCGACGCCAATCTGAAGAACATCGCCATCGCTCTGGATAAACCTCTCAGCCAGCTGACCGTGTCGATTCTGGCCAAGCCGCGCCATGACGCGGTGATCGCGCAGCTCCAGCAGCTCGGCGTGCGTGTGTTTGCCTTCCCGGATGGTGATGTTGCGGCCTCGATTTTGACCTGTATGCCTGACAGCGAAGTGGATGTACTTTACGGTATCGGCGGTGCGCCAGAAGGTGTGGTGTCAGCGGCAGTGATCCGTGCAATGGATGGCGACATGCAGGCGCGCCTATTGGCACGTCACCACGTCAAAGGCGACAGTGAAGAGAACCGTCGTTTGGGCGAGCAGGAGCTGCAACGCTGTGCTGAAATGGGCATTAAAGCCGGAGAAGTGCTGAAGCTGGAAGAGATGGCGCGTAACGATAACGTGATTTTTGCCGCCACCGGTATCACCACCGGTGACCTGCTGAAAGGCATTACACGTAAAGGCAACATCGCTACCAGCGAAACCCTGCTGGTGCGCGGTAAATCACGCACCATCCGCCGCATCCAGTCGATCCACTATTTGGATCGCAAAGACGCGGCGCTGCATCAGTTTATCCTGTAATCGCCTGTTTGCCGCTCTCCGGATGACGTGAGAGCGGCCACCAGCACAGCAGCATCACCAGCGACGTGACAAACATTAGCATCCCGAGGCTCGACTGATCGTGCTGCGGCAGCAGCGCCGACAGCCAGGCAATCACGCCAGAACCAAGATTCTGTATGCCACCAATCAGCGCGCCCGCACTCCCTGCTAACCATGCATACGGCTCCATCGCACCGGATGTCGCCAATGGGAACAGCATCCCGGCACCAAAGAAGAACAGTGCGGCAGGCACCAGCAGTGTCCAGATATTCATGATGCCGAACCATGCCGGCATCCACATCAGCAGACCCGCCAGCAAGCAACTGTTTACGCCATACCACATCAGCGTATGCCAGGACTTCTGCTCGCGTCCGGCAAACCACGCACCGAAAAAGGCGGCCGGGATGGGCAGAATAAACAAGATGCTGACGGTGATACCATCCAGACCGAGCACGCCTCCCATCAACACGCCACAGCTAGCCTCAAACACCGCAATGCCTGCCAGTGCGCCGACCAACAACAGCAGATAGCGGATAAAATTCCCGTCGCTAAGCAAGGTGGCATAACGACGCAGAAACGGTGTGGCAGGGGTATCCACCGGGCGCGTTTCGGGTAGCCAGCGCGCCATGGAAGCAGTGACACCGACACACAGCAACAGCAGGAACGCAAAACAAGCGTGCCAGCCAAACAGATGCGTCAGCAGCGCACCAATGACCGGAGCCAGCAGCGGGCTCACCAGAATACCCATATTCAGCAGGCTATTGGCCTGGCGCAGTGCGATACCGGAATAGAGATCGCGCGGCATGGTGCGAGCCATCACCCCCGCGACGCCAGTACCCAAACCCTGCACCGCACTGCCCAGCACCAAAATCTGCAGTGATGGCGCAAACATGGCGATCAATGCTCCCACGGCAAAGATCGTCATACCGATAAGGATCACCGGACGACGGCCAAAGCTGTCTGACAGCGGACCGTAGATCAGTTGCGATCCACCATAGGTCATCAGATATGCGGCCATGACCTGCTGCATGGCGCCACTGCGCACGTTCAGGGCTTCTGCCATGTTCGCCATCGCCGGCACATAGATGGTTTGCGCCATCTGTCCGACCGCCACCAGCACGATCAGCATGAATAACAGGAAGCGGTTTTGTGTTTTATTCATCAACATGGAACAAAATGTCTGCCTGAGAAACAAAATAAAAGCAGCACTAAAAAAGGCTGCTGGCGATTAATGGCGGCAAAAATATCAGGATTGCGTGACAAATCGAGAGGTGAGCGCAAAGCGACGGGCGCGGTGGTGTCAAGATTACGTACCGGGTCGTAACCCGACCGCTACAGTTGATGTGGAGTGCGCATCATTTGTCGCTGAGAGCCCTTTGCTCTCCGCCGGGCTGGAAATTTGCGACAGGGCTGACGATGATAGTGACACGCCTGAATAATCAATAATAAGGAGCGATCATGGCAGAGTGGATCAATGCGGAAGTACAAGAAGTGAAAAACTGGACCGATGCACTGTTCAGCCTGCGCGTTACCGCGCCAATTGATACCTTTACCGCCGGGCAATTTGCCAAGCTGGCGCTGGAAATTGATGGTGAACGTGTGCAGCGCGCCTACTCGTATGTGAATGCGCCGCACGATCCCTTACTGGAGTTCTATCTGGTCACAGTGCCTGAGGGTAAACTCAGTCCACGTTTGCAGGCATTGCAGCCTGGCGATCAAGTGATGGTGACCAAAGAAGCCGCCGGTTTCTTTGTACTCGATGAAATTCCCAATTGCAGCACACTATGGATGCTGGCTACCGGTACAGCAATCGGTCCCTATTTATCGATTCTGCAGCAAGGCGAAGATCTGGAACGGTTTGACAACATTGTGCTGGTGCATGCGGCACGTTTCGCCGATGACCTGAGCTTCTTGCCGTTGATGCAGCAGCTGCAACAGCGTTATCCGGGCAAATTACACATTCAGACGGTGGTGAGTCGAGAAGAGATCGCCGGTTCACTGCACGGTCGTGTGCCGCAGCTGATAGAGAGCGGTGAACTAGAACGTGCGGTAGGTTTGCCGATGACCGCTGACACCAGCCACGTGATGCTGTGTGGCAACCCGCAAATGGTGCGCGATACCCAGCAATTGCTGAAAGATACGCGTGAGATGCGCAAACATTTCAAACGCAAACCCGGCCATATGACCAGCGAGCATTACTGGTAATACGTGCGGTGTGAAGATTGTCAGACTTTTCCCAGTGTGGGTTTTGACTTTGGTCGGTAAAAACCGTTCTAATCGTGGGCTAAGTGAATGATTTAGGGCCGAAGCAATGAAGAATCTGCCAGTCGCGTTGCTGCTGAGCGTCGCGCTGACATTTCCCGCCTGGGCGGAGGATGCGACACCGCAGGATCGAAGCGATCACCTGCCTGCCGCCCCTTATCTATTGGCAGGTGCCCCCACCTTCGATATGACCATCGCGCAGTTCCGCGAGAAGTACAACGCAACGAATCCAGATCTGCCGTTGCAGGAATATCGTGCGATTGATAATCGAGACGATAAAAGCAACCTGACACGCGCCGCCAGCAAGATCAATGAAACACTCTATGCTTCTACTGCGCTGGAACAGGGCACCGGAAAAATCAAAACGCTGCAAATTACCTGGCTACCGGTTCCCGGCCCGGATATGAAAACCGCGCAGGCACGTGCGATGGATTACATGACGGCATTATTGCGATTTTTTGTCCCTGGCTTATCGCCTGCAGATGGACGGAAAAAGCTTGATGCACTGCTCAGCGCAGGCAAAGGCGCGCGCTATTTTGCCAGTACTGAGGGTGCATTGCGTTTTGTGGTCGCGGATAACGGTGACAAGGGATTAACCTTCGCGGTTGAGCCGATAAAACTCGCGCTCGCGACCCCTTGATCACTGCGGCAAAAATGACGAAAAGCAAAGCCAGCGACACGTTTGATCTCTATACTGTCTGGCAGACATCGCTGCCCGATGGCAGCGCTATTTCATGAATCGCGTTATGCGGAGGAAAGAATGCGACATCCACTGGTTATGGGTAACTGGAAACTGAATGGCAGCAAGCACATGGCAGGCGAGCTGATTGAAGGTCTGCGCAAAGAGCTGTCTGGTGTTGAAGGTTGTGGCGTAGCAATTGCTCCACCCACTCTCTATCTTGACCTGGCAAAACACGCCATCTCCGGCAGCCACATTGCACTGGGTGCACAGAACGTTGACGTTAACCTGTCTGGCGCATTCACCGGTGAAACCTCCGCAGAAATGCTAAAAGATGTCGGCGCGAAATACATCATCATCGGTCACTCTGAGCGTCGTACTTACCACAAAGAAAGCGACGAGTTCATCGCGAAGAAATTTGCTGTGCTGAAAGCAGCCGGTCTGGTGCCAGTCCTGTGCATCGGTGAAACCGAAGCAGAGAACGAAGCGGGCAAAACGGAAGAAGTGTGCGCACGCCAGATTGACGCCGTGCTGGAAACTCAGGGTGCGGCTGCGTTCGAAGGCGTGGTCATTGCCTACGAGCCAGTTTGGGCGATTGGTACCGGCAAATCCGCTACCCCTGCGCAGGCCCAGGCCGTGCACAAATTCATTCGTGACCATATCGCGAAGAAAGATGCGGCGATTGCTCAGCAAGTGATCATTCAGTACGGCGGTTCTGTTAACGACAAAAATGCCGCAGAACTGTTCACTCAGCCAGACATCGATGGCGCGCTGGTTGGTGGTGCTTCACTGAAAGCCGATGCGTTCGCAGTGATCGTGAAAGCAGCTGCAGCAGCGAAAAACGCCTAAGTTTTCGGCGTGTAATAAGGCGGCTGATAAGCCGCCTTTTTTATTACCAGAGATTTAAAGGGTATGTGATGAGACAGTATTTCAAACCCACCCAACGTGATAATCGGTTTCCGTGAAGCTTGAGATTGGAAGCCATGGTTAATGGTTCAAAATCTGGCATTGGTGATCCTGCAACTCCTCCGCAGAACCGCTGTTTAGCATTAACCAGTTACGTTCCAGCGCCAGCAGGGCTAAACGCCCATCCGGCAATGCCGTTAGCGCCATCCCATATTTTCCCATCTCGCTCCGCGCATTAGGCACTTCAGTCGCCAGACGGATAAAGGCACTTTGCTGGGCCAGTTCAGCCGTCGACAGCGCACGAATCAAATAGCGATGTTTGCGCAGCGTAGCTGACTGCCACTGTTCGTTGAGCTTCGGGCTTAACGCATCAAGCCGTTGGCGCACATCAGGTCGCAGACAAGAGATGTGGATGTGCAGTTGATTCTGCGTACGGCCATATTGCGCGTTGATGGCCAGAGACAGCGCGCTGTCAGCAATCGGCGCACCGCGTTTCTTTGCCAGCAGGCTACGCTGCAGCCAGGCAGCGGCAAAAAGATTTGGCGTAGCGGGTTCGAGAATGATCGGGCTTTCCATGCCAGTGATTTTCTCAATCGGCATCAGCAAATACTGTAAAGGCCCGTTGAGATCTTTCAACGTGACATAACCCTGTGCCGTATTCACTTGCTGGCAAGGGGCGGGATTGCCACTCTTCGCCAGATTGGGCACGCACTTCTCATTGATGATCTGCCAGAGGGCATTAGAGTTTTTCTGGAAATGGAAGGCGCTGACGATCAGTCCGACAATCAGCACCAGCAGTAAAACGGTTAGCAACTTCAGGGTGCGACGACTTCCCTGCATGGCCGAATTCCTCTGTTCATCACTTGCCAGCATCCTCGCCTGCCGTCTGGGCAATGTCACGGACTTTTACTGCTCTACAATGCAAAACGGCCAGCATCAGGCTGACCGTTTCTGTTTGATGCGATGACGATTACGGTTTCATGACCTGATCGTAGCTGCCACCATCAGCGAAGTGCGCTTTCTGCGCTTGCGTCCAGCCACCGAACTTGCTGTCGATAGTGAACAGTTTCACCGGCGCAAAGGTGCTGGCAAACTTTTTCGCGACTTCAGGATCGCGCGGACGATAGAAGTTTTCCGCTGCGATGGTCTGGCCTTCTGGTGAGTAGAGATACTTCAGGTAATCTTCGGCCACTTTACGCGTGCCCTGCTCATCCACCACCTTATCGACCACCGAAACAGTGGGTTCTGCCAGAATCGATTCGCTTGGCGTAACGATTTCGAACTTGTCTTTACCCAGCTTGTTCACCGCCAGATACGCTTCGTTTTCCCAGGCAATCAGCACATCGCCTATGCCACGTTCTACGAAGGTGTTGGTTGCGCCACGTGCACCGGAGTCCTGCACTTCTACGTTCTTGAACAGCGCCTTCACATACGCCAGTGCTTTGGCCTGGTCACCGTTGTTTTGATCCAGCGCCCAGCCCCACGCGGCCAGATAGTTCCAGCGTGCGCCACCTGAAGTTTTCGGGTTTGGCGTGATCACCGATACGCCAGGTTTAATTAAATCGTTCCAGTCATGGATGCCCTTCGGGTTGCCTTTGCGTACCAGGAACACGATGGTTGAAGTATAAGGGGCGGAGTTGTCTGGCAGGCGCTTAATCCAGTTTTTATCGATCCGACCACGGTCAGCAATAGCATCCACGTCAGACTGCAGCGCCAGAGTCACGACATCAGCACGAATGCCGTTGATCACAGAAGTTGCCTGCTTCCCTGAACCGCCATGAGACTGACGGATCACCACATTGTCGCCCGTTTCCTGCTTGTAGTGTGCGCTAAACGCTTTGTTGTACTGCTCATACAGCTCACGCGTTGGATCGTAAGAAACGTTTAACAGCTGGATATCCTTTGCCAAAACACTGGTGGAAGCCAGTAACAGGGTGACACCAATACTCCACTTGTTCATTGCTTGCTCTCCCGAGGTCGTTATAGAACAAGACTGACATAAACCAATCCAATGATTAAAGAATTAAAAATAAGTGGTTATAACTGGAGGGAATATAAGTGGAAATAAAAGAGGGCACGATGGAGGCCGCGCCCTGATTCAGTTTGATTAGTAGAGTTTTTTCGCCGTATCCAGCCAGTCGCGCTTGAATGGGCGCTTCATGTTTTCAATAGCGTCAATGATGTCGTGATGCACCATCTTCTCATTCTGAATGCCGACACAACGTCCACCGTAGCCCTGCAACAGCAGTTCGATGGAGTAGGCACCCATACGTGACGCCAGGATACGGTCGTAAGCACATGGCGCACCGCCACGCTGAATATGCCCAAGCACAGTGGCACGTGTTTCGCGTTTGGTTTCTGCTTCGATGTAATGCGCCAAATCGTCGATATCACAGATGTGTTCGGTAATGGCCACAATGGCGTGTTTTTTACCTTTGGCGATACCCGCTTTGATCTCTTCGACCAGCTCTTCACGGGTATAAGGAATTTCCGGCAGCACGATGAATTCACAACCACCGGCGATGGAAGCAGCCAGAGTCAGATCGCCGCAGTAACGCCCCATCACTTCCACGATGGAGATGCGCTGATGCGAAGAGGAAGTGTCGCGCAGACGGTCAATCGCTTCAACCACGGTTTCCAGCGCCGTGAAGTAACCGATGGTGTAATCGGTACCGGCAACGTCATTATCGATGGTGCCTGGCAGACCAATGCACGGGAAACCCATTTCCGTCAGACGTTTGGCACCCATGTAGGAACCGTCACCGCCGATGACCACCAGCGCGTCAATGCCGCGCTTCTTCATGTTCTCAATGGCAACCTGACGAACTTCCTCATTACGGAAATCCGGGAAGCGCGCAGAACCGAGGAAAGTGCCGCCACGGTTGATCATGTCGGACACGCTGTAACGGTCGAGGTTGATCATACGGTCTTCATACAATCCCAGATAGCCGTCGTAGATACCAAAAACTTCAAGGCCTTCACTCAGCGCGGAACGGACAACTCCGCGGATGGCTGCGTTCATGCCTGGGGCGTCACCGCCACTGGTCAGTACTCCGATTTTTTTGATCATGACAACCTCTGGATTGTTCAAAACTAAGGATTATTCCTGCCTGCCGACCGGTGTAAACCCGCTCACGATCGTGCGGCTTAATAGTTGCAGATAGTATATCAAAGGCTTGATGCTGAATTGATTCAGGTCAGACAAGTTTTCGCTATTTTTTTACAGAGTTGTTAGCGTTACGTCATTTTTATAACGCAACGCCATGATATTTAGACGCTAAAACTGGAAAAAGCCTTGCTGATTTTCCGGCACCACCGAGCAGGGATCCTGATGAATGATAACATCCGAACCGGGAAACTTAAGCCGCAGTGCTTGCTCGATCTGATCCGCTACCTGATGTGCCTGCACCAGCGGCAGGTGGTCATCCATTTCCAGATGAAGCTGAATAAAACGGGTGGGCCCGGATTGACGCGTACGCAGTGCATGGGCTCCGCGCACACCTGGCCAATCGCTAACCAAATCGATAATCGCCTGCTTCTCTTCTTCCGGCAATGCGCGATCCAGCAAAGATTGCACCGCTTCATAGCCCATGCGCAAAGCGTTGTAGAGGATGTACACCCCAATCCCCAGCGCAAAGAGCGCATCTGCCCGGACAAAACCATAGCTGCTTAACACCAAAGCCACCAGGATCGCGCCATTCATCACTACGTCAGATTGATAGTGCAGCATATCCGCACGTATCGCCTGGCTGCGTGTCCGACGCACCACCCAGCGCTGGAAAGTCACCAGTAATAGGGTGGAAAAAAGGGCGACCACAGTGACGACGATACCGACCAGCGGCGCCCGTAATATATTGGGTGAGGCCAGATGCTGAATACCAGTGAGAAATAAAAACAGTGCCGAGCCGGAAATAAACATGCTTTGTGCCAGCGCGGCAAGCGACTCCGCTTTACCGTGGCCGAAGGTGTGATCAGCGTCCGCAGGCTGGAGTGAATAGCGCACCACCAGTAAATTTGTCAGCGATGCAGCGATATCCACCAGTGAATCGACCAGGGCGGCCAACATACTGACTGAGCCGGTCAGCCACCAGGCAAAAATCTTCACGATCAACAGTAATGTCGCCAGCGTCGTTGCCGCCAGTGCCGCGCGGTTGACGAGTTTCGCGTAGGAGGGATCCATGCCATGCCTCGTAGAAGCGTCTGCTCAGCGCAACGCCGTTAGTCACATAATGGCTCAAGTTTATCATCGGCAAGCGTAAGCTGCGTGAATTGAATATTAAGGTGATGATGCAGCACAGGATTGTGCAGATAAAAAAAACCCCCGCATCATGCGGGGGAAGACAGGGATGGTGTCTATGGCAAGGAAAACAGGGATACTATGTTACTGGTTACTGCTGGTACTACTCACTGCATGCAGCGGTGATGATGGCTGCAATCCTGAGAGCTGACGCATATCGTTAAGTCGCCGCTCATAATTCTTCTGCAATGTCGCTTGCTGTGCAGGCGTTAGCAGGTGATACATCTGGTTGCGAACCCGAGCCATCTCAACTTGCAGTTCTATCTGCGCGCGGGCTTGTTTCTCTGCCTGCTGTCGGATAGCCGATTCGTTAAATTTGTCTGCAATGACAAGGTCATGCATAGTTTCAATATCCTGAACGCTCATAACCGGGCGCTCATGTCGTGCTTGCTGCATCAGGTCTCGCATCTGTTGCCGCTGTTGTTCAGTCAGCTCAATGCCATCGAACATGTGGCTTTGCGGATTTTGCGTCATACTGCCTGTCGTCAATCCGCCGTTATGATGCATCTCGTCAATCGTCGTCGTGTCTGCTGCTTCTGCGCTGGCGTGACTGAGAACCATCGCTGAGGCAATGACGACGGCGGTTAAGTAGCGCATCGTTTACTCCCAGTTCGTTCCGTTTTGCGATTCAACGAGAGCTAGTGTACGGCGATAGCTGCAAACATCCGTCAGGGGGTGTAAAACTACGTAAAGCGTTGGATTGCAAGTCAAGGAACACGGTATTTTGCCTGCGGAGGGCAACAAAAAATGAATAAAATCCTGTTGGTTGATGACGACCGCGAATTAACTTCGCTGCTTAAAGAACTGCTTGAGATGGAAGGTTTTGAGGTGATTGTCGCCAGCGATGGCGAGCAGGCGCTTAACCTGCTGGATAACACCGTTGACTTGTTATTACTCGACGTCATGATGCCGAAGAAGAACGGTATTGATACGTTGAAAGAATTACGACAACAGCACCAAACTCCGGTCATTATGCTGACCGCTCGCGGTAGTGAGTTGGATCGTGTTCTTGGCCTTGAGCTGGGCGCGGATGACTATCTACCAAAACCGTTTAATGACCGTGAACTGGTGGCGCGCATTCGGGCTATTTTGCGCCGTTCAAACTGGAGCGAACAACAACAGCAGCATGACAATAGTTCACCCACGCTGGAAGTGGATTGCCTGCGCCTCAACCCTGGCCGCCAGGAAGCCAGCTTCGATAGTGAAACGCTGGATCTGACGGGCACGGAATTCACGCTGCTCTATTTGCTGGCACAGCACTTAGGTCAGGTCGTGTCGCGTGAGCACCTCAGCCAGGAAGTGCTGGGTAAACGCCTGACGCCGTTTGACCGCGCGATTGATATGCACATTTCAAACCTGCGTCGTAAATTGCCGGAACGTCGTGATGGTCATCCGTGGTTTAAAACGCTACGCGGACGCGGCTATCTGATGGTTTCGGCATCATGATTGGAAGTTTGACCACCCGCATCTTCGCCATTTTCTGGCTCACCCTGGCGCTGGTGTTGATGCTGGTTTTGATGGTGCCCAAACTCGACTCACGCCAGATGACCGCACTGCTGGAAAGTGAGCAACGACAGGGCACCATGATTGAACAGCATGTTGAAGCTGAGTTATCGCAAGATCCCCCTAACGACCTGATGTGGTGGCGCAGGCTCTTTCGCGCCATCGACAAATGGGCCCCACCCGGCCAACGCTTGTTATTGGTGACCAGCGAAGGCCGGGTGATCGGAGCGCAGCATAATGAAATGCAGGTGATTCGTAACTTTATCGGCCAGTCTGATAATGCCGATCATCCGCAGAAGAAAAAGTATGGTCGTGTGGAGATGGTGGGCCCGTTCGCCGTGCAGGATGGTGAAGATAACTATCAGCTCTACCTGATCCGCCCCGCCACCAGCTCTCAACTGGACTTCGTCAATCTACTGTTTGACCGTCCGTTATTGCTGCTGATTGTGACCATGCTGATTAGCTCGCCGCTGCTGTTATGGCTGGCGTGGAGCCTGGCGCGTCCTGCGCGTAAACTGAAACATGCTGCCGATGAAGTGGCGAGCGGAAACTTACGCCAGCATCCTGAACTGGAATCTGGTCCACAGGAGTTTCTGGCAGCAGGTTCAAGTTTCAACCAAATGGTGAGCGCACTTGAACGCATGATGACCGCACAGCAGCGTTTGTTATCCGATATCAGTCATGAATTACGCACGCCACTGACACGTTTGCAATTGGCTACCGCCCTACTGCGCCGTCGCAATGGTGAAGGTAAAGAACTTCAACGTATCGAAACGGAAGCCCAGCGGCTTGATGGCATGATTAACGACTTGCTGGTGCTCTCACGCACCCAGCATAAAAATGCCTTAGTCAGTGAAGCGATGAAGGCGAACCAGCTGTGGAACGGTGTACTGGAAGATGCCAAATTCGAAGCCGAGCAGATGGGTAAAACCATGGATGTACCGTATCCGCCAGGTCCGTGGCCACTGTACGGCAACCCGCATGCTCTGGAGAGCGCACTGGAAAACATCGTGCGTAATGCGCTGCGTTATTCCCACACGCATATCAGCGTGAGTTTCTCGGTGGATATTCAGGGTATTACCGTTCACGTTGATGACGATGGCCCAGGCGTCAGTGCTGAAGATCGCGAGCAGATTTTCCGCCCCTTCTATCGCACGGATGAAGCACGCGACCGTGAATCTGGTGGTACCGGTCTCGGACTGGCGATTGTAGAAACGGCCGTGCAACAGCATCGCGGTTGGGTGAAAGCCGATGACAGCCCATTAGGGGGTCTGCGGCTTACGCTCTGGTTGCCGCTGTACTCCGCTCGTCAATAATTTGCTATGCTTCGGCCCTCGTTTCCGGGGGCCTTATGCTGAACATCGTTTTATTTGAACCTGAAATCCCGCCAAATACGGGCAATATTATCCGCTTGTGTGCCAATACAGGCTTCCAGTTGCATCTGATTGAGCCGCTGGGCTTTGCCTGGGATGACAAGCGTCTGCGCCGTGCCGGGCTCGATTACCACGAATACACCTCGCTAAAAAAACACGCCAATTACGCCGCGTTTATCGAGTCTGAAGCACCACAGCGCCTGTTTGCACTCACCACCAAAGGTACACCTGCCCATAGCGCTGTGAGCTATCGGAAAGGGGATTATTTGTTGTTTGGTCCTGAGAGCCGTGGTTTGCCGGCAGAGATACTGAACGCGCTGCCAGCAGAGCAGAAGATCCGCATCCCGATGATGGCTGAAAGTCGCAGTATGAATCTGTCGAATGCGGTATCTGTGGTGGTTTATGAAGCGTGGCGCCAGCTTGATTATGCTGGCGCGCTGATCAAGAGCTAAATTCCGTCGCCGTACTCAAAGCCCGCGCCGTTGAAGAGTTGGTCCATATCCATCGAAGGTTTATCGCTGGTGGGTTTGCCAACGATACGCGCAGGTACACCGGCTGCCGTGGTATGCGGCGGCACCGGTTGTAGTACCACCGAACCCGCGCCAATTTTCGCGCCGCGCCCCACTTCTATGTTACCGAGAATCTTGGCACCTGCGCCAATCATCACACCTTCACGGATTTTCGGATGGCGATCGCCGCTGGTTTTTCCGGTACCACCAAGCGTTACCGACTGCAAAATCGACACGTCATTTTCTACTACGGCGGTTTCACCAATCACGATACCGGTAGCATGATCGAGCATGATGCCGCGACCAATACGAGCTGCTGGGTGAATATCCACTGCAAAGGAGACGGATATTTCGTTCTGCAAATAGACGGCTAACGCGCGGCGGCCCTCTTTCCAGAGCCAGTGGCCGATGCGATAAGCCTGTAATGCATGGAAGCCTTTCAGATACAGCAATGGCGTTGAATACTTATCAACGGCAGGATCGCGCTGGCGCACGGCTTGAATATCGTAAGCTGCAGAGACAATCATCTCTGGATCTTCGCGATACGCTTCCTCAACGATTTCACGTACCGCAATAGCTGGCATGATCGGGTTGGCGAGTTTGTTCGCCAGCATGTAGCTTAGTGCGCTGCCAAGATTTTCGTGCTTGAGCAAAGTCGCGTGATAAAAGCTGGCCAGCATGGGTTCACAATCAGCCAGCGCTCTGGCTTCAGCTTTGATGTTGTTCCAGACCAGTTCTAACTCTTCTGACGACATTGCTCTGTGCTCCCGATAAAAAAAGCGCCTGAGAGGCGCTGCAGGTGATTTAGCTGAGCATCCTGCTTCAGCTTTGGCTGTTTTCGTCCTTCCTTGCACGGCCAAGTAAACTCAATGCTGCCTCTCGCGCCGATTTTTCGCAATACAGTACCTGATAAATCTGCTCGGTAATGGGCATTTCAACACCCATTCTCGCCGCCAATGCTTTGACTTCTTTGGTGTTTCGATACCCTTCTACAACTTGTCCGATAATGCGCTGCGCCTCATCCACGCTCTCGCCTTGTCCCAGCATCATGCCAAAACGACGATTACGGGATTGATTATCGGTACAGGTCAGTACTAAATCGCCCAGCCCCGCCATGCCCATAAAGGTAGTGGGATCGGCACCCAGTGCAGCACCGAGGCGGCTCATCTCAGTTAATCCACGTGTGATTAACGCGGTACGTGCGTTGGCACCAAAACCGATGCCATCAGAAATACCGGCACCAATCGCAATCACGTTTTTCACCGCGCCACCCAATTGCACGCCGATGAAGTCTGGATTGTTGTACACGCGGAAGCTTTTACCGCAATGCAGTTTTTGCTGCAGATCTTCAGCGAACTGTGCGTCAGTGGCAGCCAGCGCTATCGCTGTAGGCAGGCCCGCTGCAAGCTCTTTCGCGAAAGTTGGGCCGGAAACCACGGCCAGCGGAATTTGATCGCCGAGGATTTCACGCGCAACATCCTGCAAAAGCCGGCCAGTTTCTTTTTCGAGGCCTTTGGTTGCCCAGACAATTCGGGAATCTGCACGCAGATGCGGCTTCAGTTGGGTGAGAACATCACCAAACACGTGGCTGGGTACCACCACCAACAGATCACGACTGGCACTCACCACCGTTGCCAAATCGGCTTCAGGAACAAGATTGTCAGGGAAAGGTACATCAGGCAGGAAAGCGGCATTACATCGGTCAGCCTGGAGCTGTGCCACACTGTGCGGATTGTGGCCCCAAAGCAGAACCGGATGGCCGTTACGAGCCAACGTAATGGCCAATGCGGTGCCGTACGAGCCGGCACCGATGACGCTAATCGAAGCGTTGAGGGTAGTCATCAGGCATCCTGACGTGGCGCTTCGCCTTCACCTTGCTGCTGCAGATAGTTCATGAACAGGGCATCAAAGTTAACTGGCGCCAGATTGAGCTGAGGGAAAGTACCACGAGACACGAGGCTGGTGATGCATTCACGTGCATACGGGAACAGAATGTTCGGGCAGTATGCACCGAGGCAATGTGCCATCTGAGTGCCTTCGATACCGCCGATGGTGAAGATACCCGCCTGCTGAACTTCGCACAGGAATGCGGTGTCTTCACCAACGGTTGCTGTCACGGTAACGCGCAGAACAACTTCATAGACTTCATCAGCCAGCTGAGATGAAGCGGTGTCCAGATCCAGTTTCACTTCCGGTTCCCACTCTTTCTGGAAAACCTGAGGCGCGTTTGGCGCTTCGTAAGAAACATCTTTGGTATAAACACGTTGAATCTGGAACTGCATTTCGTTTGTGCTATGTTCTGACATGTTACTAAATCCTGTGAGTTAAATTGTCTGACCGAAAAATTATGCCTGGAGTAAGGGATCCAGTCCCTGACGCCCATCCAGCGCGTAAAGATCGTCACAGCCACCAATGTGCTGCGCATCAATAAAAATCTGGGGAACTGTAGTACGCCCGCTTCGCTGAATCATCTCTTCACGTTTCGCCGCGTTCCCATCAATAGGAATCTCCTGGAACGAAACACCTTTCTGATCCAACAATGCTTTTGCCCGGTGGCAATAAGGGCATGTGACTTTGGTGTAAATCTCAACATTAGCCATGCGGTTACCTCTGGGAATTATTTACCGCGTACCAGCGGCAGATTCTCACCACTCCAGCCGCTCACGCCATCTTTCAGCACGGAGACTTTTTCAAAACCTTCAGCGCTCAATTTAGCGGCTGACTCACCTGCGCTCTGACCAGTGGCACATACCACAATTATGGGCTGGGACTTGTGCTTTTCCAGTTCGGCAAAGCTCCCTTTTTTGATGTCAGCCGCTGCAATATTCACCGCACCTGAAATGTGCCCTTTGCGATAATCATCGCGCGAACGCACGTCTACAACCACCGCATCCTCTTTGTTGATCAGGTGGGTTGCTTCACCACGGCTGATGGTTTTTACCTTAGAGAACATTCCTTTAACGGTGGTCACAATCACCAGAACGAGTAAAACAACCCATGCCAGACTAAGGATGGTGTGATTGCTTGCAAACTGCATAATTTCTTGCATGAGGGGTAACGACTCCAGACCGGGCTAATAAGCTAAAACAAGGGTTCTGAGTATACCTGCGCCACTTAGCATGTACAGTCGCGAAGCGGGCAGAGTTACGATTTGTGCGTCATTTTCCAAAAAAAGTGTTCTAATCGCAAAATTGAGTCAAGGTTTATGCCGCTAAGCTCGGCACCGACATCTTTCGTAAAGCAAAACCCGCCCGGGATAACTGGTAAGCGGCTGTTCATCGTGGAATAATTATCGACTATGAAGGGAAAAGCGACCGTTACACACACAAGGACCTGTCACAACGGCCCAGCGCATCCGTTGTTATTTCGCTGGTCCGAAATCTCCCTGAGCTTGCTCTGCGCGGGCGCACTGTTATTGCCCGTTTACGCCCACAGTGCGGATGACAGTAAAACTCAGCTCAAGTCCATTCAGCAGGATATTGCTGACAAAGAGAAAAGCGTTAAAGCGCAGAAATTACAGCGCAGCAAACTTCTCGATCAACTGCAAAGTCAGGAAAAAGTGATTGCGCAAGCCAGCCGGCAGCTTCGGGAAACGCGCAATAGTTTGACCGCGCTTGACGGTGAAATCACGCAAATTACCACCTCCATTTCTCGTCTGGAAAAACAGCAGGCTCAGCAGGAAAAACTGCTGGCTCAGCAATTGGATGCGGCTTTCCGACAAGGCCAGCATAATGGGTTACAGCTGCTGCTGGGCGGTGAAGAAGCACAGCGCAGTGAACGCATTCTTGCCTATTTCGGCTACCTTAATGCTGCACGCCAGAAAAACATCGACGATCTCAAACAAACTCAGCAACAGTTGGCCGAGCAGCGGCAGGCATTGCAAGGTAAGCAGGAACAACAAAAATCCCTGTTAGCCCAACAGCAGTCGCAGCAGGCCAAACTGGAAACCGCCAGTGCGGCACGCAAGAAAACCCTGACGGTACTGGAAAGCTCGCTGGAAAAAGATCAGGCGGATTTGGTTGAGATGCGAGAAAACGAAAGCCGTCTGCAGGATAAAATTGCCAAAGCCGAACGCGAAGCGCGTGAGCGTGCCGAACGTGAAGCACGCGAGGCAGAAAAAGTACGCCAGCGTCAGGCGCAGGCAAAAGCCAAGGGATCAAGCTATCAACCCACACAAAGCGAACGTGAGTTGATGGCACGCACCGGTGGCCTCGGTAAGCCTGGTGGGCAGGCGGTGTGGCCGGTGAAGGGACGTATTGAACACCGCTTCGGTGAATCCATGCAGGGTGAGCTGCGCTGGAAAGGTCTGGTGATTGATGCACCAGAAGGCACCGAAGTGAAAGCCATCGCCGATGGACGCGTACTGATGGCCGACTGGCTGCAAGGCTACGGTCTGGTTGTGGTATTGGAACATGGTAAAGGCGATATGAGTCTTTATGGCTACAACCAAAGTGCGCTGGTGAGCGTGGGTACTCAGGTGAAGGCAGGACAGCCTATCGCCCTTGTGGGTACCAGTGGCGGCCGCGGGACGCCTTCGCTCTACTTTGAAATCCGACGTCAGGGACAGGCCGTCAATCCACTACCGTGGTTAGGAAGATAAGTGTTGTTTCAGCCTCAAAAGCTCTCAATTGCGTTCTGCGCACTGTTTTTCACACTATCGGCTCAGGCAGGTAAACTCTCAATTGTGATTGATGACTTCGGTTATCGTCCGGTTGAAGAGAATAAAGTGCTGCAAATGCCTGCTGCGATTTCGGTCGCTGTACTGCCGAATGCACCTCATGCTCGTGAGATGGCGACAAAAGCACATCAGGGCGGTCATGAGGTGTTGATTCACTTGCCAATGGCACCACTCAGTAAACAACCGTTGGAAAAAGATACCTTAACCCCAGAGATGAGCAGTGAAGAGATCGCACGCATTGTGCGGGATGCCTCGGGTAAAGTGCCTTTCGCCGTAGGTTTGAATAACCATATGGGCAGCAAAATGACCTCTAGCCTGCCCGGCATGCAGAAAGTGATGCAAGTGCTAAATCAGTACAATTACTACTTTCTCGATAGCATGACGATTGGTAATAGCCAGTCCGTTCCCGCAGCGCAAGGTACGCATGTTAAAGTGCTGAAACGCCGGGTATTCCTTGATGATAGCCAGAATGAAGCAGCGATCCGTGAACAGTTTACCCGTGCCGTAAAACTGGCACAGCGCGATGGTTATGCCATTGCGATTGGTCATCCGCATCCCACCACCGTTCGTGTGCTGCAACAGATGCTGCCATCACTGCCAGCCGATATTACGCTGGTACGCCCGAGTCAGTTGCTGAATGAGCCTGTGCATCAGGGTAAAACACCGCCGACAACCGATAAATCTCCGGGACCGAAATTCCGTGCTCCAGGCGTGTGTAAGGTCAGTAAACCACTGACACCCGTGCCGCAAAGTCGAGCCGTTGAAATAGTGATTGAAAATGTGGCAGGTAGTAAGTTAATCAATCAGTTAGGTTTACTTTTTTAACCCAATCATCAACGTTTTTGAAAATTAGCGTTAGTCCCATTCGGGGCTAACGTTTTTTTCGTTATCATTACGAAATTAATTCCCGCGACTGATGTCAAATTTGCCAGGTTCTTAGGGTGAATTGGAATAATGAAAAAGCTTTGGAAAATAAACGTCATCAATAACGTACTCAGTTTACATGCCAGACTGAGCCAGATTGACAAAAACAAGACACCGCTAAGCTCAAATCATGAGTTTAAGCGCATTGTTATTTTCTCAACGACCGCATTAGGAGATCTACTTTTTAATACTCCTGCGATCAAAGCCATAAAGCATCGCTATCCAGAGGCCAGGCTCATGCTGGTATCCAGTGATAAAAACCGTGATCTCGTTGAAAAAAGTCAATGGTTTGATGAAATAGTCATTTGGGATAATAAAATAGTTCATTCCCATCGCGTAATCAGGAGAATGAGAAAATTCAAACCTGATATGACTGTGCTACTGCATTCGACATTAGGCTATGACATTCTCTGCGCACGCCTGTCTGGCTCAAAATACATTATCAGAGATAATTTCAGAAGTGACAACACTGTCTTTAATCACTGGATAGATCATTATTCATCGGCAACAGATGTTCATATTATTCAGCGCAAACTCGACCTGATTAGTATTCTTGGATGCAATACAACAGACATCAGAATGCAATTTCCCATTGCAATTCACTCTGTAGCACGTGAAAACTATCGACCTGTAATTGGCTTTCAAATGGGGGCGTCCGGGAAAAACCGTTGCTGGCCAGTTGAACATTTTTCTGAACTAGCAGAGCGTATTTTAGAAAATCACAAAGATGCAAAAATAGTATTGACTGGTGCCGCCCAGGATAAAAATATTGAAAAATCATTCTTTGATTTATTAAAAAATAAATACCATTCAAGGGTTCACTCTTATATTGGTAAGACTCGCCTACCTGAACTCTTACAGATAATTAAAAACCTTGATGTGTTGATCACAGGTGACACCGGACCACTACATATTGCTATCACGGCAGAAACGCCGACAGTGAGTCTTTATGTCAGTGCTAATCCCAGACATACAGGACCTTATCAGGATTTGCACATTCATCAGACTATCAGAATTGAACCTGAATCTAATGATGATCCGCATTACCCATTAAGAAAAATAAGCGTTGATCAGGTTTATAACGTGATGATGAAAAATATTTCAGTCTAAAATTACACTACCAGATAGCAAGCGATCTGGTAGTGGTTTTTATCTAGGCCTTACGGGATGACAAAACTATCGCTAATGGCAACCAGAATAATACCCATGTTTCTCCAGGTCCACCAATCACAAACATCCCCTGAGTAACAAAAAACATCAAAGAGAAGAGATAAATTGAGGCTTCTAACCCCATGCCTTGATGATACTTTCTATACGCATGATACAAGCCAACCAGGATGAGAGATGCCATAAATAGCACACCCACCACACCGCCTTTTAAGAAAGCCGATATATAAATACTGTGTGTGGTTATAACATGTTGACCAATACTGTTTACGAATATCAGCTGCTTATCAAACCCCCAACCGAAATAGGGATGAATCATTGCATCTGAAATGGCATGATTCCAGATTCCAAATCTGATAAAACTCTGGGCATAAGAGGAAACAATGCGTGCATAAAAATCACTGCCATAATCGGTAAAGTAGAAGAATAATAAAATAGTAGCAATTGAAATCATGATATACAAAACATGTTTAAGGTGAACATGTTTATATTTAGCAAGTAAAATAGCTAAAGAAACTATTAAAGCCAATAACGGACCTCGACTTTGCGTCAATATCAAGCCAATAAAGAGCAACGATGCAGGTATGTAAATCCAATGCCTGCCTGACTCACGAGCAATAATCAGTGCGCTTAAAATACCAAGAGCAAAATATCCGCCGAGATCAATGACATTCTTTGGTGCGGCAAAAAAACCGTTTTCAAGTCTATTAGTCAGTAGCGTGTTCTTGTCTACCAACATAAATGTCAAAACAAGGACAATAAAACATCCGGAAAAAATGCAACCATAAACCTTCAGCAAACCATAACGCTTAATACAGTAATCAAACATACAAACGAAAAAAAGAAGATAACCGGTATGCTTCAGAGTTGAAATTATATTCTCTGGAACACTTGTCCATAAGTTCGTAATACTGTAATAAATGAGGAATAGTGCAATAACGCCTATTGACTTCCAGGGATATGGCTCGGAAAGACTAAGCTTTTTTCGCTGGACAAACAAAAATATCATCATCGCTGTAATCGACAGATGAAATAAATTATTTACTTTTCCAACACCTGTAAATATGGTCATTAGAAATAAAAATGCCATAAAAGAAATAGATGCAATAACTTCTAAACTTTCAGTTTTTTTTAAAAATGACATCTGGCGTCGCCTTCTCGAAAATTTCCTCTGTCAGTCCACTATTCATAGACAAATTGTAAACTTTTATCCCTGCATGATTAAGCTCGCTGCTGGCATTCAAGAATGCGGGCTTTATCACTTGATTAAAGTTTTCCCCTAAAAAGCTTTTCTGCTTATTATTTTCATTTTCATAAAACCGTGGGGATGAAAAATTATTCATATCAACCCCTGCTAACAGTATACGATTTGAGCTGAGCCATACGGCTATTTGCAACGCCCAATAGGCCACTGTTCCCGCATCAAAAATACCTTGTCGGATATCCCATGAAAAACCTGATAATGGATCGGTCGGATAGACTGACAATCCTTTATTATCATTGAAATTCAAAGCATACTCAGCAGGTACTACTGATTTTCGAAATATCTTATAACTCAGATCTTCAATAATAGCCAAACGACACTTTATCTTATCGACTCCAACGCAATTCAACATATCATTGAGGCAATGAACTGTTGTAAAGAGCGTCAACTCAGGGTCGTCCAGTACTTTTCCGACAATATCAAAACGGTTCTCAACAAAACCGCGATCGACAATAACATAATATGAAAATACGACTTTATCTCGTAGGTGATAAGCGCCATTAACACCAATAAATGTCGTTTCTGAAAGTAATTCAAAATCGAGATCATTCACTGACGGGCCCGTTGCCAGTATCGTCATATCATTGGTAACGGTTTTACGTAATGAATCTAATGCTTCAATTTTTATTTCATTTTTTCGCCAGACTAGCCGTTCAATATGGTCTTCTGCTCCACGTTGAATTCTGATATGAGGCCAAAAATTTTCATTGTGCCGATAAGCTCGTTCATGGGTATAACGATAGATTTGTTTAAATATTGATCCCATTCAAAGCAATTCCCGCAATTTTTCCATTACGCTCACGGCGGATATCGCCTGCATTGTGCCACCTGCACCGCGTAGCTCATGCTGATTCTTCCCATACCCCCCAATCAGCCCCGGATCAGTTGGACCAAACAGCGTAATATTCGGGCGGTCCAGCGCGGCGGTCAAGTGACTCAAACCCGTGTCGACCGAAACGACAGCGCGTGCCCCCGCCAACTGCTGTGCCACTTGTTCCAGCGCTAATTTTGGTAGCACCTCAACGTGGTCAAAACCTTCCGCCATTCTTAATGCACGCTGATGCTCATGTTCAGCACCCCACGGCAGTTTCACCCGCAGACCCGTCGGCTGTACCCGTTCAATAAGTTCGCGCCAGTGCGCCTCTGGCCAATGTTTGTTATCGCGGGTGGTCGCGTGCAGAAACACCAGGTATTGATGCGCATCGTTGGGCAGCGTGGAAAGGAAATGTCCCGCAATGGCATAATCACCCTGGGTCTCCGGTTTCGCATAATCCAGGCTTTTCGCAAATAGCTCACGTGTGCGTTCAACCGCGTGTTGCTGTTTATTAATTTCATGGCGTTTGTCATACCACCAGCTGGCAAAGGGTTCCCGCGCGCTGCGGCTGTCTTGTCCATGCTTAACGCCTTTAGCCAGGCGCGTCACCAGCGCAGCGCTTTTGATCAACCCCTGGGCATCAATCACCACATCATACTGGCGCGATTGCAGCTCACGTTTGAATAAGACGCGCTCTTCACGCTGCTGACTGCCAAACCAATGTTTACGCCAGCGACGAATCGCCACCGGCAGCACTTTATCCACTGCCGGATGCCAACTGGGGATCTGTGCAAAATTCTCTTCGACAACCCAATCAAAACGAATGCCGGGAATAGCCTGCATCGCATCAGTGAGCGCCGGTAAGGTGTGCAGCACGTCCCCCATTGAGGAGGTTTTTACAATCAAAACGTGCATGGCTACTCCTGCACCAAATGCAGCAGCGTGCTGAGTTCCTGATGAACTCGAGCCGGCTGAATATCAATGAGACTTTGGTGATAACCCTCTTCGGCATCACCTTTGCGTACTTTGTGATAGCCGGAGATTAAACGAATTACGCGCGCCTGATGAGACAGCGGTGGTGTGAAATCCGGGCTACTTGGGCCATACAAGGCGACCAAAGGACGGTTCAGTGCGGCGGCAATGTGCATCAACCCGGAATCATTACTGACGATAGCCGCACAATGTGCGATTAAGATTACCGCTTGTTCTAATTGCGTATCGCCGGCCAGATTTTTGCAGTGTACCCGCGCTGATTCCGATATCGTTTGAACGATAGTGTCACCGGTTTCGCGATCTTTCGCGGAACCGAACAACACCACCTGGTACCCTTCGCCAATTAGTTGTTCAGCAAGCGCAGCGTAATGATAGTGCGGCCAGCGTTTCGCTGGACCAAATTCGGCACCAGGGCAGAACCCTATAGCAGGACGATCGGCCGACAAAGAAAACTGCGCTGCCGTCATGCGCTTCTCGTCTTCATCGACACGCAACTGTGGCCACAGTAATGGCTGCGGCAACTGTTGAGCGGAGGCGATGGGTTTGTCGTAGCCCAGTGCAACATAGCGCTCCACCATCAGCGGAAACGCGGCTTTATCCAGCACACGCACATCGTTCAACACGCCATAGCGCATCTCACCGCGCCAGCCGACACGGCGCTTAATACCTGCAAAGAACGGCACCAGTGCTGATTTGAACGAATTCGGCAGCACATAAGCACGGTCATAACCGCTGGCCTGAAGGGATTTCCCTAAACGCCGCCTTTCACCCAGTGCCAAAGCACCATGGCCCAGTGGCATCGCCAGCGCTTGATTGACTTCCGGCATCCGTGACAGCAGTGGCCGACACCATGCCGGTGCCATCACATCAATGACCGCATCCGGGTGCTCAGCCTTGAGCGTGCGATAGAGACTTTGCGACATCATCATATCGCCGACCCAGGAAGGGCCAATGACCAGAATTTTCATCGCTGGTGCCGGTTTCCTTATGCTTTACGATTGAGCCAGGTCATGTATTCACCCACACCCTGAGCAACGGTTTTGAATGGCTTGTCATAACCCGCTGCGCGCAGATTGGTCAGGTCCGCCTGAGTGAATGCCTGATAGCGGCCTTTCAGTTTCTCAGGGAACGGGATGTATTCGATCTGGCCTTGCTGATGGAACTTCAGCACTGCATCGGCGACTTCCTGGAAGGACTCCGCACGGCCTGTACCACAGTTGTAGATGCCAGATACACCGTTTTCCCAGCACCACAGGTTTACCGCAACAACATCGTCAACATGGATGAAATCGCGGCGGAAATCGTCGCTACCTTCAAACAGCTTTGGATTTTCACCATTGCTGATCTGAGTATTGAGGTGGAAAGCCACACTCGCCATACCGCCTTTGTGACCTTCGCGTGGGCCGTAAACGTTGAAATAGCGGAACCCACACACTGGAGAATCGGCTTCCGGCATAATCTGACGCACGTAGTGGTCGAAGAGCATTTTCGAGTAGCCATAGACGTTCAGCGGCTGCTCGTACTGGCGCTCTTCAATGAAGTTTTCATTGCGGCCACCGTAAGTGGCCGCTGAAGAGGCGTAAAGGAAAGGAATTTCGCGTTCCAGGCAGAAATGCAGCAAGTCTTTCGAGTACTGATAGTTGTTATCCATCATGTACTTGCCATCCCACTCTGTGGTCGCCGAGCAGGCACCTTCATGGAATACCGCTTCGATTGGACCCAGATCTTCGCCGGACATGATGTAAGAGAGGAACTCTTCTTTGTCCATGTAGTCTGCGATATCCAGATCTGCGAGATTCACGAATTTGGTGCCATCTTTCAGATTATCCACCACCAGAATATCGGTAAGACCGCGATCGTTCAGCGCTTTAACAATGTTGCTGCCAATCATGCCAGCGCCACCGGTTACGATAATCATATGCTTTGCCTTTAAACAGTTGGGGTGAAACAGGAGGTTTCACGCACGAATGCCTAACATCATAACATTTCAGCCCGCGGCAGGCAGCCAGATGACTCCGTAACCGCTGCACAATTTGCATCCATCGCGTGAACTATGCTGCAAAACGAAGATTTCTCTGGCGGAAATGTCGGCACGATGCGTCCTGATCAGTAATATGTGCCAAAATTTTGCTATCTGAGGAGCAGAATCATGTCCAGTCAGTTTTATTCGCAAATCCGTCAACAGCTTGAGACAACACGTAGCGATGGATTGTTCAAACAAGAACGTACCATCACGTCGGCGCAGCAGGCTGAGATCCATGTCGCTAATAGTCCTCCGGTGATTAACTTCTGCGCCAACAACTATCTCGGTCTGGCGAATCACCCCGCACTTATTCAGGCCGCCAAAGAAGGCATGGATTCCCACGGCTTCGGCATGGCATCCGTGCGCTTTATCTGCGGCACACAAGATATCCATCAGCAGTTGGAACAAAAGCTGGCGGCCTTTCTCGGCATGGAAGATGCCATCCTATTTTCCTCTTGCTTCGATGCCAATGGCGGTCTGTTTGAAACACTGCTCAGTGCGGAAGATGCCATCATCTCTGATGCACTCAATCATGCCTCAATTATCGATGGCGTACGCCTGTGTAAAGCCCAGCGCTATCGCTATGCCAACAACGATATGTCTGAGTTACGTGCTCGGTTAGAGGAAGCGCGTGATAAAGGTGCACGCCATATTCTGATCGCCACAGACGGTGTGTTCTCGATGGATGGCGTGATTGCCAATCTGCAAGGCATTTGCGATTTGGCCGACGAATTTGACGCATTGGTGATGATTGATGATTCCCATGCGGTCGGTTTTGTCGGTGCAACTGGGCGTGGCACCCATGAATACTGCGGCGTAATGGATCGCGTAGATATCCTGACTGGCACATTAGGCAAAGCGCTAGGTGGTGCTTCCGGTGGCTATGTGGCTGCGAAAAAAGAGGTGGTTGAATGGCTACGCCAGCGTTCACGCCCTTACCTATTTTCCAACTCCCTGGCACCTACCATCGTCGCCGCCTCGCTGCGGGTGTTAGACCTGCTCAGTGAAGGCGATGGGTTACGCCAGCGCCTTTGGGATAACGCCCGATTCTTCCGCGAGAAGATGACCGCAGCCGGCTTTACGCTGGCGGGTGCTGACCACGCCATCATTCCGGTGATGCTTGGCGATGCAAAAGTGGCTCAGCAGTTTGCCAGCCTGCTGCAAAAAGAGGGCATCTACGTCACAGGCTTCTTTTATCCGGTGGTGCCGCAAGGTCAGGCACGCATCCGCACTCAGATATCTGCAGGTCATACGCAGGCACAACTGGAACATGCCGTTGCCGCCTTCACTCGCATTGGCCGACAGTTGGGCGTGATCGCAGGAGCAGAACGATGAAAGCATTGGCCAAACTCAAAGCCGAAGAAGGTATCTGGATGGTGAAGGATGCACCGATTCCGGAACCTGGTCACAACGACCTGCTGATTAAAATTCGTAAAACCGCAATTTGCGGCACCGATGTTCACATATACAACTGGGATGATTGGTCGCGTAAAACTATTCCCGTTCCAATGATCACTGGCCATGAATATGTCGGCGAAGTCGTCGGTATGGGCGAAGAGGTAAGAGGCTTTGCCCTTGGCGATCGTGTGTCCGGCGAAGGTCATATCACCTGCGGTCACTGCCGAAATTGCCGCGCCGGTCGCACTCACTTGTGCCGCAATACCGTGGGTGTCGGCGTCAATCGTCAGGGCTGTTTTGCTGAGTATCTGGTCATCCCTGCATTTAACGCTTTCAAGATTCCCGACAATATCTCTGACGAGCTGGCAGCGATTTTCGATCCCTTTGGCAACGCCGTGCATACCGCGCTCTCGTTTGATCTGGTCGGCGAGGATGTGCTGATCTCTGGCGCTGGCCCCATTGGTATTATGGCTGCAGCGGTGTGCAAACATGTAGGCGCACGCAATGTGGTCATCACCGATATCAATGAATATCGCCTCGGTCTGGCACGCCAGATGGGTGTGACACGCGCCGTCAATGTGGCGCAGGAAAATCTGCGCGATGTGATGGCTGAGCTGGGTATGACCGAAGGTTTCGATGTCGGGCTGGAGATGTCTGGCGCGCCTCCCGCGTTCCGCACCCTGCTGGAGGTGATGAACCATGGTGGGCGAATCGCTCTACTGGGCATTCCGCCGGGCGAGATGGCGATCGATTGGAATCTGGTGATCTTCAAAGGACTGTTCATCAAAGGCATCTATGGCCGCGAGATGTTTGAAACCTGGTACAAAATGGCAGCGTTGATTCAATCCGGCCTCGATTTAACGCCTATCATCACACATCGCTACCACATCGATGAATTCCAGCAGGGATTTGACGAGATGCGATCCGGGCGTTCAGGAAAAGTGGTATTGAGCTGGGATTAAGGATTCACAGGGAGGCTTTTGGGCCTCCCATGGATTCACTTAATCAGCGCCAGATATTGCTGACAGATTGCCTCCGTATCAAATTCGGCAAAGGCATCCGCTGCTAACAACGGCGGGCGCTGATAAATGTCACACATTGCTGCTGCCAGCGATTCAGGATTGAGATCCGCCAGGCCGCGCGCTAAATCACCTTGCAACAGCCACATCGGGCCACCCGGACAACGCGTACTGACGACAGGCGTGCCACACAATACGGCTTCGATCAGCACATTACCAAAACCCTCGCTATCCGAACTGACGATCAGCATTGTCGCCCGGCTGATCCATGCATAAGGGTTTTGTGTAAAGCCCTGGAAAATAACACGATCGGCAATCCCTAGCGCTTGTGCCTGGGCTTCTAAAGCGGCTTTACGCTGTGCCGATCCCTGCCCCAATAACACCAACGGCAACTGAATATTGCTTAATGCGTAAGCCTTTAACAGGCGATCATGCCGTTTAGTTTCGTGGAAGCGCCCGACATGCACCAGAAAACCGGACTCAGGCACTTCAGCGGGCTCTGCTGCCAACTGCCGAATCAGTGCAATATCGAACGGATTGCCAATCACCGCTTCGCCTGTGAGCTTCACAGCAAAGGCCTCTTTCAAATCCTCCAGCACGGCGGGTGAAACGCCCACCACGTTACGCCCCTGATAAACCTGCTGGATTTTACGCGCCTTTAACCAGCGTGATAATCCGGTGCGATGCCCAAGATAGGAGGCTGAAAACACGCCATGCAGGCAGAACCAGGTTTTCTTCGCATCCAGCGCGCGACTTCGACGCACAATACGGTCGGTTTTGTGCAGATGAGACACCACAAGATCAAATTCACCTGCCGTTTTCTCCGCCTGTTGTATTGCTGCGTCCAGCAAACGGGCCCGACGACTCAGCTCGGTGAGTTTGCGCCAGGGTCGACGATTGGTGTCCAGAATGACCTGATAATCCACTCCCTGCGGCAAGGGGTATTCGCACACTTTTCGCAGGGAAAACAGTGATACACGGTGCCCCTGTGCCAGCATACCGGTGACCAGCGTCAGAACCACTTTTTCAGCGCCGCCGCCCGGCAATCCATCTATCACCATGAGTATGCGTTTTGACAAAATATTCTACCTGTCTGAATGAAATAACATGTGATTGCCTGCAGTCCTGGCCAGGATAGTAGCGCAGATCCTTCGTGCTTTTCGCCTGTTTCCTGCCCGGGCAAATAGTTTTGCGTCACTGAATGGCTCAGCGTAACATTGCGATTTTATTGGCTTCAGGCGGCGAACATGACCCGGCACGCGTTCCTTATTACCATTGACACTGAAGGCGACAACCTTTGGCGCAATCACCGTTCAATCACCACCGAAAATACCGGCTATCTGCCACGTTTTCAGGACCTGTGCGAGCGTTATGGTTTTAAACCCACCTGGCTGACCAACTATGAAATGGCGATGGATCCTGCTTTTGTGGAATTCGGTAAAGATGTCATCGCGCGCAAACAAGGTGAGATTGGCATGCATCTGCATGCATGGAACAGTCCGCCAGAAGCTCCACTCACCGATGATGACTGGCGTTGGCAGCCTTTCCTGGTCGAATACCCGGATACCGTGCTGCGCGATAAAGTCGTTTATATGACTGATCTGTTGGAAGAAAAGTTCCAGACCAAAATGCTGAGCCATCGTGCAGGGCGCTGGGCATTTGATGAACGCTATGCCGCCATTCTCACCGAATTAGGCTATCAGGTGGATTGTTCCGTTACCCCGCGCGTGAACTGGTCCTACACACGCGGCGCGCCACAGGGTAAAGGCGGCACTAACTATACAGATTTTCCGTTCAAACCTTATTTCATCGATCCGCAGGATATCTCACGCAGCGGCAACTCTTCACTGCTCGAAATCCCTATGAGTATTCAATACAAATACTCGCCTTTGATGAATACCTTCAAACAAAGTCTGTATCGACTTCGCGGCAAGCAAAAAAGCCCCGCCGTACATTGGCTGCGCCCGTCCGGCGGTAATCTTGCGGATATGCAACGTGTGGTCGAAATGTCGCTGGCAGAAGGCAATAATTACACGGAATTTATGCTGCACAGTTCTGAGTTCATGCCAGACGGCAGCCCAACGTTTAAAAACGAACGCGATATCGAACAACTTTATGCGGATTTAGAGGCGCTCTTTAGTTGGTTAGCGCCCCGTTTTGTTGGTCAGACCCTGTCTGAATACCACGACAGTTTTAGGCTACAGCAGCCTGCACGTTAAGTTTTTGCCACGCCTGCCAGACCGTTTCCAGTGCGATATCAGTGCATTCACCGGAATCGGTCTGCATAATCTGGTACTCACCCGACCATGGATGCCACAACGTCGCATTGGTATCGCCAAAGAACACAACCTGCTTTTTATGCAGCCCGGCGGCAAGATGCATCTGCCCCCCATCGCTACACAAAATTTGCTCGCAGCAATCAAAGCCTGCGATGACTTCCCGCACCGATGCGGTGGGATAGCGCGCTACGCGCGGTGAATTGACCAACTGCATCAACTCATCAGCACGTGCCGCATCGCCTTTGTCATGGACATCCAACGTGCCTTGAGGCGACCAAAACACCAGCACGCGCGCCTGCTCATCTTCCAGCAGCTTATTGATAAAAGCCGCATAACTGGCTATCGGCCAGCGACGCTTAGGGCTGCGGCTGCTGATGTGCACACCATATACCCTGCCCGGTGAGGCGAAGCTTTGTGCAACCCGCGCTTTCGCGGCTTCACGTTCTGCATCTGCGAGATAAAGATTCACAGATGGCACGGCAGGCAAGCTATCAGTCAATGCCGAGAGGTAAGAAAAGGTATGTTCGACCTGATGGCTGCCCTGAAAATCGCTTTTACGGAACGGATGATCCAGCTGAACGTCGGGCAAAGCAGCGCCAATAATATTGTGCGCGCCGGCCATATTCGCCAGGCGTAAGCTGTATTTGCACGGCACCGGATTAGCCAAAATCGTGGCATCAAAGCGCGTTTTACGCAGTGCCAGCATGATTTTTACGCGCTGCCAGTAAACACCGAGTGTGGTTTCGTTCTTACCGCGATGTTTGGCTTTTTTGTAGACATACAGACGGTCAACGTGAGGATTATGGCTCACCACATCCTGAGCAATCTTATTAACCAGTAGGGTGATTTTTGCGTCAGGAAAAGTGCGTTTCAAACCTTCCAGCAGTGGAGTGGTACACACCATATCGCCAATGTTATCGCGTCGGATAACAAGGATGTTTTTCATACTGATGCCCAGGGTAAAAAGGATTGATGCCAAACATTCCGGCCAGAACCGTTCCTAAAAGCGCAAAAATGCTAGCGAGCTAACTACTTTTGACCATTAATGTCCAAAAAGTTCTGAATTTCTTAGCAATAATTAACGTTAGAAAATCGTAAATAATTCATAAAACCATAAATAACAATGTCGCTTGATAATCCCGCACTTTCCATCATTACACCCATGTTCAACGCTGGCGCGATGTTCGAGACGTTTATGCAGTCTCTACTGATGCAATCGCTGATAAATCTCGAAATCATCATTGTCGATGATGGCTCCACTGATGGTTCCGGCGAACGGGCTGAGGCTTATGCGCGCCAGTATCCTCAGGTACGGGTCATTCACCAAGCCAATGGCGGCGTGTCGCGTGCGCGCAATGCCGGGCTCGCAATGGCGCGCGGGAAATACGTTACTTTCCCGGATGCCGATGACACCATGAACCCGGCGATGTATCAAACGCTGGTGGAGATGGCAGAACGGGATGATTTAGACGCCGCACAATGTAATGCAGAGTGGTTTTTCAAAGCCAGCCAAACAACCAAACCGCTCATCCCACTGGATCGCTTAACCAGCACAGCGGTGTTAAGTGGACCAGAATGGCTCAACAAAGCCTTGAAAACCCATCGATATATGCATGTTGTATGGCTAGGTATTTATCGCCGTGAACTGATTGAACAAAACAATCTCACTTTCGAACCGGGATTGCATCATCAGGATATTCCCTGGACCACAGAGTTCATGTTCAACGCCAAACGCGTGCGCTACACCGATCAAATGCTCTACCGCTACTACCTGCACGATGCCTCCATCAGCAACCGCAAACGCACCGGTCAACGAAATGTCGAGTATCAACGCCATTACCTGAAAATCGCGCAGATGCTGGAAGAGATCAATGCACGCTATCGCGATAAAGTTAAAATCTATCCCGCATTCCATTATCAAATTACGCGTGAAGCGCTCAGCGTCTGCCATTCCATTCGCCGTGAACCGGAAGAGAGCGCACGGCAGGCGATGATTGCGGATCTGTTTGCCACGCAAACCCATAAACGGATGCTGCGTAATGCACGCGGCGCGCGGCAGTGGTATCAACTGCTGTTATGGCTGAGTCGCATTTATCGCTGGCGTAACAAATAAGCGTCGCGGCTGGCTTTCGCCCTATAGGGGTTTGCCCTACAATCAGCTCACTGAAATTTGAGATCATTTGAGTATGGCAAGCCCGATTCCAGTCCAATTTGCACCGAAAAACATTCTGCTGATCAAGCTACGCCATCACGGCGATATGCTGCTGACCACGCCCGTTATCAATGCGCTCCGCCAACGCTATCCCCAGGCCAACATCGACGTCCTGTTGTACAAAGAGACGCGGCCGATGCTGGAAGCGCACCCCGCGATTCGCCAGTTGCACATCATTGACCGCAACTGGAAAAAAGAGGGCGGCTGGCAGAAGTTCCGCCACGAGATGGCTCTGCTTTCAGCTGTACGTGCCTGTCATTATGACCTGGTGATTAACCTCGCCGACCAGTGGCGTAGCGCGATTATCACGCGTTTTTCAGCTGCTCCGGTGCGTATTGGGTTTGCCTACGCCAAACGTGATCACGCCCTGTGGCGTTGGTGCCATACCTATCTGGTTTCGACAAAAACACATAATCAATTGCATACCGTCGAGCAGAATATGGCGGCGCTTGAGCCGCTAGGTATCAGCGCGGAAGGTGCAAAAGCCTCAATGCACTTTAGTGCGGCAGATAAACAGAAAGTGCAGGATGCATTGGCTCAGCAAAAGGTCAGCGGGCCGTTTATCGTGTTACAGCCGACATCGCGTTGGGTATTTAAATGCTGGGAAGATGAAAAGGTCGCGCAGCTGATTGATACGCTCGCGGCTGACGGCCATACCCTTGTTCTTACCGCTGCCCCAGACCAGAAAGAGCAAGCGATGATTGCCCACATTCAGTCGCTGTGCCACAGCCAGAATGTGGTTTCACTTGCTGGGCAGTTTTCATTGCCGCAACTGGCGGCATTGATTGATGCCGCGCAGCTATTTATCGGTGTGGATTCTGCCCCCATGCACATGGCCGCCGCACTCGATACGCCCTGTCTTGCGCTGTTTGGCCCCACCAAACTGCAACACTGGAGTCCGTGGGGTGAAAACAATCGCGTGATCTGGGCCGGTGATTATGCACCGCTGCCTTCGCCAGACGACATCGATACAAAAACAGAACAGCGCTATCTCTCAGCCATTCCGGTGGATGACGTGGTGGCCGCCGCCAGGAGTTTTTTGCATGACTAAGTTACGCCTGGCGATTGTCCGGCAGAAATATCGTCCGGATGGCGGTGCCGAGCGTTTCATCTCGCGGGCGCTGGAAGCACTGGACGGCGAACAGCTCGATCTGAATATCATCACACGTAGCTGGCAGGGCACACCCAATCCGGCCTGGCATCTGCACATCTGCAATCCCGCCAAATTTGGACGCGTATCGCGCGAACGCGGTTTTGCCCGCGCGGCACGTGCATGCTGGGAACGTGAAAAGTTCGATATCGTGCAGAGCCACGAACGCATTGCGGGCTGCGATATTTTTCGCGCCGGTGATGGCGTCCATCGCGTGTGGCTGGAACAACGTGCGCGTATTGTCTCACCCTGGCAGCGTTTGAGCGCCAGCCTGAGTCCTTATCATCGCTATGTTTTACAGGCTGAAGCAGAGATGTTCAATGCGGCATCTTTAAAAGCAGTAATCTGTAACTCTGAGATGGTGAAGCAAGATATTTTGCGTCATTTCACGCTAGATGCCAGCAAAATCCATGTCATTCACAACGCCATTGATAGCCAACGTTTCCAGCCAGCAACAGAAGCTCAGCGCTACGCCATGCGCCAGCAATTGACGCTGCCACAAGATGCCACGGTGATGATCTACGTGGGTTCAGGCTTTGAGCGCAAAGGCTTGAAAGCCGCCATCGAAGCACTCGCCCACAGCGATCGCTATCTGGTTGTGGTTGGCCAGGACAAGCAACTTTCACGCTATCAGCAGTTGGCTAACCAGCTTAATTGCCTCGATCGCTTGCGCTTTGTTGGCGTGCAGCAGGATGTGCAGCCCTATTATCACACCGCTGACGCCTTACTGTTGCCCACGCTTTATGATCCTTTTCCGAATGTGGTGCTGGAAGCGATGGCCTGCGGTTTGGCCGTGATTACCAGCACCGGCTGTGGCGGCGCAGAATTTATTCAAGCCGGCCAGGAAGGCTTCGTTTGTGATGCATTAGATATCAAGGCATTAAATGACGCCATTGTCGCCACACCTGCACTTTCGCAGAATTCTGCCATGGGTGAAGCCGCACGCCGCAGAATCGAACCTTTTGGTCCGCAGCGGCTGGCACAGTCGCTGACTTCACTCTATCAGCAGGTGCTGAAGGCCAGCTGACGAAGTGGTATGAGCAGGCGGTCAGTTTCTGATAACATGCCGCCTTTCATGTGTTTTTTGACGCGAATCTGTCGTAACGATAACTATGACAACTCTATACACAGCCCTGCTCTATTTAATACAGCCACTGATCTGGCTGCGCCTGTGGCTGCGCGGTCGAAAAGCACCGGCCTATCGTAAACGCTGGGCGGAACGTTACGGCTACTGCGCGGGCAAAGTTGAACCGCACGGTATCGTGCTGCATTCCGTTTCTGTGGGTGAGACGCTCGCTGCCGTGCCGCTGGTGCGCGCATTGCGCCATCGCTATCCCACACTGCCCATCACCGTGACCACCATGACGCCCACGGGCTCCGAACGCGCTCAGTCCGCGTTTGGTAAAGATGTGCATCATGTCTATCTGCCCTATGATTTGCCCGGTTCGATTAACCGTTTCCTCGATACCGTTGATCCTCGTCTGGTGATCATCATGGAGACTGAGTTGTGGCCGAACATCATCCGTATTCTGCACCAGCGCCAAATTCCGCTGGTCATTGCCAACGCCCGCCTGTCAGAGCGTTCGGCCAAAGGTTATAAAAAACTCGGTGGCTTTATGCGTGATTTGCTGCAGCGCATTACGCTGATAGCAGCGCAGAACAACGAGGATGCTGAGCGATTCCTCAGCCTCGGCCTTAAACGAACGCATCTCGCCGTCACCGGTAGCCTGAAGTTTGATATCTCTGTAACGCCAGAGCTGGCGGCCCGTGCGGTCACCCTGCGCCGTCAATGGGCATCGCGCCGCCCGGTGTGGATCGCAACCAGCACGCACGAAGGCGAAGAGACCATCATCCTTGATGCGCATCGTCGTCTGCTGCAGCAGTTCCCTGATCTGTTGCTAATTCTGGTGCCACGCCATCCTGAACGTTTTAAAGATGCCTGTGAACTGACGCAAAAGCGCGGTTTCAGTTTCACTCTGCGCAGCAGCGGTGAAATTCCGTCTGGCGCAACGCAGGTTGTGATTGGCGACACCATGGGTGAATTAATGCTGCTGTACGGCATCGCCGATATCGCCTTTGTTGGCGGCAGTCTGGTCGAACGCGGCGGTCATAATCCGCTGGAACCGGCCGCCCATGCCATTCCGGTGCTGATGGGTCCGCATATCTGGAACTTCAAAGATATCTGCGCCAAATTGCAGCAGGCAGAAGGCCTGATCACCGTCACCGACGTGGTTTCGCTGGAGAAACAGGTGGCCAACCTGCTGCAGGATGATGATTACCGCCGTTATTACGGTCGCCACGCTGTTGAAGTGCTGCATCAAAATCAGGGCGCATTGCAGCGTCTGCTACAGTTACTCGAACCACATTTGCCGCCACGAGCTCACTAACGCATGCCACAACGCCAACGTCTTTCCGTGGTGATGATCGCCAAAAACGAAGCTGAATTGCTGCCGGAGGCGCTGGCCTCAGTGAGCTGGGCAGATGAGATTGTGCTGCTGGATTCAGGCAGCCAGGATAACACCGTAGCAGTGGCCCGCGCGCACGGCGCGCAGGTGCATCAGGCTGAAGGCTGGGCGGGTTTCGGCAAGCAGCGCCAGCGTGCACAAGCTCATGCAAGCGGCGATATGATTCTGATGCTGGATGCCGATGAACGTGTCACACCCGAGTTACGCCGCGCGATTGAAAACGTTCTTGAGCAGCCCCCCTCCGCTACCGTTTATAGCCTGGGACGCAGCAATTTGTTTCTTGGCCGCTTTATGCGCCATAGCGGCTGGTATCCGGATCGCGTGATGCGCCTCTATCCTCGCGCACTCAATTACAATGACAATTTGGTGCACGAATCGCTGGAAACCCAGGGCGCATCGGTGGTGGCGTTACCAGGCGATCTCCAGCATCTCACCTGCCGCGATTTGATCGCTTTCCAACGCAAACAGATGAATTATGCCGAAGCCTGGGCGCAAGAACGTTTTCAGCGAGGCAAGCGTTGTGGCATCTTCTCGATTTTCAGCCACACGTTGGGCGCATTCCTTAAGACGTTGCTGCTGCGCGCCGGATTCCTCGATGGCAAGCAGGGCTGGATTCTGGCCGTCGTGAACGCGCAATACACCTTTAACAAATACTCAGCGCTCTGGGCGCTGCATCACACCTCAACACAAGGTCGCGTATGAGCACCAAAGCGATTTATCCCGGCACGTTCGATCCCATCACGTTGGGCCATGTGGATATTGTGACGCGCGCGGCGCAGATGTTTGATCGCATCGTGGTTGCCATTGCCGCCAGCCCCAGCAAAAAGCCGCTGTTTACACTCGATGAGCGCGTAGATTTGGCACGGCAGGCTACTCAGCACTTAGCCAATGTTGAGGTTTTGGGTTTTAGCGATTTGATGGCGAACTTCGCCAAAGCGCAAAATGCCAATGTGCTGGTGCGAGGACTGCGTGCGGTGTCAGATTTCGAATATGAGCTGCAACTGGCACAGATGAACCGTCATCTGCTTCCTTCACTGGAGAGTGTGTTTCTGATGCCGTCCGAAGGATTCTCGTTCGTGTCATCGTCGCTGGTGAAGGAAGTGGCGCGTCATAAAGGTGATGTGCAGGCATTTCTGCCTGCCGTGGTGCATCAGGCATTGCTGGCAAAACTGGCGCAGCCCTGATTAATGCTGGCAGCGAGGGCACCAGAAGGTGCTGCGCTGGCCATGTTTGCCGCTGACGATTGGCGTACCGCAGGCTCGGCAGGGTTCGCCCGTTCGGCCATAGACCTGCAATTCCTGAGCAAAGTAGCCAGGCTTTCCATCCGTTTGCAGGAAATCACGTAGCGTGGTACCGCCCTGCTCAATCGAACGCAGCAATACGGCCTTGATTGTCGCCACCATCAACTCCGCTTCATCACGACTCAAACTCATCGCCGGTCGATCGGGTAAGATCCCGGCGGTAAACAGTGATTCACTGGCATAAATGTTGCCCACGCCAACCACCACTTTGTTATCCATCAGCCACTGTTTAATGGCCGTGCGTTTGCCGCGCGACTTTTCAAACAGATAAGCACCATCGAACTCGTTGCTAAGCGGCTCAGGACCGAGATGTGCCAGTACACTGCTGCCTTCCAGATCAGGGGTCCACAGCCACGCACCAAAGCGGCGTGGATCGGTATAACGCAGCACCTTGCCGTTGCTCATCACCAAATCGACGTGATCGTGTTTTGCGGCGGGTTGCTCACCAGGAAGGACTCGAAGGCTGCCAGACATGCCGAGGTGAATGATAATCCAGCCGTGTGGCAGTTCCAGCAGCAGGTATTTTGCGCGCCGTTGCACGCTCAGCACCGGCTGGTCACTTAGCGCATGGATTTCGTGCGAGACCGGCCAGCGCAGGCGTGAATTACGCACAATCGCATGCAAAATGGTCGCGCCTACCATATGTGGCTCAATACCACGTCGGCTGGTTTCTACCTCTGGTAATTCAGGCATGTCATCTCCTCAACAAACCGCAGAAACAAAAAACCCGGCCGAAGCCGGGTTTTTCGCAAGAACACTAAAATTACTTAATTTTAGCTTCTTTGTAGATCACGTGCTGACGTACAACCGGATCGAACTTTTTCAGTTCCAGTTTCTCTGGTTTAGTACGTTTGTTCTTCGTGGTGGTATAGAAGTGACCTGTACCAGCAGAGGAAACCAGCTTGATCTTCTCACGAATACCTTTAGCCATGATTCAGTTCCTTAGTACTTAGTACTTCTCACCACGGGCGCGGATTTCGGTCAGAACCGTATCAATGCCCTTTTTATCAATAACACGCATACCTTTAGCAGATACACGCAGAGTAACGAAGCGCTTTTCGCTCTCAACCCAGAAACGGTGAGAGTGCAGGTTCGGCAGGAAACGGCGTTTCGTCGCGTTCATTGCGTGGGAACGGTTGTTACCCGTCACCGGACGCTTTCCAGTTACCTGGCAGACTCGTGACATTTCTATTCTCCAAAAATCAAATCAGCTCGAGCTTTAAAAACTAGGTTTTGGCCGCCTCGTCAGGCCTTAGCCCGCCCAGGCGAGTTCCATGTGAACCCGCTAAGCTGGCCCAAACGCCAAACCCGAGATTCTCAAAGGTGGCGTAGTATACGCCGCTCAGCCCGAGTGCTCAAGTCCCGAACAAATAAAGATCCCGATGGATCGCGTGAAAATGCATCATTTCTGCTCAATCGGGCGGATGTTTTACAGCCATCCGCGTTCTGCGAAAGAGGTAAACTCGCCATGACCGATCACCAAATGATCCAGTAAGCGAATATTCAGCAGCGCGCAAGCCTGCCCGACTTTAACGGTGATATCGCGATCGGCACGGCTCGGTTCAGCAACGCCAGAGGGATGATTATGCGCCAGAATCACGGCGGCCGCGTTGAGTTTTAACGCTTCACGCACAATTTCACGTGGATGGACTTCAACACTGGCAATACTGCCGCTGAACATTTTTTGCGCCTGCAGAACCCGATGCTGATTATCCAAAAACAGCGCCATAAAAACTTCTCGCTCCTGATGCGCCAGCACACTTTGCAGGTAATGCCTTGTCACCTGTGGATTCTCCATCACATTTTCTCGCGCCAGCTGACTGGCGAAAAAACGTCGCCCCAGTTCAGCAACCGCATGCAGTTGAGTAATTTTGGCCGTGCCTACGCCTTTAATCACGCTCAGTTCTGTTTCATTTGCGGTCATGATGCGATATAGCGAGCCAAACTCGTTAAGCATTTGTCGCGCCAGTACCATCACCGGGATACCGTGGCTGCCGGTGCGCAAAAAAATCGCCAGCAGTTCTGCATCGCTCAATGATTCTGCGCCTGTGATGGCCAGTTTTTCTCGTGGGGCCAGTTCCGTCATGACATTCTCCTTCCTGGGTCAGGGCGATTGTGCGTATTTGCCAGGAGGCATACCAGCAAACCGGTCGCGATTTCAGAGCCATCTCGCAAAGGGCGCAGGCCGTGAAAAGGCGGTCGATGGATTTTGTGATAAAGTTGCCTGCATCTGCCGCATCACAGCGGCAATCCGTTTTGAGTTGAGGCAAAGAACATGACGGGATTAGCCGGAAAAAAAATTCTGCTCGGCGTCAGCGGCGGTATTGCTGCTTATAAAACACCCGAGTTGGTTCGTCGTCTGCGCGATCGTGGCGCAGAGGTGCGTGTCATGATGACTGATGCAGCGAAAGCCTTTATCACCCCGCTCAGCTTACAAGCCGTTTCCGGATATCCGGTGCTGGATGATTTACTCGACCCTGCTGCTGAAGCCGCGATGGGCCATATCGAGCTGGCGAAATGGGCTGATCTGATTGTACTGGCCCCCGCGACCGCCGATTTGATCGCACGCATCACGGCAGGGATGGCTAACGATTTGGTGACCACCGCCTGCATCGCCAGCGCAGCACCTCTGGCGATCGTGCCGGCCATGAACCAACAGATGTACCGCGCGCCGATCACCCAGGAAAATCTTCAGCGTCTCAATCAGCGAGGCGTTCTGATTTGGGGGCCAGACAGCGGCAGCCAGGCCTGCGGCGATGTGGGCCCCGGCCGCATGCTTGATCCGCTGGCAATTGTCGCCCATGCGCTGGAATGGGCCGCGCCCGTCAACGATCTGCAACATCTCAACATTATGATCACCGCCGGTCCAACCCGTGAGGCGCTGGACCCGGTTCGTTACATTAGCAATCACAGCTCCGGTAAAATGGGGTTCGCCATTGCCGCCGCAGCAGCAAAACGTGGCGCAACGGTGACACTGGTGGCGGGCCCGGTCACACTGCCCACGCCCGCTGGCGTCACGCGCGTTGATGTGGGGAGTGCACTGGAAATGGAAGCGGCGGTGATGGCGCAAATCAGCCAACAACATATTTTCATTGCCAGCGCTGCCGTGGCAGACTACCGGGCGGCAAACATTGCCGCAGAGAAAATCAAAAAACAGGGTGGCGATGATAACGTCACGCTGCAGTTGGTGAAGAACCCGGATATTGTCGCAGGCGTAGCGGCATTGCAGAAACATCGCCCTTATGTGGTGGGATTTGCTGCCGAAACCCAGAATGTGGAAGAATACGCGCGGCAAAAACGGGTGCGAAAAAATCTGGACCTAATCTGCGCGAACGATGTGGCGCAGGCAGGACAGGGATTCAATAGCGACACCAATGCTCTTCACCTTTTTTGGCAGGAAGGAGAGAAAGTCTTACCGCTCAGTGATAAGACGCTCCTTGGCCAACAATTAATAGACGAGATTGTCAGCCGTTATGATGAAAAAAATCGACGTTAAAATTCTGGATGCGCGCGTGGGTAACGAATTCCCACTGCCAACTTATGCCACCTCGGGTTCTGCGGGTCTCGATCTGCGTGCTTGCCTTGATGGTGCACTGGAGATCTCCCCAGGCATGACCACGCTGGTGCCAACCGGTCTGGCAATTCACATTGCTGACCCTGCGCTGGCCGCTGTGATTTTGCCCCGCTCAGGTCTGGGCCATAAGCATGGGATCGTGCTGGGCAACCTGGTGGGCTTAATCGACTCCGATTATCAGGGCCAATTGATGGTCTCCGTCTGGAACCGTGGTCAGGATAGCTTTACGCTGCAGCCTGGCGACCGTTTGGCACAACTGGTCTTTGTGCCTGTGGTACAAGCCGAATTCAACCTGGTGGAAGATTTTGACACCAGCGATCGCGGCGCCGGCGGTTTCGGCCACTCTGGTCGTCAGTAACACGCGACACTTTTCGCAAGCCATCTTTTTATCTCTCGTCGCCACGGGCCAAACCGCTTGTGGCTGACGAGGCAGTATTGCCTGTTTTTGGTGAATTTCAGGGGTCTTGAAGGTCATGGCAGAAAAAAAAGCCGCGAAACGGAATCGTCGCGAAGAGATTTTGCAGGCGCTAGCGCAAATGCTGGAGTCGGGCGATGGCAGTCAGCGAATCACCACCGCCAAGCTGGCAGCCAATGTAGGCGTTTCGGAAGCGGCACTCTACCGTCACTTCCCGAGCAAAACGCGTATGTTCGACAGCCTGATCGAGTTTATTGAAGACAGTCTGATTACCCGCATCAATCTAATCCTGAAAGATGAGAAAGAAACACACGCACGACTGCGTTTAATCGTGCAGCTGATTCTGGGATTTGGTGAGCGTAATCCGGGGCTGACGCGCATTTTGACCGGCCATGCGCTGATGTTTGAACAGGATCGTCTGCAAGGGCGCATCAACCAATTGTTCGAACGCATCGAGGTGCAACTGCGTCAGGTGATGCGCGAGAAGAAAATGCGTGACGGTGAAGGTTTCCAGACCGATGAAACACTGCTGGCGAGCCAATTACTGGCATTCTGCGAAGGATTGCTTTCCCGCTATGTGCGTTCTGAATTCCGCTATCGTCCAACAGCTGATTTTGAGAGCCGCTGGCCACTGATTGCGGCACAGTTAGTGTAGCGATTCATCAGGCGCGCCCATGATTGGGTACGCGATAAAGCACCGTGGTTCATCATCCGGTCGCCAGCGATGGCGACCGTGATAAAGCCGCGATGTTAAATACCGTACTCTTTACGATACGCCCGCACTTTCGCCAGATGGTCTGCCATTTCCGGCTTCTCTTCCAGATAATCAATCAGTTCCGCGAGCGTAATGATCGCCGTGACCTTGCACTGATAGTCACGTTCCACTTCCTGAATGGCGGAGATATCACCACGGCCGCGCTCCTGGCGATCCAGCGAAATCATGACGCCCGCCAATGTGGCATTGTGTGCGCTGATGATATCCATCGATTCACGAATGGCGGTACCCGCAGTGATCACATCATCCACCAGCATCACCTTACCCTGCAGCGGGCTACCGACCAGCAAGCCGCCTTCACCATGGTCTTTGGCTTCTTTACGATTGAAGCAGTAAGGCACATCGCGATCATGATGATCGGCCAGTGCGACGGCCGTGGTGGTGGCAATCGGAATCCCTTTGTAGGCCGGGCCAAACAGCAGATCAAAATCAACGCCGCCATCCACCAGCGCCTGCGCATAGAAACGTCCCAGCAGCGCTAAGTCACGGCCGGTATTGAATAAACCGGCATTAAAGAAGTACGGGCTTTTACGACCCGATTTCAGGGTGAACTCACCAAACTTTAGCACCCCTTTGTTCAGGGCGAATTCAATAAACTGACGCTGCCAGGCTTTCATTTCTCACTCCTCAAATAAAGAAAAGGCGACTCTATGGTCGCCTGTTATATCAATTTGTTAGCGCTGCTTTTTGCGCCTGAATCAACTGCTCAATGCCGCCTCGCGCCAGCGCCAGTAGCTGCAGTAATTCCTCATGGCTGAACGGCTCGCCTTCGGCGGTGCCCTGCACTTCAATCATGCGGCCATCTTCAGTCATGACGACGTTCATATCGGTTTCAGCCGCAGAATCTTCCACGTACTCCAGATCGCACAGCGCTTCACCGCCAACGATACCGACCGAAATCGCCGCTACCATGCCTTTTAACGGGCTGGCTTTTAACTTGCCCGCCGCAACCAGCGCATTCAGCGCATCGGCTAACGCGACGCATGCACCGGTAATCGACGCCGTACGCGTGCCACCGTCGGCCTGAATCACGTCGCAGTCCAGTGTGATGGTGAACTCGCCCAGCGCATCCAAATCCACCGCGGCACGCAGCGAGCGAGCAATCAGACGTTGAATCTCCAGCGTACGGCCACCTTGCTTACCTTTGGCCGCTTCGCGCGCCATACGGCTGTGGGTGGAACGCGGCAACATGCCATATTCCGCAGTGACCCAGCCCTGACCTTTGCCTTTGAGGAAACGTGGCACACCCTCTTCAACGGTGGCGGTGCACAGCACTTTGGTTTCACCGAACTCAACCAGCACGGATCCTTCGGCATGTTTGGTGTAGTGACGAGTGAGGGTGACGGGACGCACTTCAGATGCGTTACGGCCTGCTGGACGCATGGTTTCTCTCCGGCTTACTTAGGTTTGGCTGCGCATTATACGGACTTCGTGCGCGGCTGTCCTGCCTACATGCGGCACTTTTCCCGGATGAAATTTCGCCTCAGCTGTGGCTAAATGCGCCCTTTCCTCTCATAAAAAGACAAATGATGACAGCAATACTCCATTTCCTGCTGGCGCTGGTGGTGATCTTTGCCCTTGCGCTTTTGGTCAGCCATGACCGCAAACTGATTCGCCCGCGCTTTATTATTCAATTGCTGGTGGTTGAAGCGGCACTGGGTTGGTTCTTCCTGCATTCTGCGGGCGGCCAGTCTGTGGTGACCGCTGTCGGCGGCTTCTTTGAAACTTTATTGACCTTTGCTGCGCAAGGTACCGATTTTGTGTTCGGCAATATGGCGAAACAGGGACTGGCGTTTATTTTCCTCGGCGTGCTCTGTCCGATTGTGTTCATCTCCGCCCTGATCGGCATCTTGCAGCACTGGCGTATTCTGCCGTTGCTGATTCGTCTGGTCGGTACCCTGCTGTCGAAGGTGAACGGGATGGGCAAACTCGAATCATTCAATGCCGTGAGTACGCTGATTCTGGGTCAATCGGAGAACTTCATCGCCTATAAAGGTATCCTCGGCGATATCTCCGCACCGCGCATGTACACCATGGCCGCGACCGCGATGTCGACGGTGTCGCTATCGATTGTCGGTGCTTACATGTCGATGATTGATGCAAAATATGTGGTTGCCGCACTGCTACTGAATATGTTCAGTACCTTTATTATTCTGTCGATCATCAATCCGACACGCCCGGAAAATGAAGAACACATTGCACTGGATAAGCTGCACGAGGATCAGAGCTTCTTTGAGATGCTGGGCGAGTACATTCTGGCAGGTTTTAAAGTGGCGATGATTATTCTGGCGATGTTGATTGGTTTTATCGCCCTGATCGCCGCCATTAACGCTCTGTTTGCCGCGGTATTTGGCTACAGCTTCCAGCAACTGCTTGGCTATGTCTTCTATCCGTTTGCGTGGTTGATTGGCATTCCTTCTGCCGAAGCCCTGCAAGCGGCAAGCATCATGGCGACCAAACTGGTGGCCAATGAATTTGTGGCCATGATTGAGCTGAAGAAAGTCGCTGCGGAAATGTCACCGCGCGGTCTCGGCATTCTGTCCGTGTTTTTAGTGTCGTTTGCTAACTTTGCCTCAATTGGCATCGTGGCGGGAGCGATTAAAGGACTGAATGAGCGCCAGGGCAATGTGGTATCGCGCTTTGGCTGGAAGCTGGTTTATGGTTCCACGCTAGTGAGCCTGCTGTCAGCTGCGTTTGCAGGATTGTTCATTTAATCACAGCGGAGCGGCTAGCCAGCCGCTCTTTACAAGGCCGCGCCCATCAAAGCTGCCCTGTTCTGCTTTAGAACGCGACACACACCAGTGAATCGACACGCATCACCGACTCCTGATCGAAGCGCTTTTTATAAATGTCTCGCAGCGCATTGATGCTGTCAGAACTTGCACGGTCCGGCTGATGTATCAGCATTAACGCTTTGCTGTTTTCACGCGCCAGCTTTCCACCCTCTCCCAGCCACTGGCCTTTACCGTCATACACTGAAAGCCCGTCTTTGAATCGTGGTGTGACATCATTATCAACAAATTGCTGCCATTCGCTGCTGCTGATAACGCCGCCTTTCGGCTTGTTCATCCCGAACCACAGGGTGGTTTGCATCATGATGTCCCCTGAGCCGCACACAGCAACAGGAGCGGTATTCGGTGGGATCTGTTCAGGAGGTACAGCGGTTGTCTGGCATCCGGCCAGAAAGAAGACGAACGCCAACGGCATCGCCAATTTATTCAGCATCATAGCCTCAGACTGTTTAGGTATCACACAGGACATCATAGGGTGTGAAAGGTGGATACGTCATCCTTTTCACCGAAAGTTGCGCGCTGCGTTAGCTCATTGCGCTTATGCCTATCATGGTTTGGCTGCCATCACTATAATGCGAGGAACATTCCTGAAAATGAGTACAAGCTTATGATCCGCAGCATGACCGCTTACGCCCGCCGCGAAGCAAAAGGCCACTGGGGCAGCGCAGCCTGGGAAATCCGTTCGGTAAACCAACGCTATCTGGAAACCTACATCCGTCTGCCGGAACAATTTCGTAGCCTGGAGCCGGTGATTCGCGAGCGTATCCGTAATCGCCTGACACGCGGTAAAATCGAGTGCAACCTGCGCTTTGATGCCGACCCCAGTGCGCAAGGTGAGCTGCAACTGAATGAGGCGTTGGCGAAACAGCTGGTGCGTTCCGCCAACTGGGTGAAGATGCAGACCGATGAAGGCGCGATCAATCCGCTGGATATTCTGCGCTGGCCAGGCGTGATGTCAGCTCAGGAACAGGATCTGGATGCTATCAATACCGAACTGCTGACCGCACTCGACGGCGCACTGGATGACTTCATCATTGCTCGTGAAAGCGAAGGCACTGCGCTCAAAACCCTGATTGAGCAGCGTTTAGAAGGCGTGTCGCTGGAAGTCAGCAAAGTCCGTGCGCAGATGCCGGAAGTGGTGAAGTGGCAGCGTGAACGTCTGGTCAGTAAACTGGAAGAAGCGGAAGTGCAGCTGGAAAATACGCGCCTTGAGCAAGAACTCGTCATGATGGCGCAGCGCATTGATGTAGCGGAAGAGCTGGATCGTCTGGATGCGCACGTCAAAGAGACCTATAACATCCTGAAGAAGAAAGAAGCGGTTGGCCGCCGTCTCGACTTTATGATGCAAGAGTTCAACCGTGAGTCGAACACACTGGCCTCTAAGTCGATCAATGCCGATATCACGGCGTCAGCTATCGAGCTGAAGGTGTTGATTGAACAGATGCGCGAGCAGATTCAAAATATTGAGTAATACTGCCTGACAGCGATCAAGCCCCTTAACAGGGGGCTTGAGTGTTGAGTTGCTTCTTAACTTACATGTTCTTTGGCACAAAATGAGCAAATATATAGGACTAATTTTAAAAATAGTGTGTAACAGAATAAGGTGCGCTTACAATAAGCGCATTTCTCATTGACTGTAGTTACTCGAAATTATGCAAAACCGTCTCACCATTAAAGATATCGCCCGTCTTAGCGGAGTAGGTAAATCTACCGTTTCGCGCGTAATCAATAATGAAGAGGGTGTCAGTGAGTCGACCCGCCTAAAAGTTCTTAAAGTCGTTCAGGATCAGAATTTCAGCCCTTCAAAATCGGCCCGATCCATGCGGGGAGGGAGCGATAAGATCGTCGCAATAATTGTTTCACGATTGGACTCCCCCTCAGAAAACCAATCTGTACGCGCCATGCTTCCTATGCTTTATCAGCAAGGCTATGACCCGATTGTGCTTGAGAGCCAATTCTGTACTGACCGGGTTGCTGAACATCTGCAGGTACTGGAGAGGCGCAACATTGACGGTCTGATTCTCTTCGGCTTTTCCGGATTAGATATCAGCATGTTTACGCAGTGGCACCACAAAATGGTCATGGTTGCACGTTCGATGCCGGGAATATCCTCCGTAGAATATGACAATGCTGGCGCTGTCGAGCTGTTAATGGAACAGCTCATTAAAAGAAAAATTAAGAATATCAGCTATATTGGAGTTGAAGCAGAGGACGCAACCACCGGTCAGCAACGTTCCGAAGCCTATATAAACCAGTGCCGTGAACACGGTTTAGACGTGTCGATAGCCTTAGGCAATCTGAGCCATCAAAGCGGATTTGATTTAACCTCCCAGGTGCTAAAACCGGACACTCAAGCGGTGATTTGTGCTACAGACACCATTGCATTAGGCGTGCATAAGTACCTACAATTACAGGGTATCAGCGCTATTCAAGTGTGCTGCGTTGGAAGTCATCCTCTGTTAAATTTTCTTTTTCCAAACACCCTATCTGTACAACCGGGTTATCGAGATAGCGGAGAAGTGGCGGTTAAACAACTCATCTCTCAGCTTTTGGGCAACTCCCCCCCCCTTCAGCATGTGATTTCTGCGACGCTAGGTTTACCTGAGTAACGCCACTTTCATTGCAATGCCACTGTGATCACAAACACAAACTTGGGAACGTTCCCAAAAAGTTTGTGAATAACAGCACATTAATGGGAACGTTCCCAGACTTAACCATTTTTGTTTGTGTATTGTCTGCGCCAGAGGGTTAGAAAGGAGACATGCCTTTTTAGCCGTGATTAAACTCTAGAGCTAAAGGCTAAACAAAATGAGCAAAGACAAACAACAGGATGTTGAGTGCTTAATTGAATTTGTAGGTGGAAAATACAATATAGCGAGTGTGAGTCACTGTATTACACGACTGCGTTTTGTCTTAAACGATCCCGGTTTGGCATTTCCAGAAAAAATAGAAAGTTTACCGATGGTCAAAGGTTGCTTCACTAATGCCGGGCAATTTCAGGTGGTCATCGGTACGGATGTTGGGGATTACTACAGTGTATTAATGCACCTTACGGGTAGCCATAATCAAAATAAAGACGCGGTGAAGGTTGCCGCACGTAAAAATATGAGCGCGTTTGAACGCGCTATTTCACATTTCGCAGAAATATTTTTTCCCCTGCTACCCGCATTGATCAGCGGGGGACTGATTCTCGGTTTTCGTAACATTATTGGTGATATTCCAGTCAGTAACGGAAAGACACTGGCGCAAATCTCCCCTATCTGGCAAACACTGTATGACCTGCTCTGGCTGCCGGGCGAAGCTATCTTCATGTTCCTGCCTGTTGCCGTGTGCTGGTCAACGGTTAAAAAGATGGGAGGCACGGAAATACTGGGTATTGTGCTAGGCATTACGCTGGTCTCACCCCAGCTCATGAACGCCTATGGCCTGGGACAGCAAATACCTGAAGTATGGAATCTTGGTTGGTTTACTGTCGAGAAAGTAGGTTATCAAGCTCAGGTTATTCCTTCCATGCTTGCGGGCCTCGCCCTTGCCTTCATTGAAAATCAATTCAAAAAAGTCATCCCAAATTTCCTGCATCTGGTCATTGTGCCCGTCACTACCTTACTCCTGACGGTATTTCTGGCTCATGCCCTAATCGGTCCTTTCGGACGCATGTTGGGCGATGCGGTTGCCTGGGGCGTGAAAAGCGTCATGTCCGGTACCTTCGCACCTATTGGCGCTGCGCTTTTCGGCTTTCTTTATGCTCCTCTGGTTATCACTGGCGTGCACCAAACCACACTGGCGATTGACATGCAAATGCTGCAAAGCACGGGAGGAACGCCATTATGGCCATTGATTGCTCTTTCAAATATCGCCCAAGCTTCTGCCGTTGTTGGAATTATTTTAATCAGTAAAAAACAGAAAGAGCGCGAAGTTTCCGTTCCAGCCGCTATCTCCGCCTATCTGGGTGTCACTGAACCCGCGATGTACGGCATCAACCTTAAATACCGTTATCCCATGCTCTGTGCCATGGTCGGCTCCGCTCTTGCGGCACTGTTGTGTGGCCTTTATGGCGTGAATGCCAACGGAATTGGCGTTGGTGGCCTACCCGGCATCCTCTCAATTAAACCGCAGTTTTGGGGTGTATTTGCCGTAGCAACGCTGGTCGCAATAGTTGTTCCAGCCGTTCTTACTTCACTGATCTATAGACACCAAAACCACTCATCTCAACAAGAAGCGACACAAAGCCAGGACGCCAGTTATGGAACAACTGAATAGTAACCCGTGGTGGAAAAATGCGGTCATTTACCAAATCTATCCAAAAAGCTTTCAAGACAGCACGGGCAATGGACAAGGTGATATCAATGGGATCACACAACGTCTGCCCTATTTAAAAAAACTCGGTATCGACGCGATATGGCTTACGCCAATGTATGTTTCACCGCAAGTTGATAATGGATATGACGTCGCCGATTACTGCAATATTGATCCCAGTTACGGCACGTTGGCTGATTTTTTACAGCTAATCGCCACTGCGCATCAATATGGTATTCGTGTCGTCATGGACATGGTTTTTAATCATACTTCGACACAGCACCCGTGGTTTAAACAGGCAGAGAATCCTGAAAGTCCGTATCGGGATTTTTATATCTGGAAAAGCGCAGGGCAAAAAGGAGCGCCCAATAATTGGCAGTCAAAGTTTGGTGGAAGCGCATGGCAATGGCATGAACAAAGCCAGCAATATTATTTGCACTTATTTAGCCATCAACAGGCCGATCTCAATTGGCAACATCCGCCCGTGCGCGAAGCGCTCAAAAATGTATGCCGGTTCTGGGCAGAACTCGGCGTAGATGGTTTGCGCCTTGATGTGGTCAATCTGGTTTCAAAACTTCATGATTTTCCCAATGACACCCAAGGTGATGGGCGGCGTTACTACACCGATGGCCCGCATATTCACGATTACCTGCAGGAGTTCAGCCGCGAGATTTTTCAGCCACTGCAACTGATGACGGTGGGTGAAATGTCATCCACTTCACTGGAGCACTGCCGCCAATATGCCGCTATTGATGGTCGCGAATTGTCGATGACCTTCAATTTTCACCACTTAAAAGTGGATTATAAACAAGGGGAAAAGTGGAGCCTTGTTGCCCCTGACTTTGTTGCTTTAAAAACCATTTTTAGACGATGGCAGCAAGGGATGCATGGCCATGCATGGAATGCACTGTTTTGGTGTAACCACGACCAACCGCGCATTGTTTCTCGCTTCGGTAACGACGATCAATGGCGTGTGCTTTCCGCCAAAATGTTGGCCATGCTGCTTCATGGCATGCAAGGCACTCCCTTCATCTATCAAGGTGAAGAGATTGGCATGACCAATCCAGGTTTCAACGATATTTCACAGTATCGAGATGTTGAAACACTGAATCTCTACTCTGCCTATAAAGCACAGGGACGTGATGAAAGCGCATTAATGCGCACCCTTGCCTGCAAATCTCGCGATAACGGACGCACCCCAATGCAGTGGGATACCTCACCGCATGCCGGATTTTCTCAGGCTGAACCATGGATTTCACTATGCGAGAACTTTCGCGAAATCAATGTGGAACAAGCACTAAGTGATCCAGACTCCGTGTTTTATCTCTATCAGCAACTCATTCATCTGCGTAAAACACTGCCCGTGCTTACCGAAGGCAATTACATCGATTTGTTACCCAATCACCCATCACTTTGGTGTTACACACGCCATGCCACGGGTCACTCAACGCTTAAGATCATCGCTAATCTCAGCAGTTCAACCCAAACGCTTGATTCCACAATGTTGAGTGGCCGCCTACTGCTGAGTAATTATCGGCGCAATGCCGCTAATACTACTTTACGCCCCTACGAATGCCTCTACCTCACTCTTAAATAACTCAATAAAAAAGGAAATAATCATGAATAAACCAGGGAAATCAATGCGCTTAATTCCGCTGTTAGGACTTATCGTTGTGGACCCCGTAATGGCAGTCGATTTCGGTGGCTATGTGCGTTCTGGCATTGGATGGAGTAGCAAAGGAGGTGAGCAGCAATGTGCCCGCACCACGGGGGCAAATGGATCTTTCCGGTTGGGCAATGAATGCGAGACCTATGCAGAACTTAAACTGGGTCAATCCCTTTGGGAGTCTAATGAACAGCGTTTTTATCTTGATACTCTTGTCGCGTACGCTGTGTCCCAGCAGAATGACGTAGAGAGCGTGACGCCTAATTTTCGTGAGGCCAATATTCAAGGCAAGAATCTGATTGAGGCGTTGCCTGGCTCAACGTTATGGGCGGGTAAACGTCTTTATCAACGCCATGATGTGCATATGATTGATTTTTACTACTGGGACATTTCTGGTCCTGGCGCAGGATTAGAAGATATTCATACCCCAGTCGGAAAATTTTCATTTGCAGTGACACGCAACACCGAAGCAGGCGGGTCGTGGGGATTTATTGAGAATCAAATGAAGTGGCAACCCACGATCAATGACACCTTTGATGTGCGCCTGGCGGATATTGAAACCAATCCCGGGGGCACACTCGAACTCGGCGTTGACTATGGCCGTGCCCAGGTGCAGAAAGGTTTTTCACTCACAGAGGGTGCCTCAACACGTGGTTGGATGGCAACGGCCGAGCATACGCAAACATTAAAGAAAGGATTTAATAAGTTTGTCTTCCAATATGCCACTGACGCGATGACCTCCCAGCGGACAGGCCGGCCTGAAGGAGCCAGTGTTGATAACAATGGCAGTATGATCAGGCTCATTAATCATGGTGCTTTCGATATCAACGATAAGTGGGGACTGATGTATGTCGCGCTTTATCAAAATGTAGATAGAGACAATCAGAGTGGATCGACATGGTATAGCGCGGGTGTTCGTCCAATGTACAAATGGACGCCGATAATGAGCACGCTGCTTGAGCTAGGTTATGACAGTGTCAAATCGCAGCAGGTTAATGAACGCAATAGGCAATACAAGCTCACTCTGGCACAGCAATGGCAGGCAGGAGAAAGCATCTGGTCACGCCCTGCCTTACGCCTGTATACAACTTATGCGAAATGGAATGAAAACTGGGGCTATGCTTCTGCAAACGATAGCGGATACCGCAAGGATCTGGCAATGCGAGATACTCCAGCAAAAACCTACAGCCGAGGGTCAAACAACGAAATTGCATTTGGTGCTCAGATTGAAGCGTGGTGGTAACTGATTTAGTGCGCAGGTGTTCTACTTGCGCACTATTCGTTTTAACCGAAAGGCAGTATACATATTCATCTGTTGTTGATGTGATTAGCCGATTTTTGAAATTTCGCAATGTAGGTTAATTGAAAAGATCGGTATACATTCATGATATTGTTTGACCAGGTATGAAGGTCGAACTCAGCTCACAGCTTCATTCATTGTGTAAAAACATCTATAATTCAATTAAGTATATACAATTTACATCATCATTTTTTTAAATTTCCTTATCTCAATGAAACCTCTCAATCCTGGAGATTGCAGAGATTACGTTTCTTTGAGGGCACTATTTGCTAATCTACTGGTCGTAATTAACACAGCCGTACCGCCAGGAATTCATGGACACCCTTCTTTGTGCGATACACCCACTCTCTCCCTGAAGGCGTTATGAAGAAAAACGGGCAGTTCAATTCTAAACTTTTGCATCCCCGCTACTGGTTTACCTGGTTTGGGCTGGGTGTGCTGTGGCTGCTGGTGCAGCTTCCCTATCCTGTTTTAATTCGGCTTGGCGCCTCTGCCGGCAAGCTGTCGCGCCACTTCCTGAAGCGTCGTGAGCGCATTACCCGCCGCAATATTGAACTTTGCTTCCCCCATATCAATGAGGAAGATAAAGAGGTATTGATCGCGGGTAACTTTGAATCCCTTGGTATGGCGCTGGCAGAAACCGGCATTGCCTGGTTCTGGTCTGATGCGCGCGTTCGCCGCTATTTCCATGTTGAAGGTTTGCATAACCTGCAACATGCCCAACGAGATCAACGTGGCGTGATGGCGATTGGCGTGCATTTTATGTCGCTTGAGCTGGGGGGTCGCATCACTGGGCTGTGTCAGCCGATGATGGCGATGTATCGTCCGCACAATAATCAGGCAATGGAATGGGCACAGACGAAAGGTCGTATGCGATCGAATAAGGCGATGATTGATCGTCGCGATCTGCGCGGTATGGTGCAGGCGTTGAAACAGGGCGAAGCCGTCTGGTTCGCGCCAGATCAGGATTACGGCCCTAAAGGCAGCGTTTTCGCACCGCTGTTTGCTGTCGAAAAAGCGGCTACCACCAATGGCACCTTCGTATTATCGCGCTTGGCTAAACCGGCCATGCTAACGATAGTGCTGATCCGCAACAGCGATAAGAGCGGCTATCAGCTCATCATTCAGCCGGAGTTGCAAAACTATCCGTATGAAGATGAAGCGGCTGCCGCGGCATACATGAATAAAGTGATCGAGAAAGAGATCCTGCGCGCACCTGAGCAATACTTATGGCTGCATCGCCGCTTTAAAACTCGCCCACCGGGTGAAGCGTCACTTTACGTCTAATCTGTTGATGCAGCAGGCATTCTCCTGCTGCCCCTTCTGCACTGCTCACATTTACCAACCATTCTTAACGAAAAACAGGTTTGTCAAAAATTGCACAGACTCATGTAATGGTATGCTCTCTTCTATTCTGACCAAAAACATGAACCTGCTATTTACCACTAAACCACGCGCGCTGCTGGCGCTTGCCGTGGCCAGCGCACTGCTGGCTGGTTGTGCCAATCCGCACGGCTTACATCCTCATAACTCATTGCTCGATGCCAACTCACTGCAAGCCAATGCATCCCTTAGCGGCGCGCATTTCAGCGCAGCAAACTGGCCGAAAACCGAATGGTGGCAGGGATTTAACGATCCACAGCTGAATCGGCTTATTGCTGATGCCATGACTTCAAGCCCGGATCTGCAGGTGGTGAATGCGCAGGCCGATAAAGCCAATGCGCAGGTCATTGCCGCCGATGCTGAGCGCTATCCCGATGTGGACCTCAATGCCGGAATCACGCGTTCACGTGTGGCAAAAGTCGACGACCCGCTTCTGCAAGGGAAAAGCTACAGCACGCTGCGCACTGCCAATATCGGCATGAGCTACACCTTTGATCTGTGGGGCGGTAAGAAAGATGCGGCAGAAGCCGCGCTGGGCCAGGCGCGCGCCAGTGAGTTAGAGCGTCAGGCCAGCCAGTTGACACTCGCCGTCAACGTGACGCGTGCCTGGAATAACCTCAACCTGGCCTGGTCGAACGCTGAACTGGCAAAGCAGAATGCCGATCGTTCCAGTGGCATCGCCAAAATTCAGCAGCAGTATGTCAGCGCCGGTCTGACGTCCGACTATCAATATAAGCAGGCGCTGTCGCAGCAAAAAACCGCTGAAGCAACTCTGACCGAAGCCAGACAGAATGTCACCGATGCTGGCATTCAACTCTCCACGCTGATCGGCAAAGGGCCCGATTACTGGCACCAACTGAAACCGGCGAAAATGAGTGTCCCAATTGCCGCCACGCTGCCGGGTAATATTCCAGCGGAGCTTTTGGGCCGTCGCCCGGATGTGGTGGCAGCACGCTGGCGCGTAGAAGCGGCATCAAAACAAATTGCCGCAACCAAAACCGAGTTCTATCCCAACATCAACCTGGTGGCGGAAGCCGGTACACGTTCACTGCTCGGCGATGCATTTTTCGGTGCACCCAGCCGATTCTTTAACGTGGGTCCAAGTCTGTCTCTGCCGATCTTCGATGCCGGCAAGCGCCGCGCCGATTTAGCCGAAAGTGACGCTAACTATGATCTGGCCGTGGCGCAGTACAACAAGCTGCTGATTGGCTCCCTGGGTAATATCAGCGATACCATTACGCAACTGCAGTCGATTCAGGATCAGCTGGCGCAGCAGCAGAGCGCGAATCAACTCATTCATAGCGCATGGGATGATTTAAACCGTGAATACACCGCAGGATTGCGTCCGTACCTTGATGTGCTAACCATTCAGAACCAACTCATCGAGTCCGATCAGAAACTGGTGGCGTTACAAGCGCAGCAGATCAATCTGGCGGTGGTGCTGATTGAAGACCTGGGGGGCGGATTCCAGAACGCTAGCGCTTCAGCTAAGGGATAAGCTGACGGCTGGCATTCTGCCGCACATTAATGAATGATAGTCCGCACCTGGAATACTCTGCGGATTATCATGATGGAACAGAATGCCAATGCCGGCTGGTTACGGCCGCTTATCGCTGACCGACTGACGCCTTATCTCGAAATTGATGCGACGCGTCTGCAACGTAATCTGCAACACATGCAGCAAAAAGCCGATGCTGCGGGTGTCGCGCTGCGCCCACACATTAAAACCCATAAGAGTGTCTGGATTGCCGAGCAGCAACGTCAATCAGGTGCGCGTGGGATTACCGTGTCAAAACCCAGTGAGGGTATTGCCTTTATCCTTGGCGGGGAGCGTGATGTACTGCTGGCTTATCCCGTTGTTCACGCCGATACACTCACTGAATTACTGGCTGTCGCCGTGCAACATCAGGCGCGTGTCACCTGTATTGCCGACTGTACTCTCGGCGTCACGGCCATTGCTCAAGCGCATCGCCAGCAGCCCAGCTGTGAACTCTCTATCGCCATTAAAGTCGATGTGGGATTGCATCGCGTGGGGGTTGATCCGCACAGCGGTGACGCCGTGGCATTGGCGCAGCAGATTAAAGCAGCGGGATTGCCTTTTGCCGGACTGGTTTCGCACGCCGGCCATGCTTACGGCGCAGGTCATGCCGAGGCTATTGCTGAAGTTGCACAGCAAGAAATCATATTAATGCACCAGGTTCAGCAGCAATTGATCGCTGCAGGCTTTGCGCATTGCCCCATTTCTGTTGGCTCTACGCCTACAGCACTGGCCGCGCCGGTGGCTGAAGGCAGCGACGAGATTCGTCCGGGAAATTATGCGCTGCTGGATCTTACCGCCTGGCGCCTGGGGCTGTGCACGCCCGATGCACTGGCACTCAGCGTGGTAACACGTGTCGTGGCGGTGAATCCGCATTACGCGATTATTGATGCCGGCTCCAAGATGCTCAGCTCTGATAAAGGTCCGCACGGCACTAACGCCAGCGGTTTCGGTATCGCCGTTGATGAGCAGGGCAACCAATACGACGTTCTGAAGCTTTCGGAAGAGCATGGCTTTCTGCAATACGGAGATCATGCTCCGGCGCGTGGGGCTCTGCTGCGCATCTTCCCCAATCACAGCTGCGCGGTAGTGGCTCAATCTGACCGCTTTGTTTTACGCCATCAGGACGGCACAGCAGAGACGAAGGATATTCAGGGACGTGGCAAGTTTATCTGATAGCAGGATATTTACTGGAAACCTCTGTTGCAGCACACTTCCACTATCCTGCCATTTGCAGCGGAATCCCCTTCAGTTAAGGTACTCTTTGCTGTAGGCAGTCTCATCATTCTGTAGGGTACGGCCTTAAGACCGCCATTTTACTGTGGCGGTCATCATTCATCTCCAGAAGCCACCCTTACGGATTCCCTGCCTTTCATTCGCCTAACGGAGGTTCCATGCTGCCATCTCAAACAGTCACGCTGACCATTCCCCGCAACTGGTTAGATTTATATGAAACCATCTGGAAACCTGAATGCTTTGCCAAATGGGCCAGTGGGCTAAGTGCCAGTACGCTCACGCAAGAGGGTAACTACTGGAAAGCCAAAGGACCTGAAGGTTCAGTGAAAATCCGCTTCACGCCACATAACCCCTTTGGCGTCATGGATCATTGGATCGATACCGGCAGCGGTAAGGAGATTTATATGCCGATGCGCGTGATTGCTAACGAAAAGGGAGCCGAAGTGGTGATGGTGGTTTATCGCCAACCCCTTATGTCTGATGAAAAATTTTCTCAGGATGTTGCCTGGGTAAAACGCGACCTGGATCAACTTCTACACCTGTTAACTCATTAGAATCAATGCATTATAAAAATCGTAATGCTTTAATTTTCGCTGGAAGTAATCCATAAAAGAGTCAATTTTTTCCACGTAATAGCGTTTAACTGTTTAACGATGATATCTGCTCCTTTTCGTGCTAATCACCAGTCTGGCTAAAGTCTTCTCACCAGGAAAATTCCTGGTGAGAGCACGTCACCTAAATCTTAGTCCCTCTGATTTATCGGTGTTTTTTCTTACTTATTCAAATGACTTGTTTAATCGCCGATCAAAATGTCTGACATAACTTATTAATCGCTCAGCCGTCCCCTTATCTATTCTGATGCAAAGTCTGAAACCATTTATTCCTGAAGTTCATTTATAGGAGTTTTCTTATGGTGTTAATTTAATTAAAACACGGTATAACTCATTCACACACAGCAATACCCGATAATAACAACAGCAGGGAAATAACATGGATCGCTCAACCTATCCTTTGTTGTCTGAAAAAGAATTTGTTGAGATTGCCAGTAGGATACTGGCCGGGGAATATAATAATTCAAAGGGATTTTATGATGATCTTGCGGATTTCCTCCGAACAGGAGGAGATACCGCTGAGACAATGAAATATTTACGCGCCAGGGGCATCTCTTTAAATTCAGAGCATCATTTAATTGAATGCATCTTTACGTGGCAAACTCTAAAAGGCATTTCAGGGCTGCGTCAGGACACGCTGCATTGATGTGATCTGTACTCTGGGCAGGCGCCCGGGTGAACCCTTAATTGCATTGGTACATGTACCATAACGAGCAGAACATGGCGATAAGAGAAAAAAGTTTGGCCAGCGCCAAATGGTCAATTTTGTCATCCATAAAAATCGTCGGCATTGGTGTTTTACAGCTTTCACTTCTGGCACAAATACTTCAGGCAAACGAGTTAGATTTACTCGCCATTGCCATTGTGATGTTATTGATTATTGATACGCTTGCCGATCGTGGGTTTGGTAATTCAGTTATCAGAAATATAAACCTTAATAACAGCGAACTTTCCATTCTCTACTGGGGAAATGTGTTAAGTGGCATGATGATATTCGCCGTGCTGTTTATTGGTAGTGATTTATATAGCCGAATAATGAATCAACCGGAAATGGCGATTATGCTGGAAATGATTTCGGTGATTTTCATCATTATTCCGCAAGGGCAACATTATCGCGCCATATTACAGCGTGAGAAACAATTCTCGCGTATCGCCTTCACAGAAACCTCATCGGTGCTGGTAGGCCTGGGTGTCACACTGTTTACCGTATGGCTGACCCCTTCAGTGTTGTGCGCTATCTGGGGCTACCTGGCCATGGTATCCATCAGAATGCTGGTCTACTGCTACTACGGTCGTTCCTGGTTCCAGCCAGAATACCGTTTTAGCCTGAAAAGTTTCGCTAACGTGCGAGCAAGAAACGGATAATAAAAACAAGTCTGTATGGTGGGCTCTGGGCATCTGAGAAGATGCGTTCGCGTGCTGGTCGCCAGCACGCTTTTTTCTTTTTTGATACGGTTAACATCTCTTCTTCCCCGTCCTCTTACCTCTCAGACCTGCACGATCACACGGAGCACATCACATTTTTTAATGCGAAAGCATAACGCACGCCTGATTTATCAAGCGGGTTAAGCCTGTTAGCATGTGCGGCATCAAAACAGCTAATCCGATGATGTCTGCTTTAGAAATACTCAGTGGTCGATAGCTGAGGAAATCTTTAGGCTGGCCGCCGATCTTTTGGAGTGCTCTATGTTATTAACCGTTCTCTACATTATTGGTATCACCGCCGAAGCTATGACCGGTGCGCTGGCCGCTGGTCGCCGCAAAATGGACCTGTTTGGCGTCATCATCATTGCGTCCGTCACTGCAATCGGAGGCGGCTCGGTGCGTGACATCTTGCTCGGGCATTATCCGTTGAGTTGGGTTAAAAACCCGGAGTACATCATGATAGTGGCCGCCGCTGCGGTGGTGACCACTTTTGTTGCCCCTTTAATGAATCATCTGCGTAAAGTGTTTCTGGTACTGGATGCGCTTGGCCTGGTGGTGTTCTCCATTATTGGCGCGCAGGTCGCGCTGGATTCTGGTCATGCCTCGATCATTGCCGCTATTGCCGCCGTGATCACGGGGGTTTTTGGTGGCGTGCTGCGTGATATGTTTTGCAATCGCATCCCGCTGGTATTCCAAAAAGAGCTCTATGCCGGTATCGCATTTGCCGCAGGCTGGCTCTACATTCTGCTGCTCAAAACGCCGCTTCCCCATGAAGCCGTGGTGATCATTACGCTGCTGGCCGGCTTCATTGGCCGCTTATTAGCGCTGCGCTTCCGCCTTGGCCTGCCGATCTTCAACTATCCCCACCCCGAGCATTGAAGGTGCAGCAGGAATTTCCTGCTGCTGTAAAAAGCGAATCAGTTGCTGTAACTCCTCATCCTGCAGCATGGTCACAATTCGCTCTGCCAGCGTGCGCCCGATGCCCGGTAACTGCTGCCACTCTTCTGTCGAGCGAGCCAGTAACGCTGTCCAGTCGTTATCCGGTAAGGCCTGCAACGCGGAACGGGGAAGCGGTAGACCTAATGCGCTCACCCAGCGCCGAAAGGGTTGCTGACGTGTCTGTTGGAAACGCTGCCAAATCTCTTGTGCCCGCGCAGAGGACATCCCGCTGTCGTGCGCGATCTCTTCTGGCGTTAACGTCAGCCAGGAGAAAAGATGGGTGATCGCGCCACTGTTCAGTAATCGCTGCCAGCTACTCCGTTGCACGCCAGGGATGTTCAGCACCGATTTCTGACTGAGCCAGCTGAGGCGTGATAAAAACTGCAGCCGGCAATCCTGATTGAAGTGCAAACAAGACAGCGGATTAAATTCGCCCTGCTGCGGTGTTAAAGGATAATCGCGCCCTCTCACCCGCCAAATTACTCGCTCTAAGCGAGGAATCCCCTGACCGGCTAACGTGACTATCACTTGATCACCTGCGATGACATCCAGCTCCCGCCATCGCCGCAGCGATCCAAGATTCACTCTGCGCACGGTTTTATCATCCAGCTGAACGGGAATGAGGTTCAGCACCACGGCAATTTTCCCTGTGCGCCCTACATTGAAATCCACGGACAGCACTTCACTGCTGACTTCAACCGGCTGATATTTCCACGCGGCGGACCAGTGTCCCTGACCAGGCTGCCAGTCCCGCCCGGCACCGACGGGTGATTGATGGATCACGACGCCATCGGTGACGAACGGCAAAGATGCACGGAACCAGCGATCGCGCCACACCTCCGCCTCCTCTTCGTTCTCGATTGGGCGGCTCCAGTCCTGCGCCAGACCGAATCCCCAGCGTGATAACTGCGCCAGTCGAGCGGGCATCTGAATTGGACCATCGGGCCATGCCCAGATAAAAATGCCGAGATCTGCCAGCAGCGGGGAAGCTTCATGACGCATCATCGCACCCGCCACCTGCGCTCTGGCGTTTCGCCCTCCGTCACGTGCTTGCTGATGATCGGTCATGAGCAGAAACAGCTCACCTTGCAGCACCACCTCTTCGCGCTCGGTGTCGATGTGCGGTGGAATTGCCGGAATATGATGGGCTTTGCTTACCCACTCTTCCCCACGCAGGCCATCGCCGCGACTCACCAGAGAAACCAATTGCCCGCATCGATACACCAGCGTTACCGCTACGCCATCGACTTTCGGCTGTATCCACAGTGGCGATTTATCCTGCATCCAGTAAGCCACTGCCAGCTTGTCACGCAGTTTCCGTACCCCTGTGTGTGCCACCGGATGTCGGGTACTACCGTCCGTTGTGGGCTGCGCTTTATAAGCCTGTTGATCCGGCGTGAAGCAGCGCTGCCAATGCAGTAAGCGTTGCTGCAGGCTGTCATAGTCCCCATCGCTAACCAGACTCGTGCCCTTGCGATAGTAGGCATCATCCCAGTGCCGTAGCTGGCTATGTAATTGAACTATCTCTTGTTCGGCGCGCACCGGTGACCAGTTAGGGCACAACGCTTCAGCCCCGCAAGCCGCAGTGAAAAACCAGCAACACAGCCACCACCATCCTTTCATCGTTGCTCTCCTTTTTGTCTATTGGAGAGTGCGATGAGGGCAATGACCAGTGCTGAAGGTGATAAAGAGCAAACGTATTCCCGGTTTTTTAAGCCGTTTGCAGCGGCTTACCGCGTTGTCTGGCGCGGGTTCACAGAAAAAGAATTACCTTAGCCCAACGGCAAACGCTGCGTGGCACCGTTAAGCCGTGTATACTGTGCAGGAAATCGACTCCGCTCTTTACTCAATTCAAGATAACCATGGCTCAAGGCACGCTTTATATTGTTTCCGCCCCCAGTGGCGCGGGTAAATCCAGTCTGATTCAGGCTTTATTGAAGACACAGCCGCTGTACGATACGCAGGTGTCTGTTTCCCATACCACTCGCGGCGTGCGTCCCGGTGAAGTTCATGGTGAACACTATTTCTTTGTCTCCAAGCCCGAATTTGAGACCATGATTGCCGCTGAAGACTTCCTCGAACATGCGGAAGTGTTTGGCAATTACTACGGTACCTCGCGCGCCGCGATTGAGCGCGTGCTGGCGACCGGTGTCGATGTATTTCTGGATATCGACTGGCAAGGTGCTCAGCAAATTCGTCAGAAAATGCCTGCCGCACGCAGCATTTTTGTGTTGCCGCCGTCGACTGAAGAGTTAGATCGTCGCCTGCGTGGCCGTGGTCAGGATAGCGAAGAGGTTATCGCCCGCCGTATGGCTCAAGCCGTGGCGGAAATGAGTCACTACGCTGAATACGATTATCTGATCGTGAATGATGATTTCGACCTGGCACTGACCGACCTGAAACACATTATTCGCGCAGAACGTCTGCGTATGAGTCGCCAAAAATCGCGACATGATGCTTTAATCAGCAAACTATTGGCAGTCTGAAGTCACTTTCAGTATTATGCCCAGTCATTTCTTCATCATCTGTGGAGTAGCACACCTATGGCACGCGTAACCGTTCAGGACGCAGTAGAGAAAATTGGTAACCGTTTTGACCTGGTGTTGGTCGCTGCACGTCGTGCACGTCAGATGCAGGTAGGCGGTAAAGATCCGCTGGTTCCGGAAGAGAACGATAAAGCCACCGTTATCGCCCTGCGCGAAATCGAAGAAGGCCTGATCACCACCCAGATTCTGGATGTGCGTGATCGTCAGGAGCAGCAAGAGCAGGAAGCCGCTGAGTTACAAGCCGTTACCGCTATCGCTGAAGGTCGTCGTTAACAGCACTTCGCAGGTCAACCTTGTATCTGTTTGAAAGCCTCAATCAACTGATTGAAAAATACTTGCCTGAGGAGCAAATCAAGCGCCTCAAGCAAGCTTATCTCGTCGCGCGTGATGCCCACGAGGGTCAGACACGCTCCAGCGGTGAACCTTACATCACCCATCCTGTTGCCGTTGCCTGCATTCTGGCCGAGATGAAACTCGACCATGAAACGCTGATGGCAGCGCTGCTGCATGACGTGATCGAAGATACACCCGCCACTTACCAGGATATGGAACAGCTGTTTGGCAAAAGCGTGGCCGAACTGGTGGAAGGCGTGTCGAAACTCGACAAGCTGAAGTTCCGCGACAAGAAAGAAGCGCAGGCTGAAAACTTTCGCAAAATGATCATGGCGATGGTGCAGGATATCCGCGTCATTCTGATCAAGCTGGCTGACCGCACGCACAATATGCGCACGCTCGGTGCGTTACGGCCGGATAAGAAACGTCGTATCGCATTGGAAACGCTGGAGATTTACAGTCCTCTGGCGCACCGCCTTGGTATTCATCACCTGAAAACAGAGTTGGAAGAACTCGGCTTTGAAGCCCTCTATCCAAATCGTTTCCGCGTGATAAAAGAGGTGGTGAAAGCGGCACGCGGTAATCGTAAAGAGATGATTCAGAAGATCCTTTCTGAAATCGATGGGCGCTTACAGGAAGCAGGCATTCCCTGCCGTGTGAGTGGTCGCGAGAAGCATCTCTATTCGATCTACCGCAAAATGCACCTGAAAGAGCAGCGATTCCACTCGATCATGGATATTTATGCCTTTCGCGTTATCGTGAAAGACCTGGATACCTGTTATCGCGTGCTCGGTCAGATGCACAGCCTGTACAAACCGCGTCCTGGACGCGTCAAAGATTACATCGCGATTCCCAAGGCCAACGGCTATCAATCACTGCATACATCAATGATTGGTCCGCACGGCGTGCCCGTTGAAGTGCAAATCCGTACCGAAGATATGGATCAGATGGCGGAGATGGGGGTAGCGGCACACTGGGCTTATAAAGAGGCCGGTGAAAGCGGCACGACCGCACAGATTCGCGCCCAGCGCTGGCTGCAAAGCCTGCTGGAGCTGCAGCAAAGCGCCGGTAGCTCGTTTGAATTTATCGAGAGCGTCAAATCCGATCTCTTCCCGGATGAGATCTACGTCTTCACGCCGGAAGGACGCATCGTCGAACTGCCTGCTGGCGCCACGCCGGTAGACTTCGCTTACGCCGTGCACACCGATATTGGCCATGCCTGTGTCGGCGCCCGCGTCGATCGCCAGCCTTATCCGCTGTCGCAATCGCTAACCAGCGGCCAAACCATTGAAATTATCACCGCGCCAGGCGCACGTCCGAATGCGGCGTGGCTTAACTTTGTGGTGAGTTCAAAAGCGCGCGCCAAGATTCGTCAGCTGCTGAAAAACCTGAAACGCGAAGACTCCGTTAACCTTGGCCGTCGCCTGTTGAGCCATGCTCTCGGCGGCAGCAAAAAACTGGCGGAAATTCCGGCGGAGAATATCCAGCACGAGCTGGAACGCATGAAGCTGGCCAGCATTGACGATCTGCTGGCAGAGATCGGCCTCGGCAACGCCATGAGCGTGGTCGTGGCGAAAAACCTGCTGCAGTCGGGTGCTGAACAGCCGCAAAGCAACAGCAAACGCAAAAAGCTGCCGATCAAAGGTGCTGATGGCGTATTGATTACCTTTGCCAAGTGCTGTCGCCCGATTCCTGGCGATCCGATTGTTGCGCACGTCAGCCCGGGCAAAGGCCTGGTGGTGCACCACGAATCCTGTCGTAACATCCGTGGCTATCAGAAAGAGCCCGAGAAGTTTATGCCGGTTGAGTGGGATAAAGTTATCGATCAGGAGTTCGTTGCGGAAATTAAGGTGGATATGTTCAACCATCAGGGCGCACTGGCGAACCTGACGGCGGCGATCAACACCGCGGGATCCAACATCCAAAGTCTTAACACGGAAGAGCGCGACGGCCGTGTTTACAGCGCCTTTATCCGCCTCACCGCGAACGATCGCGTCCATCTGGCCAACATTATGCGTAAAATCCGCGTGATGCCAGATGTGATTAAAGTTCACCGTAACCGTAATTAGTGCATGAACGCTCAACGTTTTGCTCGTATCCAGGAAATGCTGGCCATGCGCCAGCACGACCTCACCGTCTGCATGGAGCAGGTCCATAAGCCGCATAATGTCTCGGCGGTGATTCGTACTGCTGACGCGGTCGGCATCCATGAAGTGCACGCCGTCTGGCCTAGCGTGCGCATGCGCACCATGGTATCCGCTTCAGCGGGCAGCAACAGTTGGGTGAAAGTGCAGACGCATCGTCATATCGCGGAAGCCGTGCGTCACCTGAAAGATCAAGGCATGCAGGTGCTGGCCACCAATCTGTCGGCCAATGCGGTGGATTTCCGCGAGATTGATTACACCAAACCAACCTGCATTCTGATGGGGCAGGAAAAAACCGGCATCACCGCTGAAGCGCTGGCGCTCGCCGATCAGGACATCATTGTGCCCATGGTCGGCATGGTGCAGTCGCTCAACGTGTCCGTTGCCTCCGCGCTGATTCTGTATGAAGCGCAGCGTCAACGGCAGAACGCGGGCATGTACAAACGTCAGCACAGCCTGCTTGATGCCGATGAACAGCAGCGTTTGCTGTTTGAAGGCGGTTATCCTGTGCTTGCGCGCGTGGCGAAGCAAAAAGGTCTGCCTTATCCGCATATCAACGCCCAGGGCGAGGTGGAAGCCGATGCCGACTGGTGGGCCACCATGCAATCCACAGGTAAAAAATGAAAGGTCGTCTGCTGGATGCCATACCGCTCAGTACCCTGACCGGCGTCGGCGCCAGTCAGGCGGGAAAACTGGCTAAACTCAGCCTGTTCACCATTCAGGATTTGCTGCTGCATCTGCCGCTGCGCTACGAAGATCGCACCCAACTCTACAAGATTAATGACCTGCTGCCGGGCGTCTGGTCCACGGTGGAAGGTGAAGTGCTGCACAGTGAGATCACGTTTGGCCGCCGCCGCATGCTGGTGTGCCAGATCAGTGATGGCAGCGGCATGCTGACCATGCGCTTCTTCAATTTCAATGCCGGGATGAAAAACAGTCTGGCGCCAGGCCGCCGCGTCACCGCTTATGGCGAAATCAAACGTGGCCAGCGCGGTGCTGAAATTATTCATCCCGAGTATCGCGTGCAGGGCGAACAGGGCGGCGTCGAGCTACAGGAAACCCTGACACCGGTCTATCCCACCACTGAAGGCATTCGTCAGGCCACGCTGCGCAATCTCACCGATCAAGCGCTGACGTTGCTGGAAAGCTGCCCGATTGCCGAATTGCTGCCGTCAGAACTGAGCGGTGGCTTGATGAGTTTGCCGGATGCCCTGCGCACGCTGCATCGTCCGCCGCCCGATTTACGTCTGAGCGAACTGGAAACTGGTCGCCATCCCGCACAAAAGCGCTTAATCCTTGAAGAGCTGCTGGCGCACAACCTCAGCATGCTGGCGGTTCGTGCCGGTGCTCAACGTCATCATGCGTTGCCGATGCCTGCTAAGCATCATCTGGTGAATCAATTGCTGGCCGCGCTGCCCTTCTCACCCACCGGCGCGCAAAAACGCGTGGTTGAGGAGATCGAACGCGATTTAGCCAACGACTTCCCGATGATGCGTCTGGTGCAGGGTGATGTTGGATCGGGCAAAACGCTGGTCGCTGCGCTGGCGGCGCTTGATGTCATCGCGCATGGCAAACAGGTGGCGCTGATGGCGCCGACTGAACTGCTGGCCGAGCAGCATGCCAACAATTTCCGCCAGTGGTTTGCGCCGCTGGGCATTGAAGTGGGTTGGCTGGCTGGTAAGCAAAAAGGCAAAGCACGTGAAGCCCAGCAGGAAGCGATTGCCAGCGGGCAGGTAGCGATGGTGGTCGGCACGCATGCACTGTTCCAGGAACAGGTGAAATTCAATGGCATGGCGCTGGTGATCATTGATGAGCAACACCGCTTCGGCGTTCATCAACGTCTTGCGCTGTGGGAAAAAGGTGAAGAGCAGGGTTTCCATCCGCATCAGCTGATTATGACCGCCACGCCGATTCCGCGTACCCTGGCGATGACCGCCTATGCCGATCTCGATACCTCCACCATCGACGAATTACCGCCTGGCCGCACACCGGTCACCACGGTGGCCATTCCTGACAGTCGCCGCGGCGATATTATTGAGCGGGTGAAAAACGCCTGCCATGAAGGTCGCCAGGCTTACTGGGTCTGTACGCTGATTGAAGAGTCAGATGTACTGGAAGCACAAGCGGCGGAAGCCACCTGGGAAGAGTTGAAACTTGCGCTGCCTGGCTTGCAGGTTGGGCTGGTGCACGGCCGCATGAAACCGGCAGAGAAACAGGCGGTGATGGCGGCCTTCAAAGCCAACGAGATTCAGTTACTGGTCGCAACGACGGTGATTGAAGTCGGGGTAGACGTGCCCAACGCCAGCCTGATGATCATCGAAAACCCGGAACGTTTGGGCCTGGCTCAGCTGCATCAGCTGCGTGGCCGCGTGGGCCGTGGCGCAGTCGCCTCGCATTGTGTGCTGCTGTACAAAGCGCCGCTCAGCAAAACCGCGCAGAAGCGTTTGCAGGTACTGCGCGACAGCAACGATGGCTTCGTCATCGCTCAGCACGACCTGGAAATTCGCGGTCCCGGTGAATTACTGGGTACGCGCCAGACCGGTAATGCGGAGTTTAAGGTTGCAGACTTACTGCGCGATCAGGGCATGATCCCGGAAGTGCAACGCGTGGCGCGCCATATCCATCAGCACTATCCAGAACAGGCTCAGGCGTTGATTGAACGCTGGCTGCCAGAGACCGAGCGCTACAGCAACGCTTAAAAGTGGGCAAAAGACGGCGTGTTGAAGAGCCAACACGACACGATGCCCGCCCTTACTCGCTACGATCGATCGCCATAAAATCCCCGACAAATTTCTGCAACAGACGCGTCAGCTCGGTGCGCTCGCTATCCTGCCAGTTCTCAAACAGATGCTGATAAATCTGCGCCCGTGCGGCATCGATTTTATCCGTCATCGCTTTGCCAGTGGCGGTAATGACAGCTTCGTTGACGCGTTTGTCTTTGGCATTTTTCTGTCGTTGCGCTAGCCCTAGCTCTTCCAGTTTCGCCACCTGACGGCTCACCGTGGTGTAATCGCGTCCGGCGCGCTCTGCCAGTTCCACCACGCCAATCGGTCCAAAGCGGCCAATCTGGATCAGAAGCGGAAATAACGCACGATCGAGTTGAATATTGGACTCTTTTATTAGTAATTCATCACGTTGCGGGCGATTAAAAGTACCCACAATCATCAGCAGCGCATTATGCAGATCGTCGAACTCTGCATTATTATGTGTATTTTGCACACTTTTCATTGACTTTATCCCGAGGCAGAACTAATGTGTGCATATTACACATAATTTCCGATTATCTGAAGGAGAAAGCATGAAAGCAGCTATCGTTTCCACAGCGGGCGAACAGCCGGTTTACGGTGATTTTCCCGAGCCACAAGCCGATGAACAGCATGTGGTTGTCAGCGTTAAAGCGGCTGCCGTCAGTCAACTGGCGAAGGCACGCGCTTCTGGCAAACACTACAGCGCCACCACACATTATCCTTTTATCACCGGCATTGACGGTACCGGTACGCTCAGCAATGGCGATCCGGTCTATTTTCTCGCCTTTAATGCGCCCTGGGGCAGCATGGCGGAAAGAACGCAGGTTCCCGCCGCGGCCATTGTGCCATTGCCCGCTTCGCTCGATCCGGTGCTGGCTGCCGCCATCGCCAATCCGGGCATGTCCTCCTGGGCAGCGTTGACGCGCCGGGCGCAGTTGCAGCCGGGTGAAACCGTGTTGATCAATGGCGCCACCGGCACCTCAGGTGGATTAGCAGTGCGAATAGCTCGCCATCTTGGCGCAGGCAAAATCATCGCCACCGGACGCAATCGTGAAGTACTGGATCAATTGCATGCCCAAGGCGCGGACATCACCCTGACGCTGGATGAGTTGCCCGGCGCACTGCCTGCACTGATGAAAGAAGGCATCGATATCGTGCTGGATTACCTGTGGGGCCAGAGTGCACTTGATATCATGCAGGCGGCTGTCGCGGGGGGAGAGAAAGCGGTGCGCTTCGTGCAAATCGGCTCGCTGAGTGGCCAGGAGATCACCCTGCACAGCAAGCTGTTGCGCTCATCCGGTCTGACATTAATGGGCAGCGGGCTGGGTAGCGTATCCGATGCGGAGCTGATTGCCTGTATCAGCGAAATGTTGAATGCCGCGGCAGAGAGTGATTTTTCGGTCGCTTTCCAGATGCGTCCGTTGAGTGAAGTGGCTCAGGCCTGGCAGGAAGATGATAGCCGTAGTCGTACCGTGTTTACGCTTTAAATCAATGCAAGTGAAAAGGGGCATTGCAAACGATTGCTTTCACACCGCAACCGTTTAAAATCGCCCCTTTGTTGTCATTGAGAACGCGCACCATGTCCGTTAATACTGCTGAATCTCATCAGTCAGCCCGTCCACAGAGTGAACTGATTTACCGCCTCGAAGACCGTCCACCGCTACCGCAAACCCTCTTTGCGGCCTGTCAGCATCTGCTGGCGATGTTTGTCGCGGTCATCACTCCTGCGCTATTGATTTGCCAGGCGCTGGGTTTACCGGCTCAGGATACGCAACACATTATCAGCATGTCGCTGTTTGCATCGGGTGTGGCTTCAATCCTGCAAATCAAAACCTGGGGACCAGTCGGTTCTGGTTTACTGTCGATTCAAGGCACCAGCTTTAACTTTGTGACACCGCTGATTATGGGCGGCATGGCGCTGAAAAATGGCGGTGCCGATGTCCCGACCATGATGGCCGCGCTGTTCGGTACGTTGATGGTGGCCTCCTGTACCGAAATGGTGCTGTCACGCGTCCTGCATCTGGCTCGTCGTATTATTACACCGCTGGTTTCCGGCATTGTGGTGATGATTATTGGCCTGTCACTGATTCAGGTTGGCCTGACCTCGATTGGCGGCGGCTTCGCGGCAATGAGCGATCACTCTTTCGGCGCGCCAAAAAATCTGCTGCTGGCTGGCGCGGTATTAGTGGTGATTATCCTGCTTAACCGTCAGCGCAATCCCTACCTGCGTGTGGCCTCACTGGTGATCGCCATGGCTGTCGGTTACGGATTGGCATGGGCGCTGGATATGTTACCTGCCACCAGCGCGCCCGCCGATCAACCACTGGTGGCGGTGCCAACACCGCTATATTACGGCCTCGGTTTTGACTGGAACCTGTTGATCCCGCTGATGCTGGTGTTTATGGTGACCTCACTGGAAACCATTGGCGATATTACTGCCACCTCGGATGTGTCAGAACAACCGGTGAGTGGTCCGCTGTATATGAAGCGCTTGAAAGGCGGCGTGCTGGCTAACGGCCTCAACTCATTTGTATCCGCATTGTTCAATACGTTTCCGAACTCCTGCTTCGGGCAGAACAACGGCGTGATTCAGCTGACCGGCGTTGCCAGCCGTTATGTGGGTTTTGTCGTGGCGCTGATGCTGATTGTGCTCGGCCTGTTCCCGGCGGTGAGTGGTTTTGTGCAGCACATTCCTGAGCCAGTGCTGGGTGGAGCCACCATCGTGATGTTTGGCACGATTGCGGCATCGGGTGTACGCATCGTTTCGCGCGAGCCGCTGAACCGCCGCGCCATTATGATCATCGCACTGTCGCTGGCCGTTGGCCTGGGTGTTTCACAGCAACCGCTGATTCTGCAATTCGCCCCGGACTGGCTGAAAACCCTGCTCTCCTCAGGCATTGCTGCCGGTGGTATCACCGCAATCGTGCTTAACCTCGTCTTTCCACAGGAAAAGTAATCCTTAAGGCAGGCTGCGGCCTGCCTGTTATTTATCCGCTTTTACATCCAGGCTGTTGAGCTGTAACGGTAATTCAGGCATAACAACCTCTTACCGGATAAATATCGGGATGGATGGATGCGATGAAATTTTTAGGCAAGTTTTTCCTTACCTTACTGCTGCTGATTCTGCTGGGGCTGGTTGTCCTGTATGTCTTGCTGCAGACACAGTGGGGCGCAGGTTGGTTTAGCCGTTGGGTAAGTGACAAGACCGCCTGGCATCTCTCCCTCAGCAAGATTGAGCATAACTTCTCTTCTCCCTCGCACATCATGCTGGATGATTTCAGCTTTGGGCACGATGGTCAGCCAGCGGTGTTGGTGGCCAAGCGCGTCGACCTCGGACTGGCACTGGTGCAATTCAGTGACTGGCTGCATTTTGATAGCATCGACGTGCGTGATGGCGAGATTAACCTCGCGAATCAGACGCCCGATACCACGCTGCCTATCCAGGCCAATCGCCTGCAACTGAATAACGTGCGCATTGATAGCCCGCACAGCATGCTGCCGATGATCGCTGAACGGGTTAATGGCGGAATTATCCCGTGGAAACCGACCCCGACGGATATGCTGGGCAGCGATGCACAGTTCCAGATGAGTGCGGGCAAGCTGACGCTGAATGGTGTTCCGGGCAACAATGTGCTGCTGCAGGGAAGTGTGAAGCAGCACCGCATGATATTCAGCAATATTGGGGCCGATCTCGCGCGTGGTTCGATGACCGGCAACGCCGAGCGCGACACGCAGGGTAACTGGAAGATTGATCAGCTACGTCTTAATGATATCCGCCTGCAGACCCATCAAAATCTGAGTGATTTCCTCAATCCGCTGCGCGACGTGCCGTCAGTGAGCATCAATCGCCTGGATATGACCGATGCGCGACTGCAAGGGCCGGATTGGGCTGTCACCGACCTCGATTTAACCCTGAAGAACATCACGCTGCGTGGAGATGACTGGCAAAGCGATGATGGCTCACTGTCGATGAATGCCGGTAACTTCATTAATGGTGGCTTTGAGCTTAACGATCCGATTGTGAATGCCAACTTCTCGGCGCAGGGCATTGAGTTGGCCCAGTTCAGTTCACGTTGGGCCAATGGCGTGATCCGTGCCAGCGGCAACTGGACGCGCAGCGATAAACGCCTGACGCTGAATGATTTAGCTATTGCCGGGCTGGAATATACCTTACCGCAGAACTGGCGCGATCGCTGGCAGCAAGCATTGCCATCATGGCTGGATAGCGTGCTGGTGACACACGCTACGGCCAATCGAAATCTGGTGATCGACATCAACCCTGCTTTCCCATTCCAGATGACCGCGCTGGATGGTAACGCCGATAACCTGCTACTGGCACGCCAGCATCAGTGGGGAATCTGGGGCGGTAAAGCGAGCTTTAACGCGGCGGAAGCAACGTTTAATCGCACCGATCTGCGCCATCCTTCCATTGCCTTTAATGCTAACGATCAGCAAATTCAGGTGACAGAAATGAGCGCCTTTAACGGCAATGGTTTGCTGGAGGGCACCGCGAGCGTTGGGCAGGATGCACAGCGCCCATTGACACTGAATCTCAAAGGTCAGGCGGTGCCAGCCAATGTGTTGCAAAACTGGGGCTGGCCTGCATTGCCTCTTAGCGGCAACAGTAATCTTTTGCTGCAGGTGAAAGGTTCATTGAGTGCTGCCGCGCCATTGCGCCAAAGCGTTGAGGGGAATGTGTCAGTGACCACCGATACGCAATCGGTGCAGCAGACGATGCATGCGGGTCAGGTTCAATAGGTTTTCAGAAAAGGCAGCGGTGCGAGGAATGCCGCGTATCAGTAGCGACACCCTGTCGCTCACCGATGCGCCATTCTTCACGCTGCTACCGATTGAGGTTGAAGATGGCTACAACGTAATCTGCACGCATTAATTAATGCGTGCACCCGAGCCACCCTCTTCTAATGCACCATCTGCATCGGCTGGCAGTACGATATAAACCCCTTCAAACACCGCACCCAGCTCATCATCACCAAACAGTTCCACTTCCATCTGCACGCGCGCTTTACGACCACGCGCCAGACGGTCAAGGTCGCCACTCAGTGATCCCAGGTCGGCAATCGCACCCGGACGTCCACTAATGGGCTTACTGTAACGAATATGAGCATCGGCAAGGATGATAGTGCCGCCGAGATGCCGCTCGCGCAGTAATAGCCAAATCAGCCCCCAGCCTGTGAGCGTAGCCAGTGAGAACAAGCTGCCAGCGAATAACGTGTGGTGCGGGTTCTGGTTGCCGGTTTCTGGCATGGTAGTAACGAACTTCTGCCCGGTATATTGCAGAATGCGCACGCCCATTTTCTCACTGAGCGGAATATGCTCGTACCAGGCCTGCTGCAACTGACCACACCAGTCAGCGCGGTGCAGGATATCATCCAGTGTCACCACCGGTTTGATCATCAGGAAATGGCGCACCGGCGTGGTTTGTGGCGCGGTGATTTCACCCTGATTGACATAGCCCAGCTTGGCGAAGAACTCCACGGCGTCTTCACGCGCGCTACAGGTCACACGCTTCGCCCCTTCCTGACGCGCAACGGATTCCAGCGTCATCGCCACCAGCGTCCCTAATCCTTTGCCCTGCACTGAAGGGTGTACGGCCAGGAAGCGGATGGCCGCTTCGTTTTCCGCATTGATATAGAGACGGCCAACCGCAACAGGATCGCCCTGCTCATCGACCACCATCTGATGATGCGCCAGCGCATCCCAGGCATCACGCTCAGAGCCCTGCGGCTGACGCAGCGGCTTACGTAACATTTCCCAGCGGAACTGATAATAAGTATCCAGTTCTTCCGCCGTTTGCGGCACACGAAGATGATACATAAAGTGATTCTCTCGTTCGGAGCTTGCGTGGCTGATCCCTGGCCGCTCGGCTGAAAACCTCACACCTGCAACCAGAAGGTCACTGGACCATCATTCACCAGTGAAACCTGCATGTTGGCAGCAAAACGACCGTTCGCCGTGGTCACACCCTGTGCCCGGCAACACTCGCTGAAATGGTAATAGAGACGTTCGGCTTCCGCCGGTTCGGCACCACCTGAGAATGAGGGACGCATGCCTTTGTTGGTGTCGGCGGCAAGAGTGAATTGCGAAACCACCAGCACGCTGCCACCGGCCTGCTGTACGTTCAGGTTCATTTTGTCGTTCTCATCACCGAAGATGCGATAACCCAGCACACGTTCAGACAACCGCTGGGCCTTTTGTTCGTCATCGCCCTTCTCCACCCCTAACAACACCAGCAAACCGGCGCCAATCTCACCCACCGTCGCGTCATCCACCACGACGCTGGCGCGACTGACGCGCTGAATCAAAGCAATCATGTTTCCTCTCGTTCTTTTTCGCGTTCCTGCTGTTTTAGCTGGCGATAGTCATCAAGGGTGACGGTGATTTCCGCGCCTAACAACACAATACACCAGGTCCAGTAAACCCATAAAAACAGAATCGGGATGACTGCCAGTACGCCGTAAATTAATTGATACGAAGGGAACATCGTAACATAGAGCGCAAACCCTTTTTTGCCCAGCTCAAACAGCAGCCCGGCGACAATCGCACCGACCAGTGCATCACGCGTTGGCACACGGCGCGTCGGGACGATGCTGTAGAGCAACCAGAACGCGAGGATAGCGAGCACCAGAGGGAAGATTCGTAATACCTGATCGATAAGGCTGGTCACGCCAGTGACATTGACCCAGCGCAGCGATAACAAGTAAGAGCTGATGGCCAGACTGGCACCGGCCAGTATCGGGCCCAGCGTCAGGATCATCCAGTAGACAGCAAAGGAGTAAACCATTGGCCGTGGTTTAGTACTGCGCCAAATCGCATTGAGTGCGCTGTCCACCGAGTGCATTAGCAACAGCGCGGTCACGATCAATCCGACAATCCCCACCGCTGTCATTTTATTGACGTTGGCCACAAACTGATCGAGGTAGCGCTGGATAACGTCACCGGCTGCCGGCATAAAATTGCTGAAGATGAAGTGTTTAAGCTGGACGCTGATCTCCGAAAACATCGGGAAAGCGGCAAAAAGCGCAAACACCACGGCGATCAGCGGCACCAAAGCCAGCAATGAGACGTAGGCCAGATTCCCGGCCTGCGTCGTCATGTTGTCTTCATCAACACGGCGCCACAGCAGTTTGACCCACAGGAAAAACGCGTGCGCCGAATGGCGCAAATGGTTACGTGTTACCACTCAGCGACGGCTCGCGAACCAGTCCGGCACAGTTTTCGCGTCTTCCACCAGCACGCTCTCAATCCCCAGAGCGCGGGCCGCATCAATGTTGGCGCGATTATCATCAAAGAACACCGCCTGATCGGCGGTATAGCCTTCGTGCTCAAGCACATATTGATAGATACGCGCCTCTGGCTTGCGCATGCCTATGTCTTGCGACATATAGACGTGATCGGCTGCCTGTTGCACTTCCGGATATTGCGTTGGCCAGAACTCAAAGTGCAACTGATTGGTGTTGGACAGGATCACCACACGCTCGCCATTAGCGCGCAGTGTGTTCATGATCGCCAGTGTTTCCGGACGCACACCGACAAACACCGCCTGCCAGCCCGCGGTGAATTGCGGATAGCTCAAGGCGATATCCAGTTGATCACAGATACGTGCCGCAAACTCGGGATCGCTGATCTCACCACGTTCGTGTTTCTCGAATGCTTCATCCATCTGGAAGCGACTTTGTAATGTCGCCAGCGGCACACGTCCCAGGTCACTCCAGACGCCGAGCACGCGATTAAAATCGATATCAACAATCACATTGCCTAAATCAAAGATGTACAGCATGACGCCTCTCCTTCTATTCCCTGGATCATTCACTCTAGCGGCAAAAAGCATTACTGAACAGGTACGATGAGGAGGAAATAAGCGTTCTGGAATCGGGGACAACTTTCACAAAGCGAGCGTTGCAGCGGGTTGCAGGCACAAAAAAGCCCCGCGATGCGGGGCTTAATTATCAGACTGTTTCGCTTACTCTTTACCGCCGCGAGACGCACGCTTACGGTCGTTCTCGGTCAGGTGACGTTTACGAATACGGACTGACTGCGGAGTCACTTCTACCAGTTCGTCATCATCGATGAACTCGATAGCCTGCTCCAGCGTCATTTTCTGCGGTGGAACCAGAGTGGTCGCTTCATCAGTACCTGACGCACGCATGTTGGTCAGTTTCTTACCGGTCAGGCAGTTAACTGTCAGGTCGTTAGAACGGCTGTGAATACCGATGATCTGGCCTTCATAAACCTCAGCACCGTGACCCAGGAACAGCTTACCGCGATCCTGCAGGCTGAACAGTGCGAATGCGACTGCTTTACCCTGGCCGTTTGAGATCAGTACACCGTTCTGACGCTGGCCCACTTCGCCTGGACGCACATCGTCGTAGTGGCTGAAGGTGGAGTACAGCAGACCAGTACCTGAAGTCATGGTCATGAATTCGTTACGGAAGCCGATCAGGCCACGGCTTGGGATCATGTAGTCGAGACGTACACGGCCTTTGCCATCTGGATCCATATTTTTCAGGTCGCCTTTACGCTCACCCATCGCCTGCATCACTGAACCCTGGTGGGTTTCTTCGATGTCGAGGGTCACGTTTTCGAATGGCTCTTGTTTACGGCCTTCGAATTCGCGGAAGATTACTTTCGGACGGGATACCGCCAGCTCGAAACCTTCACGACGCATGTTCTCGATCAGAACAGACAAGTGCAGCTCACCACGACCAGACACACGGAAGGCGTCTGAATCTTCGGTTTCTTCAACGCGCAGTGCTACGTTGTGTACCAGCTCTTTGTTCAGACGCTCCAGGATCTGGCGCGAAGTCACATACTTACCTTCTTTACCGCAGAAAGGTGAAGTGTTGACGTTAAAGAACATGGTTACGGTTGGCTCATCAACGCTCAGGGCTGGCAGCGCTTCAACCTTCTGCGTGTCGCAGATGGTGTCAGAGATGTTCAGCTCGCCCAGACCGGTCACAGCGATGATATCGCCTGCTTCAGCCTCGGCGCTCTCGATACGTTCCAGACCGAGGTGGCCCAGTACTTTACCGACTTTACCGTTACGGGTTTTGCCTTCGCTATCAATGATAGTGACTTGCTGGTTCGGCTTGATTTTACCGCGCTTGATGCGGCCAATGCCGATAACGCCCAGGTAGTTGTTGTAGTCCAGCTGCGAGATCTGCATCTGCAGTGGGGCTTCAACTTCAACCTGTGGTGGAGAAACACGATCCACAATCGCCTGGTACAGCGGGGTCATGTCGTCTGCCATGTCGTTGTGATCCAGACCGGCGATACCATTCAGCGCTGACGCATAAATGATAGGGAAGTCCAGCTGCTCGTCAGTCGCGTCGAGGTTAACGAACAGGTCAAACACCTGATCAACAACCCAATCAGGACGCGCGCCCGGACGGTCAACTTTGTTGATGACTACAATCGGCTTCAAACCATGAGCAAAGGCTTTTTTGGTTACGAAGCGGGTTTGCGGCATAGGGCCATCCATCGCATCTACAACCAGAAGCACCGAGTCCACCATGGACATAACACGTTCCACTTCACCACCGAAGTCGGCGTGTCCTGGGGTATCAACGATGTTGATACGGTAGTCGTTCCATTTGATGGCGGTGTTTTTTGCGAGGATGGTAATCCCACGCTCTTTCTCCAAATCGTTGGAGTCCATTACGCGCTCAGTCGCTTCGGTACGAGCATCAAAAGTACCGGACTGTTGTAACAGCTTGTCAACCAGGGTGGTCTTACCATGGTCAACGTGCGCGATGATGGCGATGTTACGCAAATTTTCGATCACAGCTTTGCCTCAGGCATTATAGAAATAACGCGGTATTGTACACGGATTAAGCGAAAGACTGAACATGATCACAGTATTCCCTTAAAGTTTCTCTTAGTGCTGTTTTTTAGCACCAATAACGGTGCATTAATCTGCACTGCGATGGGATTTTGCACCTTTTTGGGGCGATAATTGATCTGTGAAGCACCAAATTAGTGCGAATCATCCATACTGGTGCAGTGACCGACTCACGAAAGAGCGCGTCACAGCGCCATTTTTACCATTGTAATAAAGTTGGCACAGAATTCGCTTTATATCTTTCAAGCGAAAACGACAGTTATACAACGGTTGAAAAGAGCTTGCCGAGATCTTGGTTAGGGGTGGTCAGTAAGCGTGACACATTCCAGGCAACGAAGTTCTCTCACCATGACGATTATGACCATTTCCAGGAGAGTTTAAGTATGTCCGCTGAACACGTCCTCTCGATGATGAACGAGCACGAAGTTAAGTTTGTTGACCTGCGTTTTACCGATACCAAAGGTAAAGAACAGCACGTTACTATCCCTGCTCACCAGGTTAACGCTGACTTCTTCGAAGAAGGCAAAATGTTCGATGGCTCATCCATCGGTGGCTGGAAAGGCATTAACGAATCAGACATGGTGCTGATGCCGGATGCGACCACTGCGGTTATGGACCCGTTCTTCGAAGATCCAACGCTGATCATCCGTTGTGACATCCTCGAGCCAGGCACGCTGCAGGGCTACGACCGTGACCCACGCTCCATTGCTAAACGTGCAGAAGAGTTCCTGCGTTCTTCAGGCATCGCGGATACCGTGCTGTTTGGACCTGAGCCAGAGTTCTTCCTGTTCGATGACATCCGTTTCGGTTCTTCTACTTCAGGTTCACACGTCGCTATCGATGATATCGAAGCCGCATGGAACACCGGTAAAGAATACGAAGGCGGAAACAAAGGTCACCGTCCAGGTCTGAAAGGCGGTTACTTCCCGGTTCCACCTGTCGACTCAGCTCAGGACATCCGTTCTGCTATGTGTCTGACCATGGAGCAGATGGGTCTGGTGGTTGAAGCTCACCACCACGAAGTTGCAACAGCAGGTCAGAACGAAGTGGCTACCCGCTTCAACACCATGACCAAAAAAGCTGACGAAATTCAGATCTACAAATACGTGGTGCACAACGTTGCTCACGCGTACGGCAAAACAGCAACCTTCATGCCTAAGCCAATGTTCGGCGATAACGGTTCTGGTATGCACTGCCACATGTCCCTGTCAAAAGGCGGCGTGAACCTGTTCTCTGGCGACAAGTACGGCGGCCTGTCTGAAACTGCTCTGTTCTACATCGGCGGTATCATCAAGCACGCTAAAGCGATCAACGCCCTGGCTAACCCAACCACCAACTCGTACAAGCGTCTGGTCCCGGGTTACGAAGCACCTGTTATGCTGGCTTACTCAGCACGTAACCGTTCAGCTTCAATCCGTATCCCAGTGGTTGCGAGCCCGAAAGCACGTCGTATCGAAGCACGCTTCCCGGATCCAGCGGCTAACCCGTACCTGGCCTTCACCGCGCTGCTGATGGCGGGTCTTGATGGTGTTATCAACAAGATCCACCCTGGCGATGCGATGGACAAAAACCTGTATGACCTGCCTCCGGAAGAAGAAGCTGAGATTCCAAAAGTTGCAGGCTCTCTGGAAGAAGCACTGAACGCACTGAACGAAGACCGCGAGTTCCTGACCCGTGGCGGCGTGTTCACTGATGACGCAATCGACGCGTACATCGAACTGCGTAAGCCAGAAGTTGACCGCGTGCGCATGACTCCGCACCCCGTTGAGTTCGAACTGTACTACAGCGTTTAATTTAAAAAATTTCAGCGCATTTCACGCCGCTTATTGGCGGCGTAAATAACCTGAACGTTTTTTTGTTGCCGTGGAAACTTTAGCCCATCTCCGGATGGGCTTTTTTCACCGCGAATTCATCGTTCGAATGATAGTTTTCAGTCCCAAAAGGCTATAATGCACTAATTTAGTGCAGAGGAACGCTGTATGGCAACTGGCACATTGCCCGACGCGGGGCAGATTCTTAACTCTCTAATCAACAGTATTTTGCTGGTCGATAACGATCTGGTTATCCATTATGCCAATCCGGCAGCGCAGCAATTACTGGCACAAAGCTCACGCAAATTGTTCGGCACGCCATTACCGGAATTAACCGGCTATTTTTCGCTGAATATTGAGGTGATGAGCGAGAGTCTTGGAGCAGGCCAGGGCTTTACCGACAGCGAAGTGACGCTAGTGGTCGATGGCCGCGCGCACATTATGTCGCTGACCGCACAGCGTCTACCCGATGGCCTTATCCTGCTGGAAATGGCGCCGATGGATAATCAACGCCGTCTCAGCCAGGAACAGCTGCAACATGCTCAGCAGGTCGCCGCACGTGATTTAGTGCGCGGACTGGCGCATGAAATTAAAAACCCGCTCGGAGGTTTACGCGGCGCCGCGCAGTTATTAACGCGTGCTCTGCCCGATCCTTCGCTGCATGAATACACCCGGATTATTATCGAACAGGCGGACCGCCTGCGTAATCTGGTTGATCGTTTACTGGGGCCCCAACAGCCCGGTATGCACGTCACACAAAGCATTCATCAGGTGGCGGAGCGCGTGGTGAATCTGGTCTCGATGGAGCTGCCGGACAATGTCTCGCTGGTGCGTGATTACGACCCGAGCCTGCCCGAACTGCCACACGATCCCGATCAGATTGAACAGGTGCTGCTCAACGTGGTGCGTAATGCGCTGCAGGCGCTGGGTGACGATGGCGGCACTATCGTAATCCGTACCCGTACCGCGTTTCAGCTGACGCTGCACGGCACCCGTTATCGTCTGGTGGCGCGTATCGATATTGAAGATGATGGCCCTGGGATTCCTGCTCAGCTACAGGACACGCTGTTCTATCCGATGGTGAGTGGTCGTGAAGGAGGAACCGGTTTAGGTCTCTCCATCGCCCGCAGCCTGATCGATCAGCATTCAGGAAAAATAGAATTTAACAGTTGGCCAGGACACACCGAATTCTCGGTTTACCTGCCTATTCGCCAGTGAGGTTTCTATGCAACGAGGGATAGTCTGGATCGTCGATGACGATAGCTCCATCCGCTGGGTGCTTGAACGTGCGCTCACTGGAGCCGGTTTGAGCTGCGCGACATTTGACAGCGGCAATGAAGTGCTGGATGCACTCTCAAGTAAAACCCCAGATGTATTGTTATCAGATATTCGCATGCCAGGCATGGATGGGCTGGCGCTGCTGAAACAGATTAAACAGCGTCACCCGATGCTGCCGGTCATCATTATGACGGCGCATTCGGATCTTGATGCCGCCGTCAGCGCTTATCAACAAGGCGCGTTCGATTACCTGCCAAAGCCGTTTGATATTGATGAAGCGGTCGCACTGGTTGAACGTGCGATCAGCCATTATCAGGAGCAGCAGCAGCCGCGTAATCAACCGGTGAGCGGCCCGACTACGGACATCATCGGCGAAGCGCCGGCGATGCAGGATGTGTTTCGCATCATTGGCCGTTTGTCGCGATCGTCCATCAGCGTGCTGATTAATGGTGAATCGGGTACCGGTAAAGAGTTAGTGGCGCATGCACTGCATCGCCACAGCCCGCGTGCCAAATCACCGTTTATCGCGCTGAATATGGCGGCGATCCCGAAAGACCTGATCGAATCCGAATTGTTCGGGCATGAGAAAGGGGCCTTTACCGGGGCGAATCAGATCCGTCAGGGCCGTTTTGAACAGGCCGATGGGGGTACACTGTTTCTTGATGAAATAGGTGACATGCCGCTCGACGTGCAAACCCGATTGCTGCGCGTGTTGGCCGATGGCCAGTTCTATCGCGTGGGCGGCTATGCACCGGTGAAAGTGGATGTGCGTATTATCGCGGCAACCCACCAAAATCTCGAACTGCGCGTGCAGGAAGGCAAGTTCCGTGAGGATTTATTCCATCGCCTGAACGTGATTCGTGTGCACTTGCCGCCATTGCGCGAACGTCGCGAGGATATCCCACGTCTGGCGCGTTACTTCCTGCAAGTCGCCGCGCGTGAGTTGGGTGTTGAGGCGAAGATTCTGCATCCGGAGACTGAAACAGCGCTGACGCGTCTGCATTGGTCCGGTAACGTGCGCCAACTGGAGAATACCTGCCGCTGGCTAACCGTGATGGCTGCAGGACAGGAAGTGTTGATTCAGGATCTGCCACCAGAGCTGTTTGAGTCAAGCACGCCGGACAATCCGGTACAGTCGCTGCCGGACAGCTGGGCCACCCTGCTGGCACAATGGGCGGACCGCGCGCTGCGTTCCGGTCATCAAAACCTGCTCTCTGAAGCGCAGCCGGAGATGGAGCGCACACTGCTCACCACCGCTCTGCGTCACACTCAGGGTCACAAGCAGGAAGCCGCACGTTTACTGGGTTGGGGTCGTAATACTCTGACGCGTAAACTGAAAGAGCTGGGAATGGAATAAGTGAGAACCAGGGGAGCGCGATGCTCCCCTGATTTTTATATCACCCGCGAGAACTGCTGCATGCGAGCCTTTTGACGCAGATAGCGATCAAAGCACATGCAAATATTGCGAATCAGTAAACGCCCAATTCCTGTGACCTGCAGGCGACGACCACGCTGTTCCAGCAAGCCATCTGCCATCAATGGCGCCAGTAACGCTAAATCTTCCGCAAAATAGGCTTCAAAAGTGATGGGCCATTGCGCTTCAATTGCCGCAAAATCTAATGAGAAATTGCAGATCAACGTCTTGATGACATCACGGCGCAGGCAGTCATCGTCACTCAGTGTCAAACCACGCCATAGCGCGTTCCCACTCTGCTCTACGCTAGCATAGTAAGCCTTTAGCTCTTTTTGGTTCTGCGCATAACTGTCTCCCAGCATACTGATCGCCGAGACACCGAATCCCACCAGCTCGGTTTCGCCTTGCGTGGTGTACCCCTGAAAATTGCGGTGCAGTTCACCCGCACGCTGCGCGATGGCCAGCTCATCATTCGGTTTAGCAAAGTGGTCCATCCCGATGCACTGATAGCCTGCATCGGTCAAGGTGCCAATGGTTTGCTGCAGGATTTGCAGCTTCTGTTCCGCACCAGGTAGCTCTTCATCTTTGATTTTGCGTTGTGCAGCAAACAGCGTCGGCATGTGCGCGTAATTGAATACGCTGAGACGATCGGGATTAAGCGCGATGACTCGCTGTAAAGTGAAGGCAAAGCTTTCGGGCGTCTGCAGCGGCAGGCCGTAAATCAGATCCAGGCTCACTGAGCGGAACCCTCGCGCACGCGCTCGTTCGACCAACCCAAAGATATTCTCTTCATCCTGCACGCGGTTGACGCGCTCCTGCACCGCTTTATTAAAGTCCTGCACACCCATACTCAGGCGATTGAAACCTTTAGCACGCAGATGATCGATCATCTCCAGCTCAATTTCGCGTGGATCGACTTCGATAGACATCTCAACATCAACAGCAATGTCAAAATGGCCACGCAGCAGCGCCACCAGCCGGCTGACCTGAGCTTGATTGAGAAAGGTTGGCGTACCACCGCCCCAGTGCAACTGCGTGACGCGGCGTCCGGCAAACAGCGGCGCACGCTGGCGAATTTCCTGCTCCAGCACATCCAGATAGCGATCGGCCTTGTGCAGCTGGCGCGTCACAATCTTATTGCAGCCGCAGAAGTAGCAGAGGCGATGGCAGAACGGAATATGGACATACAGCGACAGGGAGCGTTGAGGATAGCGTTCAACCGCAGACTGGAAGCTGGCCTCGCCAAAGTTCTCATTGAACTCCAGCGCAGTGGGGTATGAGGTGTAACGCGGACCCGCGTAATTGTATTTTTCAATCAGCCGCTGGTCCCATTCAATCTGCTGCGATGACATGCTCACTCCTTACGGTGACGTCGTTTGAGAGAGGGTCGCGTTGCAGAAGAGGAGAGATAGCGGTGAGCCGTACGCCGGCGTAAACGCGACTTCAGACGCGACAGGCGACGAAGTTTAAACAATAACCACAGGAGATAACATGTCAGCAGCAGCGCTAAAATTGATCCAGGCCAAAGCATCAGCGAATACCTGTTTAGCGCGGCATGCGCAAAAGCGCATGCCGATCAAAAATGACTTAGTTGCCTTTTAACAAGCGCATCATATCGACTTCGGCTTGTTCATCTTCAGCACCGTCATCCAACGCGATACCGAGGGTTTCCATCAGTTCGTCAATGCGATCCAGCGTTTGATCGAGCCATGCCTGATCTTCAGCGCTGAGTGTCTCACCGCTTTCCAGACGATCCAGTAAGGTGTCCAGACGTTCATCATTTTCCAGCTTCGCCAGCTCTTCTTCCGGCGTCGAACGAACTTTTTCCGCTTTCGGTTTGGCTTTCGCTACCGGCTTTTTCTCCGGTACAGTTTTACCATCGGCCACCAGCGCAACCGGTTTTTTACTGCCGGTACGTGGATCGGCATTTTTCTGACCCTGGCCTTTGCCAGCGCCTTTGGTTTCCGGGTTAGCACGGCTGCCCGCTTTATGGCCGCTGTGCTTTTTATCGCGTTTACGATCGCGTGCTTCCTGGTTCAGTTCTTCACGCGATTTGCGTTTGGCTTTAGCAGCAGGTTTGCCACGCTGGGCTGGTGCAGGTTGCTTCATGGTGTCCGGTCTCGGCGATTTTTCTTCAGTATAGAATTGCGGCGAAATCTAGCAGAAAGATGACAAAGAAAAAAGGCGATAGCCTATGCTATCGCCTTATTTCGCACCTTCTAATGAAGGAATAACGGTATAAATCCTTTACAGCTCTCAACGTCCCGGTTGCTCCTTCGCCTCATCGCTCCTGCGAGTAATCCTTTTCCTTGTCCGACTCATACCTGAATCACATCCTGCCATGCTCCTGGTCATCCCCGACACTCCTGAGCGCATCATCCTGATGGGTGCTGCCGTGCACTGACACCAAATGTAGACCAATCAGTAAAATGAACAAGTGAGACATGTCTTTAATTTAGAGCGGTAATTTTCAATACCTATTTATCTTATTGAAAATATTACACTATCTAACATGTGAATATTCTATTAATCGGTAATGGCTGGCAGTAATTATCGTCGATCTCTTACAAAATGGCGCGTTAAGACGCTATCGGGCACTTTTGCGCCATAACAGGTATAATCAGCCCAATTGACCGAATCACTTTGCTGGAGCTTTACTTTGTCTGCTTTGAATTATCACATGACCCACTTCGTGCTCAGCGCCCCGGATATTCGCCATTTACCGGCAGATGCGGGCATTGAGGTCGCGTTTGCCGGACGCTCTAACGCAGGCAAATCCAGCGCGCTGAATACCATCACCAATCAGAAAAGCCTTGCGCGTACCAGTAAAACGCCAGGTCGTACTCAGCTCATCAACCTGTTTCAGGTCGTCGAGGGGAAAACCCTGGTCGACTTACCCGGTTATGGCTACGCCGAAGTCCCGGAAGAGATGAAACGTAAATGGCAGCGTGCGTTGTCTGAATATTTGCAGAAGCGCCAGGCACTGAAAGGCCTGGTGGTGCTGATGGATATTCGCCATCCGCTGAAAGATCTCGACCAGAATATGATTGAGTGGGCAGTCCAGAGCGGCATCCCTGTACTGGTGCTGTTAACCAAAGCAGATAAGCTGGCATCTGGCGCACGTAAAGCGCAGCTCAAACTGGTGCGTGAGGCAGCATTAGGCTTTATGGGTGATGTGCAGGTAGAGATGTTCTCATCACTCAAGAAGATCGGCGTTGATATTGTTCGTCAGAAACTGGATAGCTGGTTCAGTGAACTGGAACCGGCGCAAGAAGATGAAGAAGCCCCTTCTGCGTAATGTGAAGCGCGGGTTTACGACCCGCTTTTCAGAAAAAGCCCAATAAAAAACGCCCCAGTCATAAATGACTGGGGCGGCTAAATATTCAGCCAAATCCGATTACGTGAAGTAAAAGGTCTGAAAGATAGAACATCTTACCTCTGTACCCTACGCGATGAACTTTACCTGATTTTTCCTGACCAACAAAGGGTTTTTTGTTGTTAAGTTTCAGGATTCCACATCTTTTTTACCGGGTTCGTCACACTTTGACTTAAGGCATGTAGTTTAATTACTAAAAAAATGCTTAGCCGATAGGCAGTTACAAAATGCGCATTTAACAAGCGGCTTTGCATCGTTGCTGAACCGATTAAGTAAACTTTTTTCTTATGACGATGTCAGCGGCATTGATATACCGCCGACAATGTTTTCTTAGTGCGCCTGATCCCAATTATCGCCCGTTCCGACTTCAACCTGCAGTGGAACATCCAGCTTCATGCTGCCCTCCATCAGCTGACGGATCGTCGCACTGGCACTCTCTACCGCATCCTTATGGATCTCAAACACCAGTTCATCGTGTACCTGCATGATCATTTTCACGGCATCATCCTGCTGTTTCAGTAACCAGCCATCCACGGCGATCATCGCGCGTTTGATAATGTCCGCTGCGGTGCCCTGCATCGGGGCGTTAATCGCCGCGCGCTCTGCTGCCTTACGGCGAATAGCGTTGCTGGAGCTGATATCCGGTAACCACAGACGGCGACCATCCAGTGTCTCCACATAGCCCTTCTCTGCCGCCTGAGTGCGCGTCTCTTCCATGTAACGCAGTACGCCCGGATAACGCTCAAAATAGAGATCCATATACTTTTTCGCTTCGCCTGCGCCGATGTTGAGCTGGCGCGACAGACCGAAGGCGCTCATGCCGTAAATCAAGCCAAAGTTAATTGCCTTGGCACTTCGGCGTTGCTCACCTGATACCTTGCTCAGCGCAACTCCAAAGACTTCTGACGCCGTTGCGCGGTGAATGTCTTCACCCTGTGCAAACGCATCCAGCAGGCCTTTATCCTGCGACAGATGCGCCATGATGCGCAGCTCAATTTGCGAGTAGTCAGCCGCGACGATGCGATTATCTTTACCCGCAATAAAGGCCTGACGAATACGACGACCTTCATCGTTACGCACTGGGATGTTTTGCAGATTGGGATCGGTAGATGAGAGACGCCCGGTAGCCGTGACCGCCTGATGATAGGAGGTATGCACGCGGCCAGTCATCGGATTGATCATCAAAGGCAGTTTGTCGGTATAGGTCGACTTCAGCTTAGACAGGCCACGATGTTCCAGAATCACTTTGGGCAGCGGATAGTCGAGCGCCAGTTCAGCCAGCACTTCTTCGCTGGTAGACGGTGCGCCGCCAGGGGTTTTCTTGGTAGGCTTGATGCCCTGCTTTTCAAACAGAATGGTCTGCAGCTGCTTGGTGGAGGAGAGATTAAACGGCTCACCTGCCAGCTCATGCGCTTTCAACTCCAGTTCCGCCAGACGCGTGGTCAGCTCCTGCGAGTGTTTGGCCAGAATGTTTTGATCGATCAACACGCCGTTGCGCTCAATGCGTGAAATCACAGTCACCAGCGGCATTTCGATATCAGTGAAGACCTGTTTGGGACCCGCTTCCTGCTCCAGCTTCGGCCACATTTTAAGATGCAGCTGCAACGTGACGTCTGCGTCTTCTGCTGCGTAATGAGCGGCCTGCTCAATAGCAATCTGGTTGAAGGTCAGCTGATTTTTTCCTTTACCGGCAATCTCTTCGAAGGTGACGGTTTTATGGTTCAGCCAGCGCGAAGCCAGGCTATCCATATCATGTTTACCGCCGACGCTGCTCAGGCAATAGGATTCCAGCATGGTGTCGAATTTAATGCCGTTCAGCTCAATATCGTAGTTCTTCAGCACGCCACGATCGTATTTGAGGTTCTGGCCGACTTTTGCAGATTTAGCGTCTTCCAGTAACGGTTTTAGCTGCTTCAACACGTCATTGCGATCCAGTTGGGCTGGCGCATCAAGATAATCATGAGCCACCGGAAGATAAGCCGCTTCACCCGGCGCAACCGCAAAGGAGAGGCCGACAATGTTGGCACTCCAGCTATCCAGAGAATCGGTTTCCAGATCGAAGGCAAAAAGTTCTGCTTTTTTCAATTTTTGCAGCCACTCGTCGAAGGTTGCCTCATCGAGAATAGTGACGTAGCCGTCAGATGACAGCACGCTGGCTGTTTCAACAGCCTCAACCGCAGATTCAGTAGCCAGTGATTTCTGTGCCTGCACATTGCTCTTTTTGCCTTGCAGCCAGCTACCGTCCTGTAAATCGCTGATCCAACGTTTAAATTCATAGCGGCCGAAGAGATTCTGCAGTTTTTCAACGTCCGGCTCGTTGACGGTGAGTTGCTCGCAACCCAGTTCCAGTTCTACGTCAGTCTTAATGGTCGCCAGCTGATAGGACAGGAATGCGACCTCGCGGTTCTGCTCCAGCTTCGCTGCCATGGTCTTCGCGCCACGGAACGAGAGGTCCGCCACTTTATCCAGATTGTCATAAATTGACTGCATACCGCCTAAGCCTTGCAGCAGCGCCTGTGCAGTCTTCTCACCTACGCCAGGCACACCCGGAATGTTATCCGAGCTGTCACCCATCATGGCGAGGAAATCGATAATCAGTGAAGGTGGCACACCATATTTCTGCTCGACCTCTTCCGGGCCCAATACGGTATTAGTCATGGTGTTAATCAGCGTAATGCCCGGCGTGACCAGCTGCGCCATATCTTTATCGCCAGTGCTGATCAGCACCGCACGGCCCTGCTTTTCTGCTTCCAGTGCCAGAGTACCAATCACATCATCAGCCTCAACGCCAGTCACCGCCAGCAGCGGTAATCCCATCGCTTTGACCATCTCGTGCAGCGGCTCGATCTGTGCACGCAGATCGTCGGGCATTGGCGGACGATGCGATTTGTAGTGCTCGAATAATTCATCGCGGAAAGTTTTACCTTTCGCATCGAAGACCACGGCCACATGGCTCGGCTGATACTGCATCAGCAAACTTTTCAGCATGTTGAGCACACCGTACATCGCGCCCGTGGGCTCGCCTGCACTGTTGGTCAGCGGCGGAAAGGCATGATACGCCCGGTAGAGATAAGAGGATCCGTCTACCAGAATCAGGGGATTTTCTGCAATTTGCGCCATAGGTTCGTATTTTCTTCGTTGCGATAATGAGGGCTATAAGGATGCCACAACCAGAGAGGAATGTTGAATCAGAGCAGGGTTGTCAGGATCTTTTTCGTCGTTACGCGGAGTGGATCGCAAGGATCGGTCTGTGGATAACTTTGTGCGTAAAATTCATAACGTATTGTTATTTACGCTTATTGCAATCATTTTACAGATAAAAGTTATTGTTTTTCAATTTGTTATTAACTTACCGTGATGAAGTGCGCCTTTTTGAAAAGGTGATCGTCCATGTGGATATTAAGCGGAGGGTTAACAGGGATATCATGATTACGTCATCAGTAAGGGCGTAAAACGCCGACATCGCCGGCGTTTATTCGCGCTTAATTACTTCTTCTCAACCAGGAATTTCACTACGTTGGCGTAATCGGCAACGAAATTGTCCATAGAGCTGGTATCCAGACCGCCGTTGTTCACCATATATTTGCCGTTCACGAAGATGGCTGGCACGCCCTGAAGATTAAGATCGGACGCCGCTTTCTGCTGCTGTGCAACCAATGCTTTCACCGCAAAGCTATTCCACGCTGCATCATAATCTTCTGACGAGATACCCGCCGCCTGGATGAAGGTGGCTTTCAGGCTAGCCGCATCGGTGATGGTTTGGGTTTTCTGAATACCGTCGAAAATCGGTGCAGTGACTTTGCTTTCCACGCCCAGCGCCATCGCTACCGCCCAGGCTTGAGTCACAACAGGACCAAAGTCTCCGCCGAGGAAATCAACGTGATATTTAGTCACTTTAGTGTCTGCTGGCAGGTTCTTTTTCACGGCATCACTCACGTGATAGACGCGTTCGAACTGGTAGCAGTGCGGGCAGAAGAAGGAGAAGAACTCCAGTACCTGTGGCTCACCAGCAACCGGCTTTGGCAGTGTGACGAATTGTTTGCCGTCATTAAACTGTGCCGCTGAGGCGCCAAATGCCAGCATTAAACCTACCAGCGCAAACATAATCTTTTTCATCGTGAAAAAATCTCCTGAGTACTTCATTAAAATTGCGGGCTAAGCTGCAACGGGGGTTGATGTAACAGCCTCTCCTGCTCGATAAATAGTGCAATCTGTCGGCGCCAGAAATCCTCATCGGTCATCCAGGGAAAGGCGCGCGGAAAAGCCGGGTCCTGCCAGCGGCGAACCACCCAGGCCAAATAATAAACCATGCGCATAGCGCGTAAAGGCTCAATCAGTGACAATTCATGTAAATCAAAGTCACTGAATTCATTATAAGCTTCCAGCAGAATATCCCACTGAATCAGCTGTTCCTGACGATCGCCGTTTACCAGCATCCACAGATCCTGCACTGCAGGCCCGTTGCGCGCATCGTCAAGATCGACAAACATCGGTCCATCGCGCCACAGGATATTACCTGGATGGCAGTCGCCATGCAGCCTGAGCGGCTGCCATTTATCATGCCAGCGCTGCTGTAAGGTGCCGATAAGTTTATCAACGGCGTTCAGCAGCGCATCCTTCAGGGCAGCCGGTACCAGCGTGCTTTGCTCCAGCTCCTGGCGAGGTTGTAAGACATACTCTTCCAGGCCGAACGTTGGCCGCTGTTGAAACAGGCTTTGGCGACCCGTTTGATGGATACGCCCGAGAAATCGGCCCACCCACTCCATCTGTTCTTCATTATCGGTTTCATACTGTCGCCCACCCAGGCTTGGGAAAACGGCAAACATAAAACCGGCATGGTGGTTAAGCGTACTGCCCTGCAATGCCAGTGGTGCAGCAACAGGTACTTCATCGGCCAGCAGATCATGCGTGAACTGATGCTCTTCCAGAATTTGTTGCGCACTCCAGCGTTGTGGCCGATAGAACTTAGCCACATAGCGACGTTTGTCGTCATCACTAAACTGATAGACACGGTTTTCGTAGCTATTGAGGGCGGTTAAGCCGGATTCGACACGCAGACCCGCATCCCAAAGTGCATCCAGGATGACATCGGGGTCCAGCGTCTGGAAATTAAAGGCGGCTTCGCTCATCATTTTGCCTGTGTGTTACCGTTGCAAGGAATGCGCAAGGATAACACTACTCATCATCCTTAATCACACCGCGTGCACGTAATAGCGCGGTTTTGAAGTCCACTTCATAATCCTTTTTCAGTCCGGGAATTTCCGCATCGCAGCCAGCGTCACGCATTTTGAGATGGTAAATCAATATGTCATCGGTTAATTCACTTAATGGGCCACTGAAGCCTGATTCCTGCGCCAGTTTCTGTAAAAATGCCAGCAGGTTAAGGTCTGACTCCTTTTGCCAGGCCGGTTGCAGGAGTTCAAACAATTCATTAAGTCGGTGATATTTCATCATTGATTCCTCTATGCAGTGGTAGGCTGCCGTTATGCAAGTATCGTCCAGTTTGATCAAGGAGACGAAAATGACCGCATTTACCGGCGTGATCCTCGCAGGTGGGCAAGGCAGTCGTATGGGCGGCCAGGATAAAGGGCTGCTGGAGTTGCAGGGCAAACCGCTTTATCAGCACGTTCTGCAGCGTTTGATGCCACAGGTCAATATTGTGTTGATAAGCGCCAACCGTAACATTGATCGTTATCAGGCTAGCGGTTGTCAGGTCGTTACTGATTCGATGCCAGATTACCCCGGTCCGTTGGCAGGCATGTTAAGTGGCTTGCAGCACAGTAAGACCGAGTGGGTCGCCTTTTGTGCCTGTGATACGCCCTGGTTACCGGAGGACTTCGTTGCACGTTTATGGCAGCAGCACGGCGATGCGCCTGCGGTTTGGGTAAGATCAATTCTGCGCGATCATCCTGCCCTGGCGCTGGTGAATCGATCATTAGCGGAAGATCTTGAAGCCTGGCTGCTGCGGGGTGAGCGGCGTTTAATGCAGTTCTTACATGAACACGGTGGGCATGCGGTGACGTTCGCGGATCCTGAATCTGCGTTTCGCAATATTAATACGCCGGACGATTTGGTTGATGAGGAGAAGCACTGATGGGTATGCCATTACTGGCTATTGTCGCGTGGAGCGGCACCGGTAAAACCACCTTGCTGCAGCAGGTGATTCCTCTACTCAAGGCGCGTGGCATCCGTACTGGATTAATTAAACATACCCATCATCGAATGGACATCGATACGCCGGGAAAAGATAGCTATCTGCTGCGAAAAGCGGGTGCCGATCAGGTGATTGTTGCCAGCGATCAGCGCTGGGCGCTGATGTGCGAGACCCCACATAAGCCGTTGGGTCTGACGGAACTGACCGCGCGGATGGATCATTCTGCGCTGGATCTTGTGCTGGTTGAAGGCTTTAAAGATGAACCTGTAGCCAAAATCGCGCTGTGGCGGCGTGGTGTCAAAGGTGAAGTAGCTGATTTACTGGATGGATATGTGATTGCGCTGGCCAGCGATGAGAAACTGGCGATCGACTACCCTCTTCTTGATATTAATCATCCGCTTAGCGTGGCTGATTTTATCGAAAACTGGCTAAGAACGGGTCAGTAAGCGGGAGGATTTTTGCGGGACTGGCTGAATTTCAGACGTAAAATCTCCTGGCTACAGACG
>NZ_JACVUO010000018.1:0-117424 GCF_016625145.1 Pantoea sp. S61
CTCAGTGGTGGCGCATTATAGGGAGTTATTCGGAGCTGACAAGGGTTTATTGCAAAAAAATGATCGTTCGACCTAAATTTAGCCACAACGCTCTATTTCACAACGATTTGCCTGGTAACTGCACAAAATCCTGGGCAAAAACCGCCACTTTATTCCAATCGGTGTATTCCACTTCTTTAGAGGTATCCGTCTCACCGCCCGTCATACGCATAATCAGTTGAATCATGACACGATCAAACCAGCGATAACGAGGGTAGCGCAGCGCGCCGGCAAATACTGCACAGCAATCTGGCTGCCAGGGGCATTGCTCGAGAAACTTGTGCGTATACGCATTAGTCGCTGGCGTGCATTTATCCGCTTTTCGCGCGGTAAGGTTGACGCTGAAAAAGCCACTGACGCGCTGGTACAGCTCAGCCTTGTGCTGAGTGACAAACTTCATCAATGCCGGATGGAAATGCCCGTAACGGATCGATGCACCAATCAGCACGCGATCATACTGCGCCCACTCAACTTTTTGCGCTTCCAGCAAATCAATCACATCGCACAGCTGTTGCGGCGCTAATGTCTGCGCAATACGCGCCGCGATCTCGCGGGTTTGCCCATCGCGGCTGGAATATAGAATTAAAGCTTTCATTAGATAATCCTGTTTCTCTTATTCACGCCAGAAAGTCGGGGTGAACAGGACCAGCAGTGTGAACACCTCAAGACGCCCAAACAACATGGTCAAAATCAAAATCCACTTAGCCACATCATTCATAGAAGTGAAGTTGTCTGCCACAACGCCCAGGCCTGGCCCAAGGTTGTTCAGCGTGGCGGCCACAGCAGCAAAAGCGGAGAAGTCATCGACGCCCGTGGCGATGATGGCCAGCATGCTGAGTAAGAACACCAGTGCATAAGCGGAGAAAAATCCCCACACGGCTTCAAGGATGCGTTCCGGCAGCGCGCGATTACCCAACTTAATGGTATAGACCGCGTTCGGATGCACCAACCGCTTCAACTCACGCGAGCCCTGCTTGAACAGCAGCAAAATACGAATGACCTTTAATCCACCACCCGTCGATCCCGCCATACCGCCGATAAAAGCAGAGCAGAGCAACAGCACCGGTAGGAACAATGGCCAGCGCGCAATGCTATCGGTGGTAAATCCTGCCGTTGTCGCCATCGATACCACCTGGAAAAAGGCCTGGTTCAGTGTTTGCCAACCGCTGGCATAGACGTTGTGGAACCACAGCACTACCGTACAGATCAGCACTAACGTCAGCTGTACGCCAATAAACATGCGGAATTCGGGATCGCGCCAGTAAACTTTGAGGCTACGGCCGCTCAATAAAGAGAAGTGCAGACCATAATTACAGCCGGAGATCAGCAGGAACACCGCCACAATGGTATTGATAGTAGGACTGTTGAAGTAGCCGATACTCGCATCATGCGTAGAGAAACCACCAATCGCGATGGTGGAGAAGCTGTGGCCTATCGCATCAAACATTGGCATGCCTGCCAGCCACAACGCCACCGCACACGCTACGGTAAGCAATACATAGATGAGCCACAACGTTTTAGCCGTTTCGGCAATACGCGGGCGCATTTTGTTATCTTTCAGCGGCCCCGGCATTTCAGCGCGATACAGCTGCATACCGCCAACGCCCAGAATCGGCAAGATGGCTACGGCCAGTACGATGATCCCCATACCGCCCAGCCACTGCAGCATTTGACGATAAAACAGAATCGCTTTAGGTAAGGTATCGAGGCCGACTAACGTGGTCGCGCCGGTAGTGGTCAGCCCGGAGAAGGATTCAAAGAAAGCATCAGTGACCGAAAGGTGCGGCTGTTCGGCAAAAATGAAGGGCATCGCACCGACACTGCCCAACACGGTCCAAAAAAGCACGACAATCAGAAACCCTTCGCGCGGTTTAAGCTCAGTTTTCTTTTTGCGATTCGGCCACCACAGCAGCGAGCCAATCACAATCGCCATCATAAATGTCTGGCTAAACGCACGTCCGGCGCCATCGCGATAAATCAAGGCCACCAGCCCCGGCAAGATCATAGTTACCGAGAATAAAATCACCAACAGGCCCACGATGCGGGTAATGGCGCGAAAATGCATTCAGCCGTTCCTTTAAACAGATGCTTTTAGTTGTCCAGCGGGATGAGCGTCAGCGCGCCCCGGCTGTAATCAGAAAGGTTTTGCCGAAAGCCATCGATCTGCGGATGCGGCAACGCCAAACGTAGCGCAATACGATCCTGATAATGGCTCTCTTCGATGATGCCGTCAAAACGTTGCAACAGACGCTCAATATCACTTAACTGGGCATAGTCACATTGCAGGGTAAAAGATTGCATCGGCACTTTACGCGCACGCGCCAGGTGCTTCAGCCCCTGCTGCACGCCACCGCCATACGCTTTAACTAATCCACCCGTTCCCAACATAATGCCGCCATAATAGCGCACGACCACTGCCGTAATCTCGCCCACGCCGCTCCCCATTAACTGTGCCAGCATAGGCTTGCCTGCGGTGCCGGAAGGCTCACCGTCATCGGAGAACCCCAACTGCTGCGAATCATCCGGCGCACCCGCAACCCACGCCCAGCAGTGATGACGTGCCGCAGGATGTTCTTGCTTTACCTGCTGAACGAGACCGCGTGCCGCCTCAACGCCATCGGTATGTGCCAGATAGGTGATAAAACGGCTTTTCTTAATGGTTTCCTCACTGAGACTCACAGCCTCAGCGGGAATATCGTACGCCTCCATCAGGCCAGATGCAGATCGCGCGTCATGTTTTCAACGCGATTAGCGTGGATCACCACATTATCTTCGATACGAATACCACCGTACGGTTTCAATGCGTCGATCGCATGCCAGTCAAAGTACTGGCTGTACTTACCACCACGGAGTTTCGCCAGCAGTGAATCGATAATGTAGAAACCGGGCTCGATGGTCAGCACCATGCCCGGTTCCAGCACACGGGTACAGCGCAGATAAGGATATTGCGACGGTGCAGCCATATGCGTGCCGTTGTCATCTTGCATAAAGCCGGCAACGTCGTGCACCTGCAAGCCCAGCGGATGCCCCAAACCGTGTGGCATAAACGGACCGGTCAGGTCTTCCGCCACCAGCACCTCTTCGGTTAAACCTTTCACCAGGTCGAACTTCAGCAATAGACGGGCGATACGCTGATGCATTTGCAGATGATAATCGGTGTATCGCACGCCCGCTTTCAACGTCGCAATCAGCGCCAGCTCTTCTTTATTCATCGCCTCCACCATTTCGGCATAGCGCGATTTGCTTTGTGCTGCATAGCTGCGCGTCAGGTCGGCGGCATAACCAAGATATTCGGCACCGGCATCAATCAGGAAGCTATGACGTTTCACCGGTGGCTGATGGTCGAGTTTGGTGTAGTGCAGCACCGCAGCATGTTCGTTGAGCGCGATAATATTGCCGTATGGCACGTCGGTATCACGATGGCCGGTCGCAGTCAGATATGCCTGGTTTATGTCGAACTCGCTCATCCCCGAGAAGAAGGCTTCTTTCGCCGCACGATGCCCCGCCACGGCAAGCTTCTGCGCCTCACGCATACAGGCCAGTTCGTAGTCAGTTTTAATGCTGCGATGATAATGAAGGAAGTCGATAACGCCTTTTGGATTCACGCGATCGCTCTGAATGCCGAGTTGCGTGGCTCGAGATGGCACAGGTCCGATATAAGCCACATTGTCGCGCTGAGCCGGCAGCAGTTGCCCAATCTCATCGGCATCTTTCAGGCCCACCACCTCAACATCCTGAGTCCAGAAGCTGTTGGGCAATGGCTCGACGTTATGCCAGTAATCCACCGGCGAGTAGAACCACAGTTTTGGCTTGTTAACACCAACGATCCATAACCAGCAGTTGGGCACCTGCGTCACCGGCACCCAGGCTTTAAATTGCGGATTCACCTTAAACGGATAGTCGTGATCGTCGAGGAAAACGGTTAACAGCTCGCCAGAGTGAATCAACATCGCATCAAGCTTAAAGCGTGCTAGCACCTGTTGCGCGCGCTGTTGCAGCGTATTGATATGCGCGTGATACAGGGTTTTAAGTGAATCCATGGACTTGTCTCCAATATCGCGAAATTGGCCGCAGTGTAGCACAGCCACGACAGCGTTGCCGTGCTGCACACGCTGTGATCGGCGTACCAAATAATCAAAGACTCGTTTGCAAAAAATTAACATGCCGCCCACACTCCCATTCATCTGGTATGACCAGATCACCTTTCGCGGTTTCAGGAGACGGACATGCTCTACCAAGGCGATACCCTTTCAGTTCACTGGCTTGATGATGGCATTGCAGAACTGGTTTTTGATGCCCCCGGTTCAGTGAACAAACTCGACACTAAAACCGTCGCTTCATTGGGCGATGCACTCAGCGTGCTGGAACAGCAGCCCGATCTACGTGGCCTGCTGCTCACATCGGCCAAACCAGCATTCATTGTCGGTGCCGATATCACCGAATTCCTGTCGCTGTTTGATGCGCCTGAAGAGAAGCTGAGCCAATGGCTGGCATTTGCGAACAGCATCTTTAACCGTCTGGAAGATTTGCCGGTGCCGACCGTTGCAGCTATTGACGGCTACGCGCTGGGTGGCGGCTGCGAATGCGTGCTGGCGACCGACTTCCGCGTCGCGACGCCCAGCGCCCGCATCGGCTTGCCGGAAACCAAACTCGGCATCATGCCAGGCTTTGGCGGCAGCGTGCGCTTGCCACGTTTGCTCGGCGCTGATAGCGCACTGGAAATCATTGCCGCAGGAAAAGACATTGATGGCACCAGCGCCCTGCAACTCGGCCTGGTCGATGCGGTAGTGAACAGCGAAAAACTACGCGCTGCGGCACTCACTATGTTGCAGGATGCGGTTGCGCAAGGCAGCTGGCAGGCGCGTCGGGCACCTAAGCTGGCCCCACTGAAATTAAGCCCGATTGAAGCGGCGATGAGCTTCACCATTGCCAAAAGCATGGTGATGCAAACAGCAGGCAAGCATTATCCCGCGCCTATTACCGCGGTGAAAACCATTGAAGCGGCAGCCGGTTTAAGTCGTGACGATGCATTAAAACTGGAAACCGCTGCATTCGTGCCGCTGGCACAAAGCGATGTGGCGCGCGCGCTGGTCGGTATCTTCCTGAACGATCAATATGTCAAAGGCCTGGCGAAAAAGCACAGCAACGCAGCCGGTGCACCGCAGCAGGCCGCCGTGTTGGGCGCAGGCATTATGGGAGGGGGGATTGCTTATCAGTCGGCATGGAAAGGCGTGCCGGTGAAAATGAAAGATATTAATCCGCAGGCGCTGACGCTGGGGATGACGGAAGCCAGTAACCTTCTTAACAAGCAACTGGAACGCGGCAAGATCAACGGCGCCAAACTGGCGAGCGTCCTCACGACGATTCAGCCCACGCTGGATTACGCCGGTTTCGAACGTGCCGATGCGGTGGTCGAGGCCGTGGTCGAGAATCCGCAAATCAAGGCCAAAGTGTTGGCAGAAACCGAGCAACACCTGCGCGAGGATGCCGTACTCGCCTCCAACACGTCGACCATTCCGATTAGCCTGCTAGCGCAATCGCTGCAGCGTCCAGAAAACTTCTGCGGCATGCACTTCTTTAATCCCGTGCCGCGCATGCCGCTGGTTGAGGTGATTCGTGGCGAGCAGACCTCAGAAGCCACCATCAGTAAAGTGGTGGCCTGGGCCAGCAAGATGGGCAAAACACCGATCGTAGTGAATGACTGCCCCGGCTTCTTTGTAAACCGCGTGCTGTTCCCCTATTTCGCTGCTTTCAGTTTGCTGCTGCGTGATGGCGCAGACTTCCGTCAGATTGATAAGGTGATGGAAAAACAGTTCGGCTGGCCAATGGGCCCGGCCTGGTTGCTGGATGTGGTCGGCATTGATACCGCTCATCACGCGCAACAGGTGATGGCACAAGGCTTTCCTTCCCGCATGCAAAAAGATTACCGCGACGCGATTGATGTCCTGTTTGAAGCCAAACGTTACGGTCAGAAAAACGGCCTGGGCTTTTATCAGTGGGAGCAAGATAAAAAAGGCAAAGCACAGAAGAGAGCCGATCCGGCTGTTGATGCACTGCTGGAACCGATTTGCGAGCCGAAACGCGTGTTCAGCGATGAAGACATTGCCAACCGCATGATGTTGCCAATGCTCAACGAAGTGGTGCGTTGCCTGGAAGAGAACATTATCGCTTCTCCGGCTGAAGCCGATATGGCGCTGGTGTACGGATTGGGTTTCCCTCCATTCCGAGGGGGCGCCTTCCGCTATATGGATACGCTCGGCCTTAGCAATCTGGTTGATCAAGCCAAACGCTACACCCCACTCGGCCCGCTGTATGCGGTACCTGAACTGTTAGTGCACAAAGCGCATCAGCACCAAAGCTGGTATCCCGCAGCCCAACCGATTGACGAAGCAACACTGCAAAGTGCCTGAGGTAAAGAATATGGAAAAGGTAGTCATAGTTGATGCGGTACGTACACCGATGGGCCGTTCAAAAGGCGGCGCGTTTCGTCAGGTACGCGCGGAAGATCTCTCGGCGCATCTGATGCGCGAGCTGCTGAGCCGCAATCCCGGCGTTGATCCGGCCTCTCTGGATGACATCATCTGGGGATGCGTGCAGCAGACGCTGGAACAGGGCTTCAACATTGCGCGTAACGCGGCACTGCTGGCAGAAATTCCGCATCGCGTGCCTGCCAGCACGGTGAATCGCTTGTGCGGTTCGTCAATGCAGGCGCTGCACGATGCGGCGCGCGCGATAATGGTGGGCGATGCGCACAGCTGTTTGATTGGCGGCGTTGAACATATGGGGCATGTGCCAATGAGCCACGGCGTTGATTTCCATCCGGGCTTGGGGCGAACAGTAGCGAAAGCCGCTGGCATGATGGGGTTGACCGCAGAAATGCTGGCGCGCATGCATCACATCACCCGCGAGCAACAGGATGCCTTTGCGCTGCGTTCACATCAACGCGCCTGGGCTGCGACCCAGCGAGGCGATTTCAAACGTGAGATCGTGCCGACCTATGGCCACGATGCCGACGGTGTATTGAAACGCTATGAAACGGATGAAGTCATCCGTGAGGATACCACGCTGGAAGGATTGGCTACGCTGCGTCCCGCGTTTGACCCGGTTAACGGCACCGTCACCGCAGGCACCTCTTCAGCACTCTCGGATGGTGCCGCCGCCATGTTAATTATGAGTGAAAGCCGCGCACGCGAACTCGGCCTGACCCCGCGTGCACGTATTCGCAGCATGGCGGTTGTTGGCTGTGATCCCTCCATCATGGGTTACGGTCCGGTGCCGGCCAGCAAACTGGCACTGAAACGCGCCGGATTGAGCGTGCAGGATATCGATTTGTTCGAGCTTAACGAAGCCTTTGCTGCACAGACACTGCCGTGCATTAAGGATTTAGGATTGCTGGATCAGCTCAATGAGAAAGTGAATTTGAATGGCGGCGCGATTGCGCTGGGGCACCCACTCGGATGCTCGGGGGCGCGTATCAGCACGACGCTGCTCAATCTGATGGAACGTCGTGATGCGCAATTTGGTCTGGCGACCATGTGTATTGGCTTAGGCCAGGGCATCGCGACGGTATTCGAACGCGTTTAATACGTTGATGCACGTGTTCCCGCCCTTTCGGGCGGGCTTTTTTACTCAGATAAAGGCAAACGCATCGCCAAACATCTGCGCTTCAACCGCACCACGTTCCGCGCAGAAACGCTCGCGCGCTATCTTCGCCATCTCGAAACGACCCGCAATATAGATATCGTGCTCGCTGAGCGTCGCGTAATCCTGCATCACCGCTGTGAGTACGGTACCACTGCGCCCTTCCCAACCCTCTGCTGGCTGCTCCACCACCGGAATCACCTTGAGATGAGGATGCTTGACCGCCAACGCGTTCAACTCATCCAGATCGTACAAATGCATCAATTCCCGGCCGCCCCAGTAGATGGCGATATCGCGGTCTGGCTGCTGCGCCAGTGCCGTCAGCAGAATCGAACGTGCATAGGAGAAACCGGTGCCGCCCGCGATCAGAATAATGGGGCGATCGCTATCTTCACGCAGCCAGGCATCGCCATGCGGCATATCCACCGTGATTTGACGATCGTTTTTGATGCGATCCATCACCGCCATCGCGTAGAGATTGAGGTCAGATGCGCCAATGTGCAGCTCAATGATGTCTTTTTCCATCGGGGTTGAAGCCAGTGAGAAGGGGCGCTTATCACGCTCATCCATCACTACCATCAGGTATTGCCCCGCACGGAAAGTAAAATCCGCCGCAGGAATTAAACGGACGCGGTAAACGGTATCCGTAATCGCTTCGACCGAAGTCACCTTGCAGTTTAACGTCGTCATACGTGCCCTTTTTTATGGTTTTCTGCCGCCTTTAGCGCTGCGGCGGCTCGGCAAAGATAGCTAACTCATCCCAAATTGCGTCAATACGCGCGGTCACCGCCGGATCTTTTACAATCGGTGTACCCCATTCGCGAGTGGTTTCGCCCGGCCACTTATTGGTGGCATCAAGTCCCATCTTCGAGCCCAGGCCGGAAACCGGAGAGGCGAAGTCGAGATAGTCAATTGGCGTATTCTCCACCATCACGGTATCGCGCGCCGGATCCATACGCGTAGTGATCGCCCAAATCACATCGTTCCAGTCACGTGCGTTGACGTCGTCATCGCATACGATCACAAACTTGGTATACATAAACTGGCGCAGGAAAGACCAGACGCCAAACATTACGCGCTTGGCATGCCCGGCATATTGCTTTTTGATCGTCACCACCGCGAGGCGATAAGAACAGCCTTCCGGCGGCAAGTAGAAATCGACAATTTCCGGGAACTGCTTGATCAGAATCGGCACCAGCACTTCATTCAGCGCCACACCCAATACCGCAGGTTCATCCGGCGGACGACCGGTATACGTTGAATGATAAATCGGGTTGCGACGTTGCGTTACGTGCGTCACGGTAAATACCGGGAAGCTGTCTACTTCATTGTAGTAGCCTGTGTGGTCGCCGTAAGGGCCTTCTGGCGCCATGTCACCCGGTTCGATGTAACCTTCTAAAACGATCTCTGCGCTGGCTGGCACTTCAAGATCGTTAGACAGGCACTTCACCACCTCGGTTTTATTACCGCGCAACAAACCGGCAAAGGCATATTCTGACAACGTATCGGGCACCGGCGTCACTGCGCCCAGAATCGTGGCGGGATCGGCGCCCAGCGCCACGGACACCGGGAAGCGTTCGCCCGGATGGGCTTTGCACCACTCCTGGAAATCCAGCGCGCCTCCGCGATGCGACAGCCAGCGCATGATCACGCGGTTTTTGCCGATCACCTGCTGGCGATAAATACCCAGATTCTGACGTTCCTTATGCGGACCACGCGTGACGGTTAAGCCCCAGGTAATCAACGGCGCGGCGTCGCCCGGCCAGCACTTCATCACCGGAATGCGCGACAGATCGACATCATCACCACTGAAAACCTCTTCCTGGCACGGTGCATTGCGCAGGCGCTTGGTCGGCATGTTCAGCACTTGTTTGAACTGCGGCATTTTATCGAACAGATCGCGGAAACCTTTTGGCGGCTCGGGTTCTTTCAGAAACGCCAGAAGCTTGCCCACTTCACGCAGCGCGCTGACCTCTTCCTGCCCCATGCCCATCGCCACACGCTTAGGTGTGCCAAACAGGTTACACAATACGGGCATGTCGTACCCTTTCGGGTTCTCAAACAGCAGCGCCGGACCGCCAGCACGCAAGGTGCGATCGGCAATTTCAGTCATCTCTAACTCAGGATCGATCTCCTGAGTGATGCGCTTTAACTCGCCGCGCTGCTCCAGCAACGCGAGGAAGTCTCGTAAATCCTGATATTTCATGCGGCGTTAGCTTCCAGCCAGAGTGAATTGGCCATTATAGGTCTGATTCACGCTGGCGTGTTGTGGTTTGTGGTTCAAGCTGGTTGACAGGAGAAAGGCACCAGCGATTGAATGGCCATCACATCGTGATGTGCGGCGATTGGCTCACCATGACGGAACACTTTAAAGTCTTCGCCGCGCGCGCTGTAGTAACGCAGGCGGTTTTCACTGACGTGCAGGAAACTGGCTTCTCGCAGAGCGATCACCGACTCATGTGGATTGACGGCGCAGAACTCCGCCAGACGCTCATCACGGGTTTCCCCCATATGCCCGCTGACGTGAGCATCCAGGTAATGTGGGTTAATCTGCACCGGGAACAGGCCTAATGCAGGCAGAACCACGCTGCTGCGCACCGGCATGTCGTTAGTGGTACGAATCGATGGCGTGGCCACATTGCAACCGGCGCTCCAGCCGACGTAAGGCACATCTCGCTCACGCACGGCACGTTGAATCGCCACGATCAGCCCGTGCTCGTGCAGCATCTGATTGAGGAACCAGGTGTTGCCTCCGCTCACCAGGATTAACTCCGCCTGGTCAATTGCGGCCACCGGAGAGTCAAACTCGTGTACGGTGCGCACCTGAATACCCAATGAGTCAGACAGGTCTTGCGCACGCTGCGCATGGTCACCGCGAATGATGGCGTAGGGTACCAGTACGGCCGAGGTGATACCGCGCTGGGCGATCATTGCATGCAGTTGTGGGTGAGCGTAGCTCAGCAGTGGCGCGTCATCGGCCACTTTGCCATTACTTAATAAGAACAGTTCCATCAGCCAGTCCTTTTTCAAATGAGAGCGAAAGATGGGGAAGGAGTCTGATACAGATGGTCATCAGCCGTCAATTTTCTTGCAAGAAAGCGTTAATAAGCCGCACCAATCGGAAAATTCGTAGTGATTTTTATTTCACAGCCGCGTTTCCACTGGCCGATGCGCTATAACTCTGACAACAGGTTTGTTATTCTTAGCGTCCAATATTTGGGAGCAGTTATGGAATCCTGGTACTTACTCTATTGCAAACGTGGACAGCTGTTGCGCGCGAAAGAGCATCTTGAGCGGCAGGAGGTGAATTGCCTCAGCCCGATGATCGCTCTGGAAAAGATTGTGCGCGGTAAACGCACCACGGTGAGTGAGCCGCTGTTCCCCAACTATCTGTTTATCGAATTCGATCCGGAAGCGATTCACACCACCACCATCAGCAGCACACGCGGCGTCAGCCACTTTGTGCGCTTTGGCGCGCAACCGGCAACGGTCTCCAGCGAAGTGATTGAAGCGCTGCAAACCGATGTTCCGCAAATTATGCTGGATCCAGAAACGCCACAAAGCGGTGATGAAGTGATCATCACCGAAGGGACTTTTGAGGGGCTGCGCGCTATTTTTGCCGAGCCTGATGGCGAAACCCGCTCAGTGTTACTGCTGAACCTGCTCAACAAACAAGTGATGCGCAGCGTCGACAACAAACAGTTCCGTAAGCTTTAAGCCAGTTTAAACAGCTGACGTGCGTTGTGATTGACTTGCGCACCCAGCGTTTCAGCCTCTTCCCCACGCCAGTTCGCCACCTGCTGCACAATATGCGGCAGGAAACATGGCTCGTTTCGACGCGAAGGCGGCCGTGGATGCATATCACGCGGTAGCAGATAAGGCGCATCGGTTTCCAGCAGCAGACGCTCGGCTGGAATCAGTGGCAGCATCTCACGCAATTCCAGGCCACGACGCTCATCGCACACCCAGCCGGTAATGCCCACCGATAAACCCAAGGCCAGACACGATTCCAGTTCATCACGCGTGCCGGTAAAACAGTGTGCCACCGCGCCCGTCAATTTCGGCAGCCACGGCTCCAGCACCGCAACAAAACGATCGTGCGCTTCGCGGCAGTGGAGAAACACCGGCAGTTGTAACTCCGCTGCCAGCGCCAGCTGTGCATCAAAGGCGTACTCCTGCTGGTCGTGCGCCGAGAGATTGCGGTTAAAATCGAGGCCGCATTCACCGATCGCCACCACTTGCTCACTCTCAGCCAGACGGCGCAACGTGTTCGCCGTCTCTGCCGACCATTCACTGGCGTGATGCGGATGCACGCCGGCTGTAGACCAGCAATAGCCTGGGTGCTGTGCCGCGAGCTGACGCGCCTGCTGGCTCTCCAGCGCATTGGTGCCGGTAATCAGCAGGCCGGTGACGCCTGCTTCGCGCGCGCGTTTAACCACCTGATTGCGATCTTTTGCGAATTGCGTGCTGGTCAGGTTTACACCGATATCAAACATGTCTTCTCCCAAATAAAAACCGCCCAATGTGTGGGCGGTTTAGATTCTTAACGCTCATCCCGCTCGCTTGCGGGGATGCCTTGTCAGGATTCGGTATTCTGTTCCTCATCCTCTGAATCTGACGCCTTGCGCCCTTTACCCACATAGTAACGGGAGAAGAATACGCCGACTTCAAACAGGCAGTACATCGGAATAGCGAGCAAAGTTTGCGAGAAAACATCCGGCGGTGTGAGCAACATCCCAACAACGAACGCGCCAACCAGCATGTAAGGACGTTTCTTTTTCAAATCCTCTGGCGACGTAATGCCCGTCCAGCACAGCAAGACAATCGCAATCGGCACTTCAAAGGCCACGCCAAACGCCATGAAGATAGTCATCACGAAGTCGAGGTAATTGGTGATATCGGTGGCGATGGTGACGCCCTGCGGCGCGGTTTTAGCGAAGAAGCCAAACGCCAGCGGGAACACGATGAAGTAAGCGAAAGCCACGCCAACGTAGAACAGCAGCGTACTGGAGAACAGCAGCGGCATCACTAGCTTACGCTCATGGCGATACAGCGCAGGCGCCACAAAAGCCCACACCTGATACAAGATCACCGGCACCGCAAGGAACACCGAAACAATGATGGTGAGCTTAATGGGGGTGAAGAACGGTGAAGCCACGTCGGTGGCGATCATGCTGGCACCGGCCGGCATCTGGCTAATCAGCGGCGAAGCCACTAAGTGATAGATGTCGTTGGCGAAATAAACCAGGCACAAAAAGATAGCAAACACCGCAATAATGCAGTTCAGCAGACGCTTACGCAGCTCAATCAGGTGGCTGATGAGCGGTTGGGTATCTTCAACGGCCATGTTTATCTTTCATCTTTTACGGTGGGAGTGGGCGTCGCATTCTGCGCGGTATTAACAGGTGCCGCAGCCTCTGCTGTTACCGGTTGAGGTTTCTGAGCCGGTGCGCTGGCCGGGTGCTCTGCCGTTACCGCCTGAGGTGCCTGAGTCGGTGCGCTGGCCGGGTGCTCTGCCGTTACCGCCTGAGGTGCCTGAGCCGGTGCGCTGGCCGGGTGCTCTGCCGTTACCGTCTGAGGTGCCTGAGCCGGTGCGCTGGCCTGGTGCTCTGCGGCCGCTGGGGTAACCGGCGGCTGGCTCGCCGTGACAGATTGTGCGGATACAGAAGACGGTTGATGAATGGTATTCGCTTCATCTTCCGCTTTCTCGATATCGATGCTCTGCTGCACAGAACGCTTCATCGAGTCGGCGGTTTTACGCAGTTCTTCCATCGACTCTTTCAGTTCCGGCGAAAGCGAGCCACGACCCGCCTCTTCGACCTTTTTCAGGCTGTCCTGCAATTCCTGCAGTTTCAGCTCCTGCGCCAGTTCGTTTTGCACGTTAGCAGCCAGGGAGCGAATCGCCCGAATCCAGCCCACGACGGTTTTCACCGCAACCGGTAATCGTTGCGGGCCAAGAACGATCAGCCCGATAACGAACACCAATACCAGTTCACTAAAACCAATATCGAACACAGTTAACCCTTACTTGTCCCGGGCGTCGTCTTTGCTCGCCGAGGTTTGCTGTTTGTCTGCCAGAGTCTTGGCGTTAAAGTCAGCGTCCTGCTCTTTCGGCTGATCCTTTTTATCGTCTTCATCGCCCATGGCTTTTTTGAAACCACGAATGGAAGAACCTAAATCCGAACCCAGGTTACGAAGTTTATTGGTACCGAACAGAAGAACAACAATGACGGCAATGATTAACAATTGCCAAATACTGATACCGCCCATGAGATATGCCTCTAATATTCTGTGAAAAACTTTGAATTGAAACGCACAGAAAGCCCGTATGAATTCGGGCTTTAGCCTGCGACATTACGCGATTTGCACCAGGCAAACAATCAGTTTGTCTTGCGCCAGCCTATCAGCCAGGTGACGATGCCAGCGGCCATTAATAGCGCTGGGAAGAAATCCCAGTCGGGTCGACTTAACAGCACTGCGGTGCCACTTAATAACAGTGTAGCCCCTACGCCAAACAGATAACGTGCCTTGTGATGGCGCGTGCGCTGTGCATTCATATCGCTGACCAGTTTATCGACGCTGTGCTGCAATAATTTATGCTGACGCATGCTGTCGTAGAACAGTTCAGGTAGCTCCGGCAGTTTTTCGGCCCAGAATGGCGCCTTCTCTTTCACCGCACGCAGAATCGCAGGAATGCCGATTTGATCTTTGATCCAATCTTCAAGGAACGGCTTTGCGGTTTTCCACAGGTCGAGCTGTGGATAGAGCTGGCGGCCAATGCCTTCAATGTAAAGCAGCGTTTTCTGCAACAGCACCAGCTGCGGCTGCACTTCCATATTGAAGCGACGCGCCGTGTTGAACAGGTTCAGCAGCACGTGGCCAAATGAAATCTCAGCCAGCGGCTTCTCAAAAATTGGCTCACACACGGTACGAATGGCGAACTCAAAATCTTCTACATTGGTATCCGGGGGAACCCAGCCTGAATCCACGTGCAGTTCCGCCACTTTGCGGTAGTCACGGTTAAAGAAGGCAATGAAGTTTTCCGCCAGATAGCGCTTATCTTCTTTATTCAGCGAACCGACAATACCGCAGTCAATCGCGATGTACTGCGGATCTTCTGGATGGTCGTAGCTGACGAAGATATTGCCGGGATGCATGTCCGCATGGAAGAAGCTATCGCGGAACACCTGGGTGAAGAACACCTGCACGCCGCGTTCTGCCAGCAGCTTCATGTTGACGCCATGTTTCTCCAGCGTCGCCACATCGGAAATCGGAATGCCGTAAATGCGCTCCATCACCATCATCGATTCGCTGCAGTAATCCGAAAACACTTCCGGCACATACAGCATCGGGCTCTGCTCGAAGTTGCGACGCAGCTGAATAGCGTTCGCCGACTCGCGCAGCAGATTGAGTTCATCAATCAGGGTCTTTTCGTAATCGCGCACCACTTCAACCGGGCGCAGACGACGACCATCCGGCAACAGACGAGGAACCCAATGCGCCATACGGTAAATCAGCTTCATATCCGCTTTGATCACCGGCAGGATGTCCGGGCGAATCACTTTGATCACCACGTCACGGCCGTTAGACTTCAGCGTGGCCGTATGCACCTGCGCGATAGACGCAGAAGCCAGCGGCTTAATATCAAAGTCGTCAAACCAGGTGTCGACAGGGCCGCCAATGGATTGTTCAATCTGCTGCTGGGCTTTCAGACCATCAAAAGGCGCCACGCGGTCCTGCAACACTGCCAGTTCATCGGCGATGGCCGGTGGGAAGAGATCGCGGCGCGTTGACAGCATTTGGCCAAATTTAATCCAGACCGGGCCAAGCTGCTCCATCGCCAGACGAATACGCACGCCCGTCGATTCATTTTTGTGCTTGTTAGGGATCCAGAAGATGCAGCGCCGCCAGATGCGGAGCGGCAGTGTGATGCGCATGTGGGGGATCAGTTCATCAAGCCCGTAAGTCAGAAAGATCTTGATGATGAAGTATAAGCGCCGAATTTCTCCCAGCGTCATTTCGCCTCCAGCTGTGCTAAACGCGCTTCAAACGCATTAAGCGAACGTTCCATCGCTTCAACCTCTTCACAGAACCACGCCAGCTCCAGTGCGCCGGGGGCGACACGCCACTCTTCCGTCAGCACCTGACCGAGATAATCCTGCCGACGCGTCACCTGCTGCTGCACAAACTTCAGCGCCTGCTGAGCGGCCTGGCTGACACCCTGCGCGGCAATGTCGCCGATCCATGGAGCCAAATACTCGGCCGGATCGAGTTCGGCGAGATCCATCAGTGCGGAGAATTGCTGCACGACCTGTAAATCGCCTTCCACGTCCAGCTCGCCGCTGCGGATCAAACTGGTCAGCTGCTGGCGATCGCGCAGTTTTGGCAAGGTGCTGAGGCGTAAGCTGACACTGCAATCGCTGCTGTCTTGCCAGTCACTCAACACATCCAACTGGGATTCGCTAAACACCAGCACCAGTGGGAAATCCAGTTCCTGCAGGCGCAGCATGAGCACTTTACCCACCAGACGCTGACGCGCGGCTTTCAGGCTGCGATCACGATACAGAACACGATTGAGGGCGGTTTCAAGGCCGCCCGTGATAAGCGGGGTAAAAGTCATGATCAATCAGAACTTAAAGCCGCGATGCAACGCCACAATACCGCCGGTCATGTTGAAATAGGTGGTATTTTCAAAACCCACATCGTTCATCATCGCCTTCAGGGTTTCCTGGTCGGGATGCATACGAATCGATTCTGCCAGATAGCGATAGCTTTCGGCATCCTGCGCCACCAGTTGCCCGATACGCGGCAGGATGTGGAAGGAATAGGTATCGTAGGCTTTGCTCAGCGGTTCCAGCAGCGGTTTGGAAAACTCCAGCACCAGCAAGCGTCCACCTGGCTTCAGCACCCGGAACATCGAGGCCAGTGCCTTCTCTTTTTCGGTGACGTTACGCAAACCGAAAGAGATGGTGATGCAATCGAAATAGTTATCCGGGAACGGCAGCGCTTCGGCGTTGGCCTGCACATAGCTAACGTTGCCTGACACGCCCATGTTGCGCAGCTTCTCGCGGCCCATCTTCAGCATCGAGCTGTTGATATCAGCCAAAACCACCTGACCCGTCTCGCCCACCAGGCGAGAGAATTTTGCTGTCAAATCACCGGTACCGCCGGCCAGATCCAGCACACGCTGACCACGACGCACGCCGCTGCTGTCGATGGTAAAACGCTTCCAGACACGATGGATGCCAAACGACATCAAATCGTTCATCAGGTCATATTTTGCCGCTACGGAATGAAACACGTCCGCGACTTTATCGGCCTTTTCGCTTTTCGCGACGGTCTGAAAGCCAAAATGGGTAGTTTCCTGCTGTGATTCATCTGCCATCGGGTTTACCTGTTCCACAAACAATTCTTGCCGAAGTGTATCAGAGTCGCGCTACGCGAGCACGCGACCACCGTGCTATTCGTTGATGCGGCGCAGAGAAGCGGCGGAGGAATCTGCCACATTTTCATTGGGCTCGGGATCGTCCGCCCAATTTTCGCCCGCCTCCTCCGGTTGCGCTTGCTCGACCAATTGGGGATTGATCGGCCGTTTAATCTCCACACCTAACGCGCGGAAGGATTCGCTTTGCGCAATCAAATTGCCGCGCCCTTCTGACAGTTTTTTCATCGCCTGGTGATAACTCTGCTGCGCTTTATCGAGGCTGTGACCGATACCGCTCATATCATCCACAAACAGTCGCATTTTATCGTACAACCGCGTAGCTCGGTCGGCGATGCGTTGTGCATTGCGACTCTGGTGCTCATAACGCCACAGGTTGTTGATGGTGCGCAGTGCCACCAGTAATGTCGTCGGGCTGACCAGCATGATGTTTTGCTGCAGCGCTTCGCTGATCAGCTCTGGCTGCCGATCAATCGCCAACAAGAACGCGGGCTCGACCGGAATAAACATCAACACATAATCCAGAGAGCGTAAACCGGGCAATTGTTGATAATCTTTTCGTCCCAGCAGCCGAATATGGCCGCGCATGGCGTTGACGTGCTCCTGAATCGCCTGCTCACGCGTGGCTTCATCTTCTGCGTTGAAATAGCGTTCGTAAGCCACCAGCGTCATTTTGGCGTCAATCACCACATCCTTGCCCTGCGGCAACCGCACGATCACATCCGGTTGCATCCTGCCCTGCTGCTCCAACTGCACGCTGACCTGCGTCTGGTATTCATAGCCTTCACGCAGACCGGAAGCTTCCAGCACCCGCGCCAGCACCACTTCGCCCCAGTTACCCTGGATTTTATTGTCGCCTTTTAGCGCTTTGGTGAGGTTGACCGCTTCCTGCGCCATTTGCGCGTTCAGCTGCTGCAGTTGACGAATTTCATGGGCCAGCGTATGGCGTTCGCGTGCTTCCTGGCCAAAGCTATCCGTCACCTGACGACGGAAACCATCCAGCTGTTCACGCAGCGGACCAATCAGCCCGTTGAGGCTCTGCCGGTTTTGCTCATCCACCCGACGTCCGCTGTTTTCAAAGATGCGGTTGGCCAGATTCTCGAACTGTGCGCTAAGACGCTGTTCGCTGTTAGTGAGCAGGCGCTGCTTCTCTTCTGCGCCAAAACGCGTCTCTTCTAAACGGATGGTGACTTCACGCAGTTCAGCTTCCTGCGCACTGTTCACTTCCAGCTGATTACGCAATTCCCGGCTAAGCTGTTCGCTCTCACCACGCCAGTAATCGAGCTGTTGCAGCCGTTCCTGTGCACCGCTAAGCGTGCCATGAAGCTGCCGCAGTTCTTGCTCGCGCTGCTGAATTTGCTGCTGTAACAGTTCGAGTTGCTGCTGCTGGCGCTGTTGCGCCTCTTCCAGCAGGCGGCGTTCGGTAGTGAAGCTGGCGTACTGGTGTCCGGCACGCAACTGGGCCAAAATCCAGCCAAGGCCCAGTCCGGCCAGCGCCAGTGCGCCGCTAATGATAAGTTGCTGATCCATAATCCCCCCGCGGATCGTTTCGCTGAGGGAAAAGGTAAGTCGCTACTGTATGAATGTCCAGACTGTTGTGTAGCTGGCGTATGATTTACAGCGCTTTCACCGTCAAATCACCCGCTTTCCACGCATCAATCAGGAAAAACGGCATCGGCAACAGCCATTCACTGCCCTTCACTTTGGCGGGATAGCACCAGCTTTGTCCATTGTGAGTGAGTTCAACCTGCTGCCAGCCGTTGTCAACATTCTCCACCTTGCCCGCCATGCTGGAATACCCTGCGTTGCTGCCGACGTGAAAACGCTCGGTTTGCCAGCGAATTGGCGGGTGTGCGGGCCACGCCTGAGCATGATGGAATCGGAAGATGTCGTCATGATTCAGCAGGCTTTCGCGGACCGTCGGCCACAACGCCACTTTGAGGAAGTACTGATCGGTGAAGCGTTCACTGCCGCTGTACTGGCCGATAAAGTCGCGTATCTGCTGCTCAACGTTGTGGAACACGCCATGACAGCCGCCCCACATGCCCGCCAGCAGCAGTTCGGTATGCGTAAAGTAATCACGCATATGATGGAACCAGCATGGCGATTGCAGCCAGGCTTCTACCGCCGCCACTTCACGCTCCGACAGCAGGGAGTCCGCATCTCGCACGATATAGCGTTTTACGCGCGGATCATCCATCACCAGAAAGCGCCACAGCGTCGGGAATAGGGTCTTCTCATGTGACATATCCACTAACTGGACATTCGACTGCTTTAGACGCTGCCAGACGTGTTGCGGCACGCTGTCGTCAAGATAGATGCGACACATCCAACCTGGATAGAATTCGCGCGCAACGTCGATATTTTTGATCAGCGTTTCACAGTAGCGCGGTTGGCCGCCATACAGACTGAATGAGATGATATTTTCAGTTGGGTTCGTGGGATTGAAAGACGGTGGCGCTGCTGCGGGATACGCCACTGTGTGGCCCTGACGAAAGATCGCGTCCGACTTCTCCAGCGACTCGCGGCCGTAACGTGCCACTTCATCGTGCTTTTCCAGCCAGCCACACACTTCCGTTAAGCCATCGAGCCAGGTGTCAGAGGCCTGCGCACGCTGTGCGGCTGGGGCCTGATAGATTTTTTGGTAGGTTTTGTAGGATTTTTTGTACTCGCCCACGCGCATCAGCGTTAGCGCATAGTCGCTGAGCACTTGCATATTTTGCGGCATGACGCGCAAAACTTCTTCACAGCATTGACGTGCCACGGGGAAATCAGAGGCCGCCATTGCCTGGCGAAAGCGTGCTGCCACGCTCTCAATACGAGACTGCGCAGCAGCGGGAGTAGGATTAAAGGCAGGACGCGGAGCAGAAACCGTTTTGCGCATAGTTGTTTTCTCAGTATCAGCTGAAAAACGTGCGCAATGTGATGGCAGCAGGGAATTCCTTATCCGTAATACCTGCTGCCTTGCGCATTAAATTAAGCGACGCGCGGCTTCTACAACAATTTTCACCGCATCGCTTTCGGTCTGTTTCATGGTCGCGGCATCCGGGATCTCTTTCTGCGTACGGTTAACGATGACACCCGCCACCATGCCCGCTCGCAGCCCCTGACTGGCGCACATGGTTAACAGTGTAGCGGATTCCATCTCATAGTTAAGAACCCCCATTTGCTGCCACTCTTGCATTGAGCCCTGGAAGCGATTCACCACACGTCCTGAGAACGTATCGTAACGTTCCTGCCCCGGGTAGAAGGTGTCAGAAGAAGCGGTAATACCGATGTGCGTTTTGGCACCGCAGGCTTCTGCTGCGGCCACCAGCGCGGTGGTGCAGGTGAAATCGGCCACTGCCGGGAACTCCATCGGCGCAAAGTGCAGGCTGGCACCGTCAAGACGCACCGAAGCAGTGGTCACCAGCACGTCGCCGACATTGATATTCGGCTGGATCGCCCCGGTCGTGCCCACACGCAGGAAAGTGCGCACGCCGAGCTGCGCCAGTTCTTCCACGGCAATAGAGGTCGATGGACCGCCGATACCGGTAGAACAGACCACCACCGGCTTGCCATCCACTTCCGCCAGGTAAGTGGTGAATTCACGGTGCGAAGCCAGATGCTGTGGATTATCCATCAGCGCAGCGATTTTTTTCACACGCTCCGGATCGCCGGGAACGATAGCCAGTGTGGCTCCTTTCAGATCGGCTTTAGTGATACCAAGGTGGAAAACGTCAGACTGGGCCATAACAGACTCCTGAAAGATAAGGGATATGCGTGTCACTCTACGCCAGAGCGCCATATAAATATGTGATTTATTTCACCATCGACAATGAAACTTACATTATCAGAAAATTATTATGTGACTCACATCACACATTACAGCTCGGCAATTCCGAATTGCTACAAGCGGTACTGCGTAAGTTCGGGTGGCGGTGTTAATAGAGAAGAAGAACATAAGTACACATCCCTCTGAACCCTACGTCAGCCTTGCTCCTGAAGCAGGCTATAGTTACGTGATTGCGCATTTGCTAGCACGGAGAGAACCATGAAAACCGAAGACAATATGGCACAAAAATCAGCAGCCGGCGGCTTTGCCCCTGCCGTTCAGCCCATCGCCAGCAGCACTATTACCACCGTCAGTGACGCTATTCATACCGGTGAAACGTCTGTTCCCAGCCAGGGAGAGAATCTGCCAGCTTATTATGCCCGCCCCAAATCCTATGAAGGCAAACTGCCGGTGGTTCTGGTGGTGCAGGAGATTTTTGGCGTTCACGAGCATATTAAAGATATCTGCCGTCGTCTGGCGCTGGAAGGTTATCTGGCGGTTGCACCTGAACTCTATTTCCGTGAAGGCGATCCTGGTGACTACAGTGATATCCCGACATTGTTCAAGGAACTGGTCAGCAAGGTGCCCGATTCTCAGGTGCTGTCCGATCTCGATCACGTTGCCAACTGGGCCGCACGCCACGATGGCGATATTCGTCGCATGGCAATCACGGGCTTCTGCTGGGGCGGACGCATCAGTTGGCTGTTCGCCGCGCACAACCCGCAGGTGCGGGCGGCGGCGGCCTGGTATGGTCGGTTAGAGGGTGAGAAAACCCTCAAACAACAAAAACATCCTATCGATGTGGCTGTCGATCTTAACGCTCCGGTGCTGGGACTTTACGGCGGTCAGGATGAGAGCATCCCGTTAGAGAGCATTGATAAGATGCGTCAGGCGCTGCATGCCGCCAATGCCAAAGCGGAGATCGTGGTGTATCCGGAAGCGGGACACGCATTTAATGCCGATTATCGCCCAAGCTACCATGCTGACTCAGCCGCTGATGGCTGGGCACGGATGCTGGCCTGGTTTAAGCAGTATGGCGTTGCACCCAACGCGTAATAACAAGGGGCGCTGCACGGCGCCCCTGTTTATCGCGATTACGCCGATTCTGCGCGCAGCTTTTTCGCGGCGGTCACCATGTTCGCCAGCGCCTGCCGGGTTTCACTCCAGCCGCGGGTTTTCAGACCACAGTCCGGGTTGACCCACAAGCGTGCGGGCGGAATGCTTTGCGCCGCTTTGTGCAGCAGATCTTCAATCCATTCTACGCTGGGTACGTTCGGGGAATGAATGTCATACACACCTGGCCCAATTTCGTTCGGGTATTCGAACGCTTTAAACGCATCCAGCAATTCCATATCCGAGCGAGAGGTTTCGATGGTAATCACGTCCGCGTCCAGTGCCGCTATCGAATCCATGATGTCATTGAACTCGCAATAACACATGTGCGTGTGGATCTGCGTTTCATCCTGCGCCACAGCCGCGTTGAGGCGGAAGGCATCAACTGCCCAGGTCAGGTACGCAGCCCAGTCCGACTGGTGCAATGGTAAGCCTTCGCGCAGAGCGGGTTCATCAATCTGAATGATCCCGATCCCGGCTTTTTCCAGGTCTTCCACTTCATCACGCAGCGCCAGTGCAATCTGTTTAGCAAGGGTTTCCCGCGTCACGTCTTCACGCGGGAATGACCAGCACAGAATCGTGACGGGGCCGGTGAGCATACCCTTCACTGGCTTTTCAGTCAGCGATTGCGCGTACTTCGCCCACTCAACGGTAATCGGCTGCGGGCGACTGACATCACCGATAATCACCGGCGGCTTCACACAGCGAGAGCCATAGCTTTGCACCCAGCCATTTTGCGTAAACACGAAGCCATCGAGGTTTTCGCCGAAGTATTCCACCATGTCATTACGCTCTGCTTCGCCGTGCACCAGCACATCCAGCCCGAGCCGTTCCTGTTCGGCAATCGCCTGCTTGATGTGCTCCGCGATGCCGGTGCGATAGTGGCCTCCATCGATATTGCCTTTTTTGAAGTCGAGTCGCAGGCCGCGAATTTCGGTGGTTTGCGGGAAGGATCCAATCGTGGTGGTCGGCCAGGCTGGCAGATTAAAGCGATGCCGCTGCGCTTTGGCGCGTTCGTCATAGTGGCTGGCGCGCTCAACGTCTTTAGCCTGAATATTCGCCAGACGTGCACCCACTGCGGCATTGTGCACGCGCGAAGAATGAGAACGAGCACGAATCGGCGCGCTCCACTCCGTCAGCGAGGCCGCATCGTTATTATTGAGCGCCTGGCTCAACAACTTCAGCTCAGCACACTTCTGTAAAGCAAAGGCAAACCAGCTTTTCACTTCCGCATCGAGCCGGGTTTCGACACTGAGATCGATCGGGCTGTGCAGCAGCGAGCAGGAGGAACCAATCCACAGATTTTTACGCTGCCCGACCAGCGGTTTCAGGCGATCGAACCAGCGGCTGAGATCGGCACGCCAGACATTGCGGCCGTTGATCACCCCGACTGAGAGCAGCCAGTCGGTCGGGAGTTGTTGGTGAATATGCTGGATGTCATCTTTGCCATGCACCAGGTCAACGTGCAAACCTTGAACCGGCAGCGTCTTAATGACATCGAGATTTTGACCAATGCTGTCAAAGTAGGTCGTCAGTAGCAGTTTTACATGACCTTGCAGCGCATCGTAGGCAGGCTTGAACGCCTCACGCCATTCCTGTGGCAGCTCCAGCACCAGCGCGGGTTCATCTATCTGCACCCATTCAATACCGCGCTGATGCAGTTCAGCCAGCACTTGCTGATAGACCGGCAGAATCGCTGTCAGCAACGACAGGCGGTCAAACGGCTCACCTTTGACTTTGCCCAACCACAGGTAAGTGACCGGCCCCAGCAGCACCGGTTTGATCGGGTGACCCAGCGCCAATGCTTCGTCCACTTCTTCGAGCAGCTGTGTCCAGCTCAGTGAGAACTGCTGGCCTTGCGTGAATTCCGGCACCATATAGTGATAGTTGGTGTTGAACCATTTGGTCATTTCAGCGGCGGCGGCAGGTTCACCGCTGGGTGCGCGGCCACGTCCCAGACGGAACAGCGTATCGAGATCGACCGATCCATCCTGGTTCTGATGGCGCGCCGGCACATTGCCCAGCATCAGGCTGGTGGTCAGCACATGATCGTACCAGGCGAAATCGCCCACGGGCAGCAGATCCACCCCCGCGTCTTTCTGCTGTTGCCAGTGACGAGCGCGCAGCTCGCGCCCCACGGCCAGCAGCGCTTCCTGTGAGCTGTTGCCTGCCCAGTAGCTTTCCTGTGCTTTTTTCAGTTCACGACGCAGACCGACACGAGGGAAACCGAGCGTATGGTTCAGAATGGTCATTTAGTGATCTCCAGATATGCTTAACGAGTCGAGCCCGTTTACGTTCATCCAGCGAGTGAAATTGCCGTCCGCTGAACGCCTGAACTGGACGAAAGTCATGTGGCGGTGGCGCTTGCTTGAGATGTTTAGCCGTCCAGATGTTTACACCGCCATAATCTGCGGGTACTGTATGTTCCTCAAGCGCAATTTGTTCAATCTCGATGTGAAGGACTCTCATGATCGAACTCAAACACCTGAGAACGCTGCAGGCGTTGCAGAATACCGGCTCGTTGGCCGCTGCCGCCGCTCAGCTTCATCAGACACAATCGGCGTTATCTCATCAGTTCAGCGATCTGGAACAGCGGCTGGGCTTTCGCCTGTTTGTGCGCAAGAGCCAGCCGTTGCGGTTTACGCCACAGGGGGAAATCATGCTGCAGTTGGCCGAGCAGATTTTGCCGCAGATTCAGCAGGCGTTGCAGGCATGCCACGAGCCGCATCAGACCACGCTGCGCATTGCCATTGAATGCCACAGCTGCATTCAGTGGCTGACGCCGGCCCTCAATAATTTCCGCCAGAGCTGGCCACAAGTGGGGGTCGATTTTAAATCGGGTGTGACTTTTGATCCCCAGCCCGCCTTGCAGCAGGGCGAACTGGATGTGGTGTTGACCTCCGATATCCTGCCGCGCAGCGGTTTGTTCTATACGCCGATGTTTGATTTTGAGGTGCGTCTGGTGCTGGCCCCGGACCATCCGCTGGCAAAGCTGGAACATATCTCACCAGAAGATTTAGCCGATGAGGTGCTGATGATCTATCCGGTGCAGCGTCAGCGTCTCGATATCTGGCGTCATTTCCTGCAGCCTGCAGGTATCAGTCCGGCGTTGAAGAGTGTGGACAATACGTTGTTGCTGATTCAGATGGTGTCAGCACAGATGGGTATTGCGGCCCTTCCGCATTGGGTGGTGGAGAGTTTTGAAAAGCAGGGTCTGGTGGTGACCAAAACATTGGGTGAGGGTTTGTGGAGCCGTTTATATGCCGCCGTGCGCGATGGTGAGCAGCGTCAGCCGGTGTTAGAAGCCTTTGTGCGCTTCGCCCGCCAGCACGCCTGTGACCATCTGCCGTTTGTACGCGATGCCGCTCGCCCGGGTTCATTGCAGTCAATTTCTTGATCATCCCATGGGCGACCTGTGTCGCCCGTGCTGTTATCCGTGCCCGGCCTGCTCTATAATGCGCCGCCTCAATCCGCGACCAAGAGAGTTTCACCATGACGAGTAACGATGTTCTGCGCAGCGTGCGCTATATGCTTGATTTGAGCGATAGCAAAGTGGTGGAGATTTTTACCTTAGCGGGCAGTGAAGTGCCGCTGGAGGATGTGCAGGCGTGGATGAAGAAGGATGATGATGCGGCGTTCCGTAAGTTGCCGGACGTGCTGATGGGCTATTTCCTCAACGGTTTGATTTTCTTCCGTCGCGGTAAGAGTGAAGATGCGCCCGCACCTTCGGTTGAACGCCGTATGAATAACAATATTTTCATTAAGAAGCTACGTATCGCGTTTGCGCTGAAGACCACGGATATTCCCGTGGTGCTGGAGAAGGCAAACTTTAAGATTTCACAGGCTGAAGTCGGTGCGATTTTCCGTAATCCGGACCATAAGAACTACCGCGAGTGCGGTGACCAGATTCTGCGTAACTTTCTGAAGGGACTGACGATGATGAATCGTCCTGCGGCGCCTGCGAAAAAGGGCTGATGGCTTTTCAGGAATGGGCTGATTGCTGTGTGTTTGTGCTCAGTCAGGGATAGCGTGGCAGATCGCAAAGGAATCCCACATCCCTGTGGATCGGCCTCGCCATCCATGGCTCGGACGCTTTGCTCCTCTGCCACGCTATCCCTTCCCTTAAGCTTTGAGCGTCGCTTTGATATCAGGTCAGATGCAGGCCGCTCCGATCACGAAGGAATCTTACTTCCCTGTGGATCGGCCTCGTCATCTATGGCTCGGACGCTTTGCTCCACTGCCACGCCATCCCTTCTCTTAAGCTTTTAGCGTCGCTTTGATAACAGAGCAAAGCAACGTGCTTGTTAGCCATTCAGCTCGGCCATTTAGGCATCGCTTTTGGACCCATGCCCCACCACCCAACGCTTGTGCACGTATAGCGAAGCGAAAATGACAATCGCCCCGGCAATAAAGCTCGGCCAGTGCGGTTTTTCCTGCCAGATCGCCAGGTTCACCAGCAAGCCCGCCGGCACGTGCATGTTGTTCATGATGCCCAGCGTACCGGCATCGACCTGCGTCGCACCGTAGTTCCACATAAAATAGCCCAGCCCGGAAGCCGCCACGCCTAGCCACACCAGAATGCCCCACTGCAGTGAGGTGGTCGGCAGTTTGTTCGGGTTACCCCACAAGCTCCACGCAATGATGGCGATGATCACCGCGCCAAGATAGAACCACGAGAAGGCCGTGTGTTGCGGCATTGGGCGGGTTTCCTGCAGGCGCTTGTAGCCGACCATACCGATGGCAAAGCAGATGTTTGCCGCCTGCACCAGCAGCAAACCGAACCAGAAATGATCGCTAACTTTGTCATAGCGAATGATGGCCGCACCGGCTACCGCCAGCAGCGCGCTGAAGGCATAGCCGATTCGCAGCCGACGTCTGCTGAGCAAATCGTAAATCAGCGTGACGTAGAGCGGCGTCATCACGGTAAACAACAGGAATTCTGTCACGCTGAGGTAGGTATAAGCCTCAAAACTTAGCAGATACATGACGCCGAGTTGCAGCATTCCCACCAGCATGTACAGCAGGATGGTTGAGGCGCGATAGCCCTTCCAGCGCAGGAAGGGCAAAAAAACGAGCGCAGCCAACCCAAGGCGCATCAACACAGAGAACCAGGAGTCAACCTGGCCCGCAAGGTATTCCCCTATCAAACTAAAGGAAAAAGCCCACAAAATGGTGGTAACGATCAGTAACAGCACGGTATTGATCCCAAAATGAACAGTGGCGCTAGTGTAAACAAACTGTCGTGGACGGGCTGAAATTTCTGGTTGACGAGTGGTCAAATTAAAATCAAACAAATCGCCGAATCCTCTTCTCTCATTGAGATGAGGTCCACTGCCGAAATCAGCTCGCGGATTGCGGATGCAGTGAATGTCATTCGACGCAGCAACGGATTCCCCTTCCAAACCCAAAAGCCCCGACGCTTCATGCGCGAATACCAACATTTTTTGGTTTATATCGCTCTTTAATGTCATCAAAGTGTAACAATTGTGTCACACATCACAGTAACGTGGCGCAACCATCACTATCCTTTGCGCGAAATGGAACTTTGGTTTTGTTGTTACGCCAGAGGGCTTTTGACCCAACCTGCTGGGAATTTATAAAAATATCGCGCCCTGGAGGGCCACATACATGTTGAGTATCTTCAAACCGGCACCGCATCAGCCGCAAGTCGCTGACGATCGTGTCGATCCGCTTTATCGTCGGCTACGCTGGCAAATCTTCATCGGCATTTTCTTTGGCTATGCCGCCTATTACCTGGTCCGTAAAAACTTTGCCCTGGCGATGCCCTATTTAGTTGAGCAGGGCTTTTCGCGCGGCGATCTTGGCTTTGCGCTGTCCGGAATCTCCATCGCCTACGGTTTTTCCAAGTTCATCATGGGTTCCGTCTCTGACCGTTCAAATCCACGCGTCTTTTTACCTGCCGGACTGATTCTGGCCGCTGCGGTGATGCTCTTTATGGGCTTTGTGCCGTGGGCCACCTCCAGCATCATGGTGATGTTTGTGCTGCTGTTCCTGTGCGGTTGGTTCCAGGGTATGGGTTGGCCGCCATGCGGGCGCACCATGGTGCACTGGTGGTCACAGAAGGAGCGCGGCGGGATTGTCTCGGTGTGGAACTGCGCCCATAACGTGGGCGGCGGCATTCCCCCACTGCTGTTCCTGCTGGGTATGGCGTGGTTTAACGACTGGAAAGCCGCACTTTATATGCCGGCGTTTGGTGCCATCCTCATCGCCATTATTGCCTTTGCCCTGATGCGCGATACGCCGCAGTCTTGTGGCCTGCCACCGATTGAAGCTTACAAGAACGACTACCCGCCCGATTACAACGACAACCACGAGCAGGAGTTAACGGCAAAGCAGATTTTCATGCAGTACATCCTGCCTAATAAGCTGCTATGGTATATCGCGCTGGCTAACGTGTTTGTCTATCTGCTGCGTTACGGCATTCTCGACTGGTCACCCACTTACCTGAAAGAGGTGAAGCACTTCACGCTGGATAAATCTTCGTGGGCTTACTTCTTCTATGAATATGCAGGCATTCCCGGCACCCTGCTGTGCGGCTGGATGTCGGACAAGGTGTTCCGAGGCAATCGTGGCGCGACCGGCGTGTTCTTTATGACGCTAGTGACCATCGCGACGGTGGTGTACTGGCTTAACCCGCCAGGCAATCCAGGTATCGATATGCTGTGCATGATCGTCATTGGCTTCCTGATTTACGGCCCGGTGATGCTGATTGGTCTGCACGCGCTGGAGCTGGCGCCGAAAAAAGCCGCTGGTACCGCCGCGGGCTTTACCGGTTTGTTTGGTTATCTTGGTGGATCGGTGGCAGCCAGTGCGATTGTCGGTTACACCGTGGATTACTTCGGCTGGGATGGTGGCTTCATGGTGATGATTGCCGGATCGGTGTTAGCCGTGATTTTACTGCTGCTCACCATGATCAGTGAACATAAGCACAAGAAGCAGATGGCATAACGAGAATGGGCCGGTGATTCCGGCCCATTTTATTAAGCAAGGAACAGCTTGCGCAGCGTATGCGGCACCGCATCTTCAGCATTGCTGCCAATCACTTCTAACGTTGGCAGCGTATCTTTCAGGCGCTGGTGCGCATTGCGCATAATGCAGCCTTTACCCGCCATGCTCAGCATTTCCACGTCATTCATGCCATCGCCAAAAGCGATACACTCTTTCAATGAGTACCCGAGTTGTTTGGCTACGGCTTCCAGTGCATGCCCTTTCGATACGCCACCCGCCATCACTTCCAGACAGGTCGGCAGTGAGAAACTGACATTCACGCGATCGCCCCAGCGCGCTTCGATCGCCAGCTCCAGCGGCGCCAGACGCTCAGGATCGTCGCAGGTAAAGAACACTTTGCTGATGCCGTCGGTTTCCAGCATGCCCGGCTGGTAAACCTGATAGTTGAACACCGACTCGCGGAAGTAGTCCTGTTCCTCCGGGCGATGGCGGCTCATATACCACTCATCGTCGCGATACACGTGTGTCAGGATATGCTCATCGTGATACTGCAAACCGTAGAGTTCGCTGGCAATATCGGCATCGAGGTTATGGCTAAACACCAGTTCACCTGCTGCATTGTGCACACGAGCACCGTTAGAGGTAATCATGTACGCCGGAATGCCGAGGTTATCGCGCATCTGGCCCACGTCGATATAGTGACGACCGGTGGCGAAAACGAAGTGAACATCTTGCGCCACCAGTTCCTGCAGCGTGGTGCGAGCAAAAGGTGTCAGGCGGTGTTCCGGTGAGAGCAGCGTGCCATCCAGGTCGGATGCGACGATGTGGTACATGTAAACCTCTGGTATTGATGTCGGAAAATGAGTTAAACGTGGCGCTCGAAAAAATCGACCACCAGGTTAAGCGCTTCAGCGCGCATGGCGTCTGTTTCGAACAAAATCTCGTGACGCGCGCCTTGAATCACATACGGCACGGTTCCTTCGCAGGGATGTCCCGCATCGGCCATCGCCGTACAAAAAATATCTTGTGCGCGGTTATCCACCACATCGTCTTCGCTGGCCTGTAACACCAGCGCCGGTGTGGTAATTTTCGCCGCCTGACTGATGATGCTGCGTCCGGCATAGACGCCTTCACGCACCCAATGATAGGTCGGCCCTCCCACACGCAACCCCGGATCGTCGGCGTAAAAACGCAGGTTGCGCCGATAGCGTTCACGACTGTGCGTCAGGCGATTAATGCCAAACGGGCTGGCCCGCCAGCGGCCGGTGCCGAGCGCATAGCGTTCGCGGATTGCCGGCAGTTTTTCCGCCCAGTCTAAAATCGGGTACGCCATCCAGTCGGGCAACGGCAACACAATGCCAAACATCGGTGCCGAGAATACCGCCGCATGGAATGCCTGCGGCTGGCGCGCTAAAAACAGTGCCAAAATTGCACCGCCCATCGAATGGGACAGCACGTAGCGTTGCTGATAATGGTTGCTGACTATCTCTTTCAGATACAGCGTTTCCAGATCGTCAACGTAATGGTTGAATTCCACCACATGCCCGCGATGAGTATCCGCCAGCAAGCGATCGGAACGGCCCTGCCCGCGATGGTCAATTATCACCACGTCATAGCCGCAGTGAAACAGATCGTAAGCCAGTTCCGGGTATTTGATATAGCTTTCGATGCGGCCGGGCACAATCAGGATGACACGGCGATGTTGCGGTGAGGTGAAACGAACATAGCGAATCTTCAGGTTACCGACGCCGGTAAATTCACACTCCTCACGACGTCGCCAGAAGTCGAGCAGCGGACCCGTAGCAAAGGCCGAAAAGCCTTTCTCACGCCCGAGCCAACTCTGTTTGTGATGCTGCATCCGTCCCCCTGAAAAAAAGCCTCATCGCGCGCCTGTACGCCATAGCGCACCGCGATATTCTGGCGTATTGTGTCACACTTCGTTCACTTCAGGGAATGTCACACATGACCATTGAATGGTGGTTAACCTACCTGTTGACTACAACTATCCTCAGTCTTTCACCCGGTTCTGGTGCCATCAACACCATGAGCACCGGCATTAGCCATGGCTATCGCGGCGCGGCGGCTTCCATCACTGGCTTACAGCTGGGTCTGGCGATTCACATCGTGCTAGTCGGCGCCGGTTTGGGGGCGCTATTTTCACAATCGATCATGGCCTTTGAAGTACTGAAGTGGGCAGGTGCCGCGTATTTGGTGTGGCTTGGGATTCAGCAATGGCGTTCCGCAGGCGGTATTGATTTGGATGCCGTGGCGAAAGCGATGCCGCGTCGTCGTTTGTTCAAACGCGCTATCCTGGTAAATCTTACCAACCCGAAAAGCATCGTGTTTCTCGCCGCACTATTTCCGCAATTCATTCAGCCACACCAGCCGCAGCTCATGCAGTATCTGGTGCTCGGTGTCACCACCATCGTGGTTGATATTATTGTGATGATTGGTTACGCCACGCTGGCAACACGCATTGCGGGCTGGATTAAAGGGCCAAAACAGATGAAGCTGATGAACCGCACCTTTGGTGGCTTGTTTATGGCCGTCGGAGCCTTGCTGGCAAGTGCGCGCAGAATCGCGTAAGAGGTTTTGCAATCAGTCACACCGAGGGTAAATCGTCGGTGGTGCAGCCAGTTCGGCGCCGGCAAGCCGCACAAACCCCGGAACGTGCACGAGGTACGTGAGGGGCGAGCACTGCCCGGTGCCGAAATGGCAAGGAAAATCGATTTAACGAGAAATAATCAGGTGAATGCCGAATCCGGCAAATAGCACACCCGCCATGCCATCAACCCACTTCGCCATACGCTGATACTTATCCCGCATCCACGGCAGCGCGAAGATTGCCGCCACCAGCGTAAACCAGGCAAAGGTTTCACCCACGATCAGCATGAACAGGCCCCAGCGCTCCATCGCACCCACATCATTGCCGACAAACAGTGAAAACACGCTGCCGAAGTAGATAATCGCTTTCGGGTTCGACAGATTAGTCAGAAAACCTTTCAGGAAACTCATACCTTTCTTTGGCAGTTCCACCACCGGCGCATTAACCTGTGGGGCTTTGTGCTGCTGACGAGCTGAGCGCAGCAACTGCCAGCCCATCCACAGCAAGTACAAACCACCGCCCACCATGATGATTTCATGCAGCCAGGCCATTTTCTGCAGGATCAGATGCAGGCCCATCAGCGCCACGCCCGCCCAGATGACGATCCCCAACGTAATACCCAACACGCCCATCATCGCCTCTTTGCGCGAGCGGCTGGCCGCCGTTTGCGACACAAAGAAGAAGTCCGGGCCTGGGCTCATTAGCGCAACCAGATGCACAAGCGCGACAGTGGCGAATAACATCAACATGGTTTCTTTCCTTTACTCTTCATCGACATGCTCTTTGATCATCACCAGGAACGGTTTACCAAAACGTTCCAGCTTGCGATGACCGACACCGTTCACGCTCAACATTTCTGACGCGGTAATCGGCATTTGCTCCGCCATCTCAATTAATGTGGCATCGTTAAACACCACGTATGGCGGAATGTTAGATTCGTCGGCAATCGCCTTACGCAATTTGCGCAGCTTGCCAAACAAGGTGCGATCGTAATTGCCACTGTGCACTTTTGGCGAGCTGCTGCGGCTCTTCACCGTGACGATGCGCGGTACCGCCAGCATCAATGGCACTTCGGCACGCAATACCGGACGCGCCGCTTCCGTGAGCTGTAAAGCGGAGTGCATGGCAATATTTTGCGTCACCATACCAAGATGGATCAGCTGGCGCAGCACGCTGACCCAATGCTCCTGACTCTGCTCACGGCCGATGCCGTACACCGGCAATTTATCGTGCCCGTTATCGCGAATGCGATGGTTGGTGGAACCGCGCAGCACGTCGACAATATAGCCCATACCAAAGCGCTGGCCGGTACGATAAATGCTGGAAAGCGCCTTCTGCGCTTCCACTAAACCATCATATCGACGTGGAGGATCAAGGCAGATATCGCAGTTGCCGCACTGCTGCTGACGCCCTTCACCAAAGTAGTTGAGCAGCACTAAACGACGGCAGGTTTGCGCTTCGGCAAACGCGCCCATCGCATTGAGCTTGTGACGCTCAATATCTTGTAACGGGCCGGGCGCTTTCTCTTCCAGACATTTACGTAACCACGCCATATCCGCTGGATCGTAAAGCATCATCGCTTCGGCGGGCAGGCCATCACGCCCGGCGCGACCGGTTTCCTGATAGTAGGATTCGATATTGCGCGGAATATCAAAGTGCACCACGAAGCGCACATTAGGCTTGTTGATGCCCATACCAAATGCCACGGTGGCAACCACAATTTGCAGGTCATCACGCTGGAAGGCTTCCTGCACGTGCGCGCGCTGGGCGCTGTCGATACCGGCGTGATACGCGCCGACACTCAGCCCACGGCTTTGCAGACGCGCGGCCGTGTCTTCCACTTTGGCACGGCTGTTACAGTAAATAATGCCACTTTTACCCCGCTGCTCCTGTACATAGCGCAACAGCTGGTCGGTCGGTTTAAATTTTTCCACCAGCGTGTAGCGAATATTCGGGCGGTCAAAGCTGCTGATTTGAATCAGCGGATCGTCCATCTGCAACAGATGAGCGATGTCATTACGCGTGGTTTCGTCAGCGGTTGCCGTCAGCGCCATCACCGGCAGATCCGGGAAACGCTGACGCAGTTGACCAATCGAGCCATACTCCGGGCGGAAATCATGGCCCCATTGCGAGATACAGTGCGCCTCATCCACCGCCAGCATCACCGGATTCCACTGGTGCAGGCTGTCGAGGAAGTTATCCATCATCAGACGTTCAGGCGCGATATACAGCAGCTTCAGCTTACCGGTGCGACAATCCGCAAAGACCTGTTGCTGCTGCTCACGCGTCTGCGTCGAGTTGAGGCACGCCGCTGCCACGCCGTTGGCCAGCAATTGATCGACCTGATCCTTCATCAGTGATATCAGCGGTGAAACCACCAGCGTCAGCCCCTCGCGCACCAGCGCCGGGATTTGATAGCACAGCGATTTGCCGCCACCGGTCGGCATCACCACCAGACAATCACGCCCTGCGAGCGCGGTTTCGATGATGGTTTGCTGACCGGGGCGAAATTGCTGGTAGCCGAAGGTATCTTGTAATACCTGCTGCGCCAGCATTTCCTGATTAAGCACTGCCGATGTTGCCACGGTAATCCTGTTTTTCTGACTGGTTAGAACAGATCGTTAAGTGTTACACCCACGCCAAAACGGGTCTGACGATGGTTATAGTCGATAAGCGATTCACCATACCCGCTGAACAGCTGGGTGTAAAAGCGCACATGCTCAGAGATAGGATAGCTCCAGGCGAAAGTCGCGCCGCCATAGCCGCTGTTCCAGTTGTAGTTGCCTTCCACGCTGAAGATACTTTCACCCATTTCATAACCGAGCTTGGCGCGATAGTAGCCCATGTACTTGGTAATGTCGGGGTTATCATCGTTATTTTCATTTTCTGGAATGCGATACCACGGTTTGATTTCCGCAAGGAAGTTACCGTTCTGCGCCATCAGGCGCGCATAGACGCGGTTCCAACTGCGTGATGTCGGATCGCTACGTCCGTTAGACTCGTGGTTAAGACCGGTTTCGATGTCGCGCAGAGTCCAGCCGGCAAAAGTGTAATCCGTTGCCCAGCCGAGGAAAATCTGCGGCTCATAGTTGGTTTCACGAAACGGCGATGACGCACCACGGTTGGAGAGCTGCCACCACGAGCGCTGCGTATAAGACGCGGCCAACACCGAGTTATCACCCAGAATGCCACGCCACAGTGGGAACGCCAGGCTGAGCTGGAATTTTACTTCATCGTTTTTTGCTTTGTCAGCCCAGTTGTACGAAGAGATCGCCTCTTTGTTCATGTCACTGGTGTAGGTGTAGAGCAAATAGTTGTTTTCGTAAGGATAAAGCACGAACGGGTTATCGTGTTTTTCCAACAGGTTCGCAATAATACTGCCCTTCACTGCCGGGGCGTCATGCACCTCTTTTATGGTGGCTTCATCAGCCTGTGCCAGCGCAGGTATCATCAAAGCTGCGGCCAGCAACGCGTATAGCTTACGCATAACATTCTCCAGGAACTGCGTGTTGTCATTATTAGGGCAATGTTCAAAAAGCACGCCATTCTACACGCAAAGACACAGGTTGATCAGTGCCGATTTCTGAAACTGGAAAGCCGCGCGAACGCGGCATAATATACACAACTCTTTAACATCTTAAGGCAGAAAACATGTCATCCCCGTTGCTGTCACAGCAGGAAGCTCGCCGCCTGATTGGCGAAATCTTTGTTTATCACATGCCCTTCAATCAGGCGCTGGGTTTAGAGCTGGATCGACTCGAAGCGGATTACGCCGAGTTGGGCTTTGCCAACAAAACCATGCTGGTCGGTAATGCGGCGCAGCATATTTTGCACGGCGGCGTGATTGCCTCAGTGCTGGATGTCGCCGCCGGTCTGGTGTGCGTCAGTCATGCGCTGTCGCGTCAGGAGAGCATCAGCGAAGAGGAACTGCGTCAGCGTCTGTCGCGCATGGGCACTATCGATATGCGCGTTGACTATTTACGCCCTGGACGCGGCGATCGCTTTGTCGCCACCAGCAGCCTGCTGCGCGCCGGTAATAAAGTGGCGGTGGCGCGAGTGGAACTGCACAACCAGCAGGGCGATTATATCGCCACAGCAACCGCAACCTATTTGATTGGCTAATGCCCTTTTTTTGGAAAGCATGATGGATACGCAACAAACGCGTCAGGGCATAGGTTATGCGCTCGGCGCTTACTTTATCTGGGGCATTGCGCCAGCCTACTTCAAGCTGGTGAAGGAAGTTCCACCGACAGAAATCATGACGCATCGCGTGATTTGGTCGGCACTGTTTATGCTGGTACTAATTACCCTGAGCCGCAGCTGGCAGCAGGTGCGCACGGTGCTCGCTCAGCCAAAGAAAGTGCTGTTGCTGGCCGTCACTGCCGTCACCATTGGCGGCAACTGGCTGCTGTTTATCTGGGCAGTGAATAATCAGCATATGCTGGAAGCCAGCCTCGGCTACTTTATCAACCCGCTGATCAACGTGGTGTTTGGCATGCTGTTCCTGCGCGAGCGCTTCCGCCGCCTGCAGTGGCTGGCGGTTTTACTGGCAACACTCGGCGTGCTGGTGCAGCTATGGCAATTTGGCTCGCTGCCGATTATTGGCCTTGGCCTGGCGCTGAGTTTTGCCGTCTATGGTTTGTTGAGAAAGAAAATTCAGGTGGATGCGCAGAGCGGCATGCTGATCGAGACCGCATGGCTGTTTCCGCTGGCGGCCATCTACTTGTTTGGCTTTGCTGACAGCGCCACCAGCCACCTCAGCGCCAATCCACTTAGCCTCAACCTGAAGTTGATCGCCGCAGGCATCATCACCACGATTCCACTGATGCTGTTTGCCGCCGCCTGTGCACGCCTGCGTTTGTCGACTGTGGGCTTTTTCCAGTATCTCGGCCCCACGCTGATGTTCCTGCTCGCGGTGGTGTTCTACGGCGAAAGTCTGACGCCAGACAAGATGGTCACCTTCGGTTTTATCTGGCTGGCGCTCGCCGTGTTTATCGTTGATGCAGTCGCATTCTCAGCTCGCACCCGCGTGCGCGTAACGTGAGATAAAGCGTGCGATAGCCGGGCCGGTCAGCAAGATGGTGAACAGGCGTAATGTCTGCAATGCCATCACAAATGCGATATCGACCCGGCTGCCCGCCGCAATAATCGCCACGGTATCCAACCCGCCCGGGCTGGTTGCCAGATACGCCGTCATCAAATCGACGTGCAACACTTGCGTCAGCATCCACGCCAATCCACCACACAGCAACATCAAGCCGAAAATCGACACCAGCATTTGCGGCAGGGTGCGCAGCGCCAGCAGGAAGATCGGGCGCGTAAAGCGCAAGCCCACGCTCCAGCCAATTAACGCATAGGCCAGCGCCAGCAACCACTCCGGCACCTGCAAAGTGGCAACATCGGTGCCGTGCAGCGTCGCACCAATCAGCGCGGGCAGCAGCAGCGCACCCGAAGGGATACGCAGTTTTTGTCCCAGCCAGGCGCCCGCGAACATCACCACCAATGTCAGGATGAAGCTGCTTTGTAAGGCAGGGAACCATACCAGCTCCACGGCACCACCGTTGGTGCCCAGCCCAATGCGTGCCACCACCGCGGCTGCAGTCGCCACAAACAGCACGCGCAGATACTGCATAAACGCCACTAAGCGCACGTCCGCACCGAAATCACCGGCCATCGCCACCATCGCAGAAGCACCGCCAGGCGACGATCCCCACGCACCGGTTGGCCCTGGAAGGTTGCTAAAGCGCACCAGTAGAAAACCCGACAAACCGCTGGCCGCCAGCGTAAGCACCAATACCGCCAGCACCACCGGCCAATCCGCTAAAAGCGGTGAGAGAATAGCCGGTGATAGCGTTTGCCCGATCATGCAACCCAACACCGCTTGTGCGAGCACAAACAAACGTTTGTCGATGCGGACGGTCGCGCCAGAAAGGCCCATGACGGTTCCGACGATCATCGGACCCAAAAGCAGTGCAGCAGGAAGGTGAAACAGCTGGAGAATGATCCCCAGTACTAACGAAGCAATCAGCAGAATGGTCCACTGCTGTCGCAAAGAAAGACGCGCCATAGGGTGGAAATCAGAAAGTGAGAAGTGACAACAGCCTACGCAGAAAAGTTAAACCATGCCAGTTTTGTCGCGGCGCAATTTGTTACGCATCTGTTAGCAGCATTGTCGCTTCAGATAAACGCGATAAATCGCGCCGCTACGAAATCGGTAAAACCTGTCTGGCCGTGTTATTACAACCAGTTTTTCCGTTTGAAATAGAGGTACGGCGCCAGACCGGCGAGGATCATCAAGGTAATCGCGCCAGGATAACCGAAGCTCCACTTCAGCTCAGGCATAAACTCGAAGTTCATCCCGTAGCTGGATGCCACCAGCGTGGGTGGCAGGAACACCACCGACACCACCGAGAAGATCTTGATGATGCGGTTCTGCTCGATGTTGATAAAGCCCATTGCTGCCTGCATCAGGAAGTTCACCTTCTGGAACAGCGATTCGTTATGCGGCAGCAGGGATTCGATATCGCGCAGGATTTCACGCGCCTGCTCCAGCTGATTGCCTGGCAGACGGGCTTTACGCACCAGGAAGTTCAGCGCGCGTTGGGTATCCATCAGACACAAACGCACTTTCCAGCCGATATCCTCCAGCTCCGCCAGACGCGACAGCGCCTGATCGTACTCTTCGCCCTGTTGCCCTTCCATGATCACGCGGCTGAGTTTTTCCAGCGCGCTATAGATGTTCTCGATCTCATCCGCCAGCTGTTCGATTTTCGTCTCAAATAGATCCAGCAACAGCTCGTAGGCGTTGCCATCAGTCAGCGTCTGGTTACGGGCACGCATACGATAGAGACGGAAAGCCGGCAGCTCACGTTCGCGCAGCGTATACAGGCGATCTTCGCGGATGGTAAAAGCCACGGTGGAGTTGCCAGCGTGGTCTTCCGCATCTTCAAAGAAGAAGAAGGAGTGAATGTGCAGGCCATCTTCATCTTCGAAGAAACGTGCGGAGGCCTCGATGTCTTCCAGCTCCGGACGCGTGGCCAGGCTTTGACCCAGCTCGGATTGCACACGATCACGTTCAGTGTCGTCGGGCTCGATTAAATCGACCCACACCGAGGTGTTGAGTGTGTCGTTGTTGTCTTCCAGTTCGATGCGCGTCAGGCGATCGCGTTCGAGTTTAAAAGCGCTCAGCATAGCAATACTCCCCATTGCAGACTTAATGGGACAAGGCGGCACACCGTCAAGCCAAAGGCAAAACGGGCACGGCAAAGCCTGAACGCGGAAACTTTCGCTTCAAGGGTAAATCAGTGCTGACTCGTGCGACGAGAGTGTAAAGGGAGGTCGCTGATAACCGCTAAGGCTACCCGCGTATTGAGGTAGCCTTAGATGTTATTCCTGTTAAACAGGCGGTTGAGCCAGCATCGACTGGGCGCGTCCAAGGCATTGTCCTCTCATGATAATAGTGCGCGCATGTTACGCTGAGACGAAAAAGTCGTCAAGGTAACGCAACGGCGCTACACCGTTTCCAGACGCGCGTAAGCCGCCACCAGCCACTTGATACCCTGGCCCTGAAACGCCACCTGCAAGCGGCTGTGTTCGCCGCTGCCTTCCAGGTTAATGATGGTGCCTTCGCCGAATTTGGCATGGCGCACACGCTGACCGAGCGCGAAACCACTGTCGTTTTCCGCGATCGGGGTACCCATGCGCTGATGGCTCACCGGACGGCTCACGCTGGCGCGCAGACGGACTTCCTCGACGCACTCCTCCGGTAATTCGCCGATAAAGCGCGATGGACGGTGATACACTTCTTTACCATAAAGGCGACGAGTCTCGGCGTAGGTCAGCGTGAGTTTTTCCATCGCGCGCGTGACGCCAACGTAAGCAAGACGACGCTCCTCCTCCAGACGCCCGCCTTCATCCAGCGACATCTGGCTCGGGAACATCCCTTCCTCCATACCCACGATAAACACCTGGGTGAACTCAAGACCTTTCGCCGAGTGCATGGTCATCAGTTGCACTGCGTCTTGCCATTTATCGGCCTGACCTTCACCGGCTTCCAGCGCAGCATGCGACAGAAACGCCTGCAGCGGCATCAAATCTTCGTCTTCGTCCTGATAGCTGAACTGGCGCGTGGCGGTCACCAGTTCCTCTAAGTTTTCGATACGCGCCTGGCCTTTCTCGCCCTTTTCCTGCTCGTACATGATCCACAGGCCGGAATCCTTGATCACGCGATCGGTCTGCACGTGTAGCGGCATATCGGCGGTTTCCGTGGCCAGGGAATCCACCAGCTCGCAGAAGCGCTGCAGCGCCGAGGCTGCACGTCCCGCCAGGGCTTTGTTTTGCAGCAATTCACGCGTCGCTTGCCACAGCGTTAATTGCTGTTCGCGCGCGGTCTGGCGCACCACATCCAATGTGCGATCGCCCACGCCACGCACCGGCGTGTTCACCACGCGCTCAAAAGCGGCATCGTCATTGCGGTTCGCCATCAGGCGCAGATACGCCAGCGCATCCTTAATCTCCTGGCGTTCGAAGAAGCGCATGCCGCCGTAAATACGGTACGGCATGCTGCCTTGCAACAGCGCCTCCTCCAGCACGCGCGACTGGGCGTTGCTGCGATAGAGAATGGCGCAATCCTGCAGCGCGTTACCGTTCTCATGCCAGGTTTTGATGCGGTTTACCACGAAGCGAGCTTCGTCTAGTTCGTTAAACGCGCAATAAAGAGAAATCTTTTCGCCGTCGCTGCCATCAGTCCACAGCTCTTTACCGAGTCGACCATTGTTATTGGCGATCAGCGTGTTAGCCGCTTTCAGGATGTTATTGGTCGAGCGGTAGTTTTGCTCCAGGCGAATGGTTTCCGCACCAGGGAAATCCTGCAGGAAGCGCTGGATGTTCTCGACCTGCGCGCCACGCCAGCCGTAAATCGACTGGTCGTCATCACCGACGATAATCACACGACCGGTATCGCCGGCCAGCATACGGATCCACGCGTATTGGATGTTGTTCGTATCCTGGAATTCGTCCACCAACACGTTGCTGAAACGCTCGCGGTAGTGATTCAGGATATGCGGCTTATTCAGCCACAGCTCATGCGCACGCAGCAGCAGTTCGGCAAAATCCACTAAGCCCGCGCGATCGCAAGCCTCCTGGTAGGCCTGATAAATGCGCAGCCAGGTTTGCTCCACCGGGTTGCCGTAGCTTTCGATGTGCTTAGGACGCAGCCCTTCATCCTTTTTGCCGTTGATGTACCACATGCCCTGGCGTGCAGGCCACTGCTTCTCATCGAGGTTCATGGCTTTGATCAGACGCTTGAGCAAGCGAAGCTGATCGTCGCTATCGAGAATCTGGAAATCCTGCGGCAAATTGGCATCAAGATGATGCGCACGCAGCAAACGGTGCGCCAGTCCGTGGAACGTACCAATCCACATGCCACCCTGACTGGTGCCGATCAGCTGATCGATACGATGGCGCATTTCTGCTGCCGCTTTGTTGGTAAAGGTCACCGCCATGATTGAGTAAGGCGAGCAATTCTCTACCGACAGCAGCCAGGCAATACGGTGCACCAGTACCCTGGTTTTGCCACTGCCTGCTCCGGCCAGCACCAGCAAATTGCTGCGCGGCGCGGCGACCGCCTCGCGCTGTTTGTCATTTAAGCCGTTAAGCAGATCAGAAACGTCCATAAGCACCGTTTTGCCAAAGTATTAAAAGGAGAATTGAGAAATGCGGTTTCTCAGCATTTAAGCAACGCACCCTGTATAGCGGTGCTATTCATCGCAGGATGAAGGGTGCCGCTACGATTTGTGCGTCAGACAATGCCCGTATCATCCAGCCATTAGCTGGATGAACATACAGCATTATAGCAGCGAGGTCAGCGATGCCAACTGATGAATTTCGACGTGCGGCAGCAAACGCGCATCGTCAATTTTCATCAGGTTGTCATCACGCAGATTGATCCAGCAGGCTTGCATGCCCGCATTTAATGAACCGACCACATCGGTGGTGAGATCGTCGCCCACGTGCAGAATATGCTCAGGTGCGATGTTCAAACGCTCGGCCGCCAGCTGGTACATATCCTGCCACGGCTTAGCGCGACCGTGCGGGCCAGCGCGCAGGGCGAACTGGAAGTAGTGATTAATCCCCAGCTTTTCCGGACAGGCGTTGCCGTTGGTGATCGCCACCAGCGGCACGCGCTCGCCCAACCACTTCAGCGTTTGATGCGTCTCATCTGGCATCTCGACTTCGCTGCGCCACTGGTGGAACACGCCCATCACTTCGCTGGCACCGGCGCGGGCTTCAGCAGCGGATAAGCCGATATTGATCATTGCCAACTCGACCGAGCGGCGACGCCACTCAGACACGTCGTGATAAATTTCCGGCTCACGCACCAGCAATTCGTCGCGCAGCGCCTGATAATCAGCGGGGGTGAATTCACGCAATGCCGGATGAAAGGCCTGCAATGCGGCGTGGGATTCGGCGGTGGTTTTAAGGATCACGGGATGGTTGTCATACAGCGTATCGTCGAGATCGAAAGTGATCGCTTTGATCGGGCCCAGCGGGCGGTAGAACTTCATTCAGACTTTCCTCGTTTAGCACGTGGATGTGCCGCGTCATACACGGTCGCCAGATGCTGGAAATCGAGATGGGTATAGATTTGCGTGGTCGACAGATTGGCGTGGCCGAGTAGTTCCTGCACCGCGCGCAGATCGCCACTCGATTCAAGCAAATGGGTAGCAAAAGAGTGACGCAGTTTATGCGGATGAATATGGTTGGCCACGCCCTGCTTAATGCCCCACTCGGCAAAACGCTTTTGCACGTTACGCGCCGATATGCGCGTGCCGCGACTGGAGACAAATACGGCATCATCCTGCGGCGCGAAGCTATCACGCAGTGGCAACCAATGTTTCAGCCAGGTCACCGCCGTGCCACCAATCGGCACACGTCGTTCTTTGCTGCCTTTCCCCAGCACCCACACTTCACCGGCGTCGAGATCGACATGACGACAATCCATGCCCACCAGCTCCGACAAGCGTAAACCGCCGCCGTACATGGTTTCCAGCATCGCTCGGTCGCGCACCGCCAGCGGATCGTTCAGGTCGATTTCCAGCAGCTGGTTAACCTCGTCAACATCCATATTTTTTGGCAGATGGCGGGCATTGCGCGGCGTAGAGATGCCTTTGGCCGGATTGGCGCTTAACATCCCCTGGCTGACCTGCCAGTCGAGAAAACTACGTAGCGCCGACATGCGCAGCGCCAGGCTGCTGGGCCCTAATCCGGCACGACGGCTGCGCGCCGCCAGTTGGCGAACCTGTGCGGGCTCCAGTTGCGCCCATGAGACGATCTTCATCTCATCGGCCATCGCGGTCATCGTCTGCAACTGGCGGGTGTAATTCTTTTGCGTCAACGGGCTGAGCTGGCGTTCGACTTTCAGATAACGCAGAAAGCCCTCAACGGCAGGCTGCAACGGGCTGACGTCACTCATGCGCGTTCAATCCAGCGAGACAGCAGATCCGGCAGCATTTGCGCCAGATGCTGCAACAGTAAGGTGCCCATGCCCGCTTGATAGTGCTGGTTATCGCGGCTGCTGAAAATCAGCACACCAAGTTCACCCCGTTCGCCCATCAACGACATCGCCACCGACCCGATGGCTTTCGCCTGTGGCAACAGCAGCAGTAACTCCGGGCCATTCAGGCTGCCAAGGTAATGATGTTCAGCACCAAAGCGTTGAATACGCAGCGGCTCAAAAGCCTGACGAGAAAGACCCAACTGAGTGAAATCAGAAGGTGCGCCGATGTGCCAGTGGTCGTTGAACACCCGCACATGGGCTCCGGCCAGACCCAACTCACGCGCCCAACGGTGCAGACGCGTTAACATTTCCTGCAAGCTATCCGCCGCGGCAAGATGGCCTTGCAACCCCAGCAGGCGATCAAACAGTTGATGGTTGGCCGTGGCCTGCTCCATCAACAGCGTGATTTCCTCTTCCAGTTGCTGGATGTGGTTGCGCTGACGCGCCATGTGCCACTCCACCAGCGACACACTGCCGCGCACCGGGTGCGGCACCATCATCTGTTCAACCTGGTGCGCATTGCGAATAAAGAAATCGGGGTTCTGGCGCAGGAAGGCGCTAACCGACTGATCGTCCAGCAAAACCGCGCTGTCGGTTTGCTCTTCGACATTTTTCATAGATGAATAAACCCATCATAGACGTGTGTGGCTGGGCCGGTCATAAACAGCGGCTGACCCGCCCCTTTCCAGGCGATATGCAGCGTTCCGCCAGGCAAATCAACGCGAACTTTTTCCGCCAGAATGCCTTGCTGAATGCCGCAGGCAACGGCCGCACAGGCACCGCTGCCACAAGCCTGGGTTTCACCTGCGCCGCGTTCATACACGCGCAGACGAATGTGTTCAGGATTAACCACTTCCATAAAGCCCACGTTGACGCGTTCCGGGAAGCGTTCATGGCTTTCCAGCACCGGACCCAGTGTTTCTACGGCTGCCGTTTTCACACTCTCAACCTGAATCACACAGTGCGGGTTCCCCATGGATACCGCACCAAACATTACGGTCTGCTCGGCAACACGTTGCAGATACAGACTTTCCGCTTTATTGGCGCGCAGCGGCACTTGCTGGGGATCGAAGTTGGGTTCACCCATATTAACGCGTACCAGCTCATCGCTGGTCACGCTCAGCACCATGCGCCCGGTTTGCGTACTTACGCGGATGTCGCTTTTATTGGTCAGCCCTTTCAGGCGCACGAAGCGGGCGAAACAGCGCGCGCCGTTGCCGCATTGGGCCACTTCACTGCCATCCGCGTTGAAAATTCGATAATGAAAATCAAGATCCGGATCGTAAGGCGGTTCGACGATCAGCAGCTGATCGAAACCGATCCCCAGATGCCGATCCGCCAGGCGGCGAATCAGTTCCGGCGAAAAAAAGACGTTTTGCGTCACGGCATCCACAACCATGAAATCGTTGCCGAGACCGTGCATTTTCGAGAACTGCATTTTCTGCTCCGCCGGATTACTCATAGAGATTAGTTCGCCTGTGAACCCGATTTACTGGTGACCAAACCGTTAACGTCAGCATCCTGCGCCGCTTTTTGCTGCTGCTCGGTGACCTGCTGATTTTGTTTCGTCGGCTGATCTTTGGGCGGGAAATACAGCGGTCCTTTCAGGCCACAGCCTGCGAGGCTGACCAGTGCCAGCGCCATACCCAGCTGACTTATCATGTGTCTCATTCTGTCTGCTCTTCCTGTCCTTAAGCCTTGGCTGCTTATCATCGCAGTTGACGTTGTAAAAGCAACAGGAAATACCCGCAAATCCGGGCGCATGTCAGAGGAAAAGCCAATCCCACCGCGCGAACGCAGGCGGGATCAGTGCATTTGGTAGCGCGGCTGGAAATCGCCGTTGTCGTTATCGGGCTGCGTCGCACAGAGCTGCGTCAGCGTCTGGCTGCGGAACGGAATCACCTGGAAGCGATCGCCTGCGTGCACAATCTGGTAGAACTGTGGCAGGTTGAAGTTGATAAAGCTGGAGCCATAGGTGAAGCGGTCATGCGACGAGGAGTAAAAACGGCTCACGTCACGCACCAGCTCTTCTTTACTGCCTTCGCAATGGTGATAAACCTCAACGCGATTGGTTTCGTCGAGGATATAGATGTTGAAGCCGCGATCGTCATTGGTGTCTTCAAAGAAGAACTGAATGATGCCTTCGCTGGCATAGCCATTCACCACCGGCGGCAATGGCGTTTGATTCGACTCCACTTTGATCGACAAACCGTGCAACTTGTTGTTGGAAATCGCGCCGTAGAACTCCACCGCATTTTCCAGCTTCTGCACCGATACGCTCATGCGCTCGAAGAACAAGCCCCACGTCTGGCCCGCCATGCGCAGCGCTTTGAAGCGGCCTGGCTCCTGACGGGTGCTGGAGAGTCGCAACTCAATACACTCAGACACCAGCTGCTGCACGCGGGTACGAATTAAACCGCGCAGATGCTGGCTATAACAGAACACTTCCACCGTATCCGGCGGCGCGGCATCCTGATGCATTTTGCCGAGAATGGTTTTCAGCGCTTCGATCATCGCCTGCTCACCGCTGAAGTGCAGCGTACGCACTTCATTCCACGAGTTGCGGTACAGCAAATCAATGCTGCCAATCAGGCACTGCTGCTGCTGGCCGAAGCTGAATACATCCAGCTTACGGAAATCGAAATGCACCACCTGATTGCGGAAGGCTGAGGTCGGATCGTGTTCGAGATTGACAATAATCGCCAGATGACGAATTTCGCACGGGCTGTACAACGCTTTTGGCGTCGGTGCCGCTACGCGCAGCGGGAAGTGACTCGAGACATCGTTGACCAACTCCTGCAAGCGCGGCAGATCGCAGAATTCGTTGCCCTTCATATGCAAACGCGTTTTGCTGGTCAGCAAACCGTTGAACCACGCCCACGCCACTAACTTGTTCAGGTAGCGGTTATATTCCAGCGGCTGATGGCTGATGATCGAACTCATGTCCGGCGACTGGTTGTAAAGATACCAACCGGCGCGATTGGCGCGGCCTTCCGGCACATGAATAAAGGTCAGATTATCTTCCGACAGGTCAGGCGAAATCTGTGGGTTCACCAGCGTCACTTTGCCCGGCAGCGCTTCAAACGCGGCATACAGTTTACGCGTCAGCACGCCGATATCCTGCGGGCTGGCACTGACGCTTAAATTGTTACGACGGGCAAAACGGATCAGGTTGCGATAGCTCTGCATCATCGCATCCAGCAGCTCGTTGTGCGCTTCACGCACACGCTCAATTTTCCACTGGGCGCGGTTATCCAGTACCGCAATTTTCTCTTCATCCCAACCCCACTCTTTCACCAGTTGCGAAAGAATCTCGCGGCGCCAGCCTGAGCGGTGATGGTGGTGATCGTCACTCGAGAGCTTCTCACACACTTTTAAATAGAAACATCGACGCACCAAATCAAGGCGCGCCATGTCATCAACGCTGGTCAGATAGCGCGTCACGCGCTCCAGCATCATGCAGTAGGGATCGAGGCCAAAGCAGACAATTTCGCCATCGTGCAGACGCTGTTTGATATCCATCGCCAGCAATTGCGTGTTCGGATATTCCCAGCTGTACGCTTCTAACAGCAGGGTTTTCAGCACCGCTTTGTACGGTGAATCGATACTTTTGTACAGCTGCCACAAGCTGGCCCCGAAGTACTCTTCGGCTGACAGCGTGCCGAGACCGCCGAGATCCAGCCACTCATTCGGCGTCAACACGCCTTGTGAATAGAGTGACATAACGTAATCGTCGTAATGATGCTCTTCTTCGCCGGGCACCATGTTCCACAGGATGCGTTTGCCCGCCATACGCACAGCGGTACGGTAGAACTCATCCAGCAGCAAAATATGTTGGGTTGAACCGCAGTCTTCACCACCGAGGCTGCCGCTCTCATTGTGGCGGAAACGGTTCTCGTCGATCAGGAAGAAACTGACTTCCACACCCATTGACACACACCATTTCTGCAACAGCGTACACTTGCGCTGCAGATTGAGACGCTCTTCATTATCCAGCCAGGATTGGTGGCACACCCAGATGTCGAGATCGGACACGCTGTTCTGACCGACAGACGAGGTACTGCCCATCGAATAGATGCCGGTAATCGGACGTTCACCTTTGACGGCAGTGCTGAGATCCAAAGACTGATCGCCTGCCAACTGTTGCAACAGATGCTGTTGGTTTTCATCAGGCGTGAAGAAGCTGACGCCGTGGGGAACGCTACCTTCAAGGTAGCCGGGCATCAACGGGTGATGATAGTGCAGTAATGTTGGCAGCAGACTGTAGACTTGCTGGAAGGCAGGTCCCATAGCAGCCAGTGCGCGATCAACGCGCAGCTGGTTAATTGCATCCAGTCTCTGTTTCAGTGTCTCAATGTAGAGGTACAAGACGTTTCGCCTGATTGTCCCAGTGTTAAGCACCCTGTTTCCAAAACCTGCCGCTTAATAATAAAGATGTTGGGCAAATTATTGCTGGAAACGTGATCAATCTAACACCTGGAGGATTGACCGTAAAGAAAGTTGCGCTACATGACAGTTTAGCACGTTCCCCATGTAGCCCTGCTTTTTCGGACTTAGACGTCAGATAATGACGCAACAATGCGTAACAACTGACATCGAGGCCTTTTCAATCCGTTGAAACTGACAGCATTCCCCTATCAATGATAGGATAATCGATGAACGATCAAAATGGTTAACAGCATGTTAAACAAAATTTTCAGAATTGCTACCAGACAAAGTCCCCTTGCTTTATGGCAGGCACAATATGTCCAACAGCGCCTGATGGCAGCACATCCGGGCGTGCAGGTTGAGTTGGTGCCAATGGTCACCAAAGGCGACATCATCCTCGATACACCGCTGGCTAAAGTCGGTGGAAAAGGCCTGTTTGTCAAAGAACTTGAACTGGCAATGCTGGAAAACCGTGCCGATCTTGCCGTGCACTCCATGAAAGATGTGCCGGTGGAATTCCCGGAAGGTTTGGGTCTGGTCACCATCTGCGAGCGTGAAGACCCGCGTGATGCCTTCGTCTCCAACCTTTATAACAGCATCGATGAACTGCCACAGGGCGCGATTGTGGGGACGTCCAGTCTGCGCCGTCAGTGTCAGCTCAGTGCACGTCGCCCCGACCTGATCATCCGATCTTTGCGTGGTAACGTGGGCACCCGCCTTGGCAAGCTGGATGCCGGGGAATATGACGCCATTATCCTTGCCGCGGCAGGCCTGAAGCGCTTAAACCTCGACGACCGTATTCGTCAGGCGATGCCCGCTGAAATCTCGCTGCCCGCCGTCGGCCAGGGTGCCGTCGGCATTGAATGCCGTCTTGATGATCACGAACTGATCACCTTGTTGCAGGCGCTGAATCACGCCGATACCGATGTTTGTGTGCGCGCTGAACGCGCGATGAACACACGCCTTGAAGGCGGTTGTCAGGTTCCCATCGGCAGCTTTGCCTTATTAGAAGACAATCAGTTGTGGCTGCGTGGCTTAGTCGGCTCACCGGATGGCCACCAAATGGTGGTAGGTGAACGCCGTGGTCCGCGCGAAAACGCCGTGCAAATGGGGATCTCCCTGGCAGAAGAGCTGCTGGATGGTGGCGCCCGCGACATTCTGCGCGACGTCTATCAGGGGCAAACGCCTGCATGACCATTCTCGTGACCCGCCCGGAGCCCGCTGCCAGTGAATTGGTTTCGCGTCTGCGAACCCAGGGAAAACTGGCGTGGACTCTACCGCTGATTGAATTTACGCCGGGTCGCGATTTGCAACAATTGCCACAAAAGCTGGCGGCTTTACGGCCGGGCGATCTGGTGTTTCTGCTGTCACAGCAGGTGGTGCTATTCGCCCATCCGGCGCTTCAGCAAAGTGCCCTCAGCTGGCCCGAAACACTCGACTACTATGCTATAGGGCGCAGCACCGCGCTGGCACTGCATACCGTCAGTCATCTGAAAGTAGACTATCCTCATGCGCGGGAGACCAGCGAAGAGTTAGTGCGGCTCAACCGCCTGCAGCAGGTTAATGGCAAGCGTGCGCTGATTTTGCGCGGCAGCCCAGGCCGTGAATTACTGGCAGAAACCCTGCTGGAACGCGGTGCCAAGGTGGAATACTGCGAGTGCTACCAACGTTGTGAAAAGCATTATGAGGGCGCGATTGAAGGCCGTCGCTGGCGCGATCGCGGGATTACCACGCTGGTGGTCACCAGCGGTGAGATGTTACAACAACTCTTTGCACTGTTTCCGCCAATTGATCGTCGGGAATGGTTATTGCACTGTCGACTGGTGGTCGTCAGTGAACGTTTGGCTACTCAGGCCGCCGAATTAGGCTGGCAGGATATTGAGGTAGCCGATGGTGCTGATAACGATGCGCTGCTGCGTGCGTTACGCTGAACTTAACAATGGGATGAGCCATAATGACGGAACAAAAAGCCTCCTCCGCCATGGTTGAAGAAACCACCCCGGCGGACACTTCCCCCACGCCAGACGGTAAAAAGCCTAGCGATAAAAAAAGCGATGGCAAAGTACTGAGCGCGGTGGCGATCGTGATTGCGCTGGCGATTGGCGCGGGACTTTACCTCAATGGGAAACATCAGGCCGATTTACAGGCTCAGACAAACCAGAACCTGAGTGAACAGTTGAGCGCCCTGCAGCAGCAACTGGGCAGCGACAAACAGCAGCTGACGCAACAACTGGATACCGCGAATACGGCGTTGCAGGAAGCGCGAACGCAGCAGGATAACAGCGCCAAAGAGCTGGAGACCCTGCGCGATAAAGTCGCGACGATTTCTGGCAACGACACCCGCACCTGGCTACTGGCGCAAGCGGACTACCTCGTGAAGCTGGCGGGTCGCAAGCTGTGGAGCGATCAGGATGTCACCACAGCAGCCGCGCTGTTGAAAAGCGCTGATACCAGCCTGGCCGATATGAATGACCCGAGCGTGATGAATGTGCGTCGTGCTTTAACGCAGGACATCAGTTCTCTCTCAACGGTGAGCCAGGTCGATTACGATGGCATCATCCTCAAACTCAATCAGTTGTCGAACGGCGTCGATAATCTGCGTCTGGCTGACAATGACAGTGATGATTCACCGATGGATGCCGATGGCGGAGAGCTTTCCAGCTCGCTGCACGAATGGCGTCAAAATCTGGTGAAGAGCTGGCATAACTTTATGGATGATTTCATCACCATCCGCCGCCGTGATAATACCGCACAGCCGCTGCTGGCACCGAATCAGGACGTTTACCTGCGTGAAAACATTCGTTCACGCCTGCTGATTGCCGCCCAGGCCGTGCCACGTCATCAGGATGAAATCTACAAACAGTCGATTGATGCGGTCTCAACCTGGGTGCGCGCCTGGTATGACACCAACGACGCTGCCACCAAAGCTTTCCTCGCACAACTGGATGAGCTGAGTCAGCAAAACATCTCAATGGATGTGCCGGATACGCTGGAAAGTCAGGCGCTGCTGGAAAAATTGATGCAGACGCGCGTGCGCAACCTGCTGGCGCAGCCATCGGTTCCGGCTGATCAACAGGGAGGCTAAGCATGCTGAAAGTATTGGTGCTTTTCCTGCTGCTGATCGCAGGCGTGGTATTGGGGCCGATGATTGCCGGCCATCAGGGCTACGTGCTGATTCAGACCGATAACTGGAACGTGGAAACCAGCGTCACCGGCTTGGTGATCATCCTGATCCTTAGTTTGCTGGTGATTCTGTTCATTGAATGGATTTTACGCCGCGTGTTCCGCACCGGCGTACGTACGCGCGGTTGGTTCACGGGACGTAAACGCCGCAGCGCGCAGCGTCACACGCAAAGCGCGCTGATGAAACTGGCGGAAGGTGATTACAAGCAGGTTGAAAAACTGCTATCGAAGAATGCCGATCACGCCGATCAGCCCGTTGCTAACTACCTGCTGGCTGCCGAAGCGGCACAGCAACGTGGTGACGAAGTCCGTGCTAACCAACATCTGGAGCGCGCCTCTGAGCTGTCTGAAAATGACACCATTCCGGTTGAGATCACCCGCGTACGCCTGCAACTGGCACGTAATGAAGATCACGCCGCCCGCCATGGCATTGACCGTTTACTGGAAGTCGCTCCGCGTCATCCTGAAGTGCTGCGTCTGGCTGAACAGGCTTATATCCGTACCGGCGCATGGGGCGCGTTGCTGGATATTCTGCCCTCCATGCAAAAATCTCAGGTCAATGACGAAGCCCATCGTGAGGCGCTGCAACAGCAAGCCTGGCTAGGCATGATGAATCAGGCAATGGCCGATCAGGGTAGCGAAGGTCTGAAGAAGTGGTGGCAAAACCAGAGCCGTAAAACGCGTCAGGAAACGGCGCTGCAGGTAGCGATGGCTGAACATCTGATTGAGTGTGATGACCCTGATACCGCGCAAAGCATCGTGCTGGAAGGATTGAAGCGTCAGTATGACGACCGCCTGGTGCTGTTAATGCCACGTATTAAAAGTGGCGATCCGCAATCACTGGAGAAAGCGCTGCGCCAGCAAATCAAACAACATGGCGCAACGCCGCTGCTGCACAGCACCTTAGGCCAGATGCTGATGCGCCACGGTGAGTGGCAACAGTCCGCAGAAGCTTTCCAGCAGGCACTGGCACAACGCCCGGATGCTTTTGATTATGCCTGGTTGGCCGATGTCTATGATCGCCTGCATCGCCCCGAGGACGCTGCTCAAATGCGCCGTGAAGGTCTGCTTCTGACCTTGAAGACTAATCCAAACGCTTGATTTAACGATTGTTACTTTTGTGCACGCCGGGCTTGTCCCGGCTTTTTTTTGCCTGAAGAGTCGCGGAATGGGGGAAAGTACAGATAAAAAAACACCTGCCATAAGCAGGTGTAAGATCAGGTCGTTCAGACAACTGATGGTATCCGACTCAACGTAATGTCCTTCTTACTGCAGTAAAGCGTGCGCAATAACTGCCAGGCTGGACAACGGATACCGTAAGGGGCTCTGCATCATTCCCAGGTTTATGTAGCATCAGCAGACATAAGAGGTGGAATGAGCATCTACAGGTTAATTATTGCATAAGCCGTGCCAGAATTGGAGGTGTAGAAATAAGTTATTTTAAATCAGTCAGATAAAGGTAAAACCCTCTCTCAGACTGAACAGTGCGTCGTGATTTCGCTACACTCCCCTTAATAACTGTCTCCTATCAACGACAAGCAATGCAAGGAACTGTCAGTCAATTTAAAATCAATGAGTTACGAGTCTCATTATGACGACAACGGCAGTGAGCGTGATTTATAAGGCTGAGAAGCTGAGAAGCTGAGAAGCTGAGAAGCTGAGAAGCTGAGAAGCTGAGAAGGATAAAATCAATCAAGGGAAAGATAAAACGAAAAAAGCCTGCTTTTTCAAGCAGGCTTTTCGAATATGGTCGGCGAGAGAGGATTCGAACCTCCGACCCACTGGTCCCAAACCAGTTGCGCTACCAAGCTGCGCTACTCGCCGATTTTTTCTGTATCTTATTTCTTCACGCTACCGCGTAATTTTGCCTGGTGCGAAGGGAGGGACTTGAACCCTCACGTCCGTAAGAACACTAACACCTGAAGCTAGCGCGTCTACCAATTCCGCCACCATCGCGTGCCCAGCAAAATTTGGGGTGGCTAATGGGACTCGAACCCACGACAACTGGAATCACAATCCAGGGCTCTACCAACTGAGCTATAGCCACCATAATTCTGTTGCGTAAGCATCTCTGCTTACTATTTTCACTGCATAACGCGGTTAAACCAACCACCGAAGCTCTTGCGCACAAACTAAATGGCGCGCCCGACAGGATTCGAACCTGAGACCTCTGCCTCCGGAGGGCAGCGCTCTATCCAGCTGAGCTACGGGCGCGTAGCGCCGTTGCGGATGGGCATACTACGGGCTTGACCTCATACTGTCCAGCGCTTTTTTATAAAAAAAACGCGTTTGATTACGCTTTGTGCATTCCGTCGATTATTAATGCAGTTTTACTGGCTGCACTGATGATATTGCTGAAAAAATCGGCGATATCAGAGATCGCCACGCCAATGATAGCGCAAATATTTCAGCAGTTTTAACTGGCGGCGCCAACGCGAAGGCTGCCGAATCAGACGATAGAGCCACTCCAGCCCTAATTTCTGCCAGATTCGCGGTGCACGCGCGACGTGGCCGGTGAAAACATCATAGGTACCGCCCACGCCCATATAGAGCGCATGCGGCCAGTGCGCGCGGCAATCACGCATCAGCAACTCCTGACGCGGCGAACCCTGCGCCACCGTGACAATCTGTGCACCGCTGGCCGCAATGCGCGCAAACAACGCCTCACGCTCTGCCGGGGCAAAATAGCCATCCTGACTGCCGACGATGTTCACATTCCACTGGCGACGCAGTTTGTCACAGGTTTCATCCAGCACCGCCTGACGACCGCCAATCAGAAATACCGGAATGCTGCTGCGGCCCGCGCGCTCCATCAGGGCTTCCCACAGATCGGCACCAGCAATGCGGCTAACCTGCAACTGCGGATATTTTTTGCGTAAGGAGCGCACAATGCTAATGCCATCCGGATATTTAAATTCCGCTTCAGCAATCAGCGCCCGCAGCTGCGCATCCTCTTCCAGCGTCAGCATCTTTTCTGCATTCATCGCCACCAGCGTGCCACAACGCGGCTGGCCACCCGGCAGCAAGAAGTGCAGGAAGCTGTCCATGTCGATAAACGCGTGAAGATCGACACCGCGCAAGTTATAGCGCGGCTTATCGGTTTTCATGAATCATGTTCCCAAAGGTTAAGACAGGCTGTGAACCACTGGCTTGCTACGCGAGCGAATCAACCCCGCACGCGCTAACAGCCAGTACAGCAATTTAGCCACCGCCATACAGGCAGCAAAAATAATGCAAAAGAACACCACGCGCGAACCGAAAGCATCCAGCCCTTCACGCGCCAGCACGATCATGTTGAATACCGCACCGAAGCAAAAGCTCTGCAGAATCGCCCCGCTATAACGGTTCGAAGCATCACGGCCTTGCAGATAGAGGTTATCGAATCCTTTCATCAGCCAGCCGACGGCAATCGCACCCAGCGGAATAAACCACACGCCGCCCATTACCAGCAACGAACCCAGCAGCGTGGGCGAAATCGCCAGTCCTGAATGGTTGTTCAGCACTTCCCAGGTAAAGTAGTTGGCGCTATTTAACACAATCGACGGACGTTCCGGCCAGAGCCAGCTCGGGATGAAGACATAAAAGTCACGCCAGACCGGTGCTAAGCCCTGTAAGTCAATTTTGTCGTAGTTCTGCAATAACAGCGCGAGATTTTCCCAGGGGGAGAAGGTATCACGCGTTAAATACAGGAAGGTGTAAAACGCTTCATCGCCCACCACATCGAGGTTATAGCGCCGCAGTGCCAGCCAGAACATGCCAGCAATCGCCATCACGCCTGCGCCCACCAGCATCCACAAGGTGATCCAACCGCGCGTAATACCGATAAACAGGAACAGGGCAAAAGCGATGATGATATTGGCGCGCGTCCCGCCCACCAGCGCATAAGTCAGCAAACCAAATGCCACCGACACCAGCAAAAACCATAGCCACTGGCGCTGTGTGGGGTTGAGGAAATAGCGAATCAGCATCGCCGGAATAAAGAAGTAGAAAAATCGTTTGAGCGCTACGCCGGATACTTCGCTGGAGAAAATCTGGTTATACGCAGAAAGTCGGAACAACAGTAACCCGTTGTGCATGAAGAACACCGTGACCGTGCCAATCGCCACCAGCGCCAGTAACAGACAGGTTAGATGGGTTTCGACTCGGTTCATCTGCAACCAGGGTTTGCGCGGTGCAGCGTTGATCGGCCTTAACCGGACTTTATAACTGACGTAATAAATCGCATAAAAACTGGTCGCGGCCAGCAACGCCTGTAACAGGTACTCCGGTGGCACCACTTCAACATTAAAGCGGAATACCAGCACACTGGTGAGGGGGAACCCGAAATAAAAGGTCAGTAAAAAAAGGATGGTGAAGAACAGGTGGAAGTTAAAACGCACCCGTTTAAATTCCCGCCAGGTCAGCGTCAAAATGAAACCTAGCGAGAACAGATAAACCACCAGCAGACCACTAAACTGCATCAGGCTCATGTTCTCTCCCTTTCACTCAGGCTCAACGCGTTGCGCCAGCCAGCCAGATAACCAGGGGCGAAAAAGGCAATCGCGGATTTATCATACTGTGCCAGCTGACGCTGAGCTTCAGCCACACTCGACGCATCCAGTGCATCTTCACTGAAAAGAACCGGCAACCCTTGTTCGCTGAGGTCGCGCCAGAACGGATTTTTTCGGTTCAGCACAAAGGGAATGTTGGCCTGCATCAGCAAACATAACGTGCCAATACCCTGTTGACGTTCGAACATAAAATAGCCGAGCTGGCAGTCACTGAGCAATTGCAGATAGGTATCAAAATCTATCTTATCGCGTAGTAAAGTCACCTGGCCTTGCGGATACAGGCGCTGTGCAGCCGCGCTGATCTCGTCAATGTACGCCTGATTGTTTTCCGGATAGCCCAGTGGGATGAGCACTTTCACGCGATCGCCAAACTGAGCGTGAATCGCCTGCAAGCCTTCGATATGGCAATTGCTGCGATCGCCGGAATTGCCCAGCAGCACGGTGAAATCACCGCTCGTGTTGCCGCCGGGCACTGCAGCATTGGGCATACGCGTTGGAAAGTAGAGCAGCGATGTCGGCACGCGCGGATGGCGCTGCTGAAAACAGTGTAAATCACCACGCGTCGCGAACACATGGGCAATGCGATGCTGTGCCATGCGGCGCAGCAGATAAAACAGCCGATACTTCAGCCCACGCCCTTCTTCGTACAGATCCGCACCCCAGATATGCCAGTAGGCCTGCTGACGCCGCAGTTTACCTCTGAGCAACGCTAGCCAGATTTGCGGATTGAACTGTCCATGAAAGAAGAAGCGTTGCGTACGGTCAGCCGCACGGGACATTACCGCCTGTGCAAGTGCGCGCTTGCTGGGATAGCTTTCGATTTGCAGCGCGGTATAGGCTTGCAGCGCTTCAGGCGTTGAAGTCACCACCATAAACTGGCGCGGTCCAGCACCCGGCAATTCGGTGCTCATCACCTCATCAAAGAAGCGCAACACCGTATGGTTATGATGTGGGATATCCGATCCCAGCACGTGAAATAAAGTCATTTTTTTCGGCAATAAATCATAAAGGCGCCACAGCAAAGGGCGAAGTAGAGCACGTAAGTCGCCATATAGGCTTGTGCGGCTCCGGCGGTTCCATGCAGCGGAATCAGCCAATGTGAGAACGCGGTTAACAGCACAAACTGGCTGATTTCCGTCAAAATATAAAAGCGCAGTGAGGCTTTAGCGATCACCAGATATCCGAAAACATAGGCGCCAACTTTAAAGACGTCACCGCACAACTGCCAGACAAACAGGTCTCGCATCGCGGTAAACTGCGGTGAAAACAGCAGCCAGATGGCAATGTCACGCAGTAACCACACGGAGAAACTCGCAGCCGCCACGGCAGGTAACACAAAACGCAACGCACGCCCAATTTCACGCGCAATCTGCGGTTTGCTTTCCAGTCGCGCCAGCGTCGGCAGTAACCAGACACTAAAAGTCGCCGTGATAAATTGCAGATAGGCATCGGAAATACTGGTCACACCCTGCCACAGACCCACCTGCGCCCACCCCTGCTGTTCTGCCAGCAAGTTACGCATCATCACCCACGCCACCGGCAAGGTGACCGATGTAATCAGTGCCATCAAGGTGAACTTTGCCAGATTTCGCGCCAGTTCCGGCTGCCAGCTCGGTTTTAACCAGCGCAGCGGTAGCACCTGACGATGACGGCGCAGCATCAGCAATGCCGGAAACACCAACAGTGCAGGCACCAGCGCTAAACCCACCAACGCGCCAGCATATCCGCCCAGCCACCAGCACAACACATAACCCAGCACGCCCACCAGACTACCGATAATCAGCGCCAGCGCATTGCCGCGCGCATCGCGGAAGCCTTTTAGTAATGCCAGCGTCAGATTGGCCCAGGCAATGCCGAACTGCAGAAAGGCCACGATCCTCACCACATTGGCAAAGTCGTCATGACCAAATAGCGCATGACTTATCGGCCCCGCCGCCAGCAAGAACACCAGCGCCACCAGTGTGGAGAAGCCGATCACCATGGATGATGCCGTACCCGTCACGGCACGCAGTGGCTCGGGCTGCTGCTGAAATTGTGCGATGTAGGTGGTTACACCGTTGAAAATGCCCGCGCCGGCCAATACACCTAATACGGTAATCAGTTGGCGAAAGTTACCGGCCTGGCCAACCCCTTCCGGCCCAAAGCTGACCGCCAGCAATTTCACCACCAGCAGACCGGCAATGATTTTCACTAACGTTGATGAGGCCGTCCAGACTGAGGCTTTGGCTAACGACATCAGGCAAAGAAACTCAACAGCGAGCTGATAACGGTGCGCTGGTTGTTATCCGACAGGTTATAGAACAGCGGCAGGCGCAGCAGGCGCTCACTCTCTTTGGTGGTGAAGCGGTCATCGCCGTGGAAGCGACCATAACGTTCACCGGCTGGCGAAGAGTGCAAGGGAATGTAGTGGAACACCGTGAGGATTTCTGCCTCTTTCATCCAGTTGATCAGCGCCTGGCGGTCATCGCTGTCGCGCAGTTTGATGTAAAACATGTGCGCGTTGTGACGGCAGTTTTCCGGCACCATCGGCAATGTGATACGTCCAGCGGCTGCCAGTGGCTTCAGCGCATCATAATAGCGCTGCCACAAGTGCAAACGCTGCTGGTTAATGCGCTCAGCCGCTTCGAGTTGCGCCCAAAGGTAGGCAGCCTGCAGATCCGCCATCAAATAGCTCGAACCGATATCACGCCAGGTGTATTTATCCACCTGACCACGGAAGAACTGGCTCCGGTTGGTGCCCTTTTCGCGGATAATCTCCGCACGCTCCACCAGCTTCGCGTCATTAATCAGCGTTGCTCCACCTTCACCGCCGGCGGTGTAATTTTTGGTTTCATGGAAGCTAAAGCAGCCAATATGGCCAATGGTGCCCAGCGCACGCCCTTTGTATTGCGACATCACGCCCTGCGCCGCATCTTCAATCACAAATAATTGATGCTTTGCCGCCAGCGCCATGATGCTATCCATCTCGCAAGCGACGCCCGCGTAGTGCACCGGCACAATCGCACGGGTTTTCTCAGTGATCGCGGCTTCAATCAGCGTTTCATCGATATTCAGCGTATCGGGGCGCACATCGACGAACACGATCACAGCACCGCGCAGCACGAAGGCATTGGCAGTGGAAACAAAGGTGTAGCTCGGCATGATCACTTCATCACCGGGCTGGATATCGATTAACAGTGCGGCCATTTCCAGCGAGGCAGTGCAAGAGGGTGTCAGCAGCACTTTTTTGCTGCCAAAGTGCTGCTCCATCCACTGCTGACAGCGGCGGGTAAATCCACCGTCACCGCAGAGTTTGCCGCTGGCCATCGCCGACTGCATATATTCAACTTCGCTGCCGACGACCGGCGGCGCATTAAATGGGATCATGAGGCTGTCCTGTAAAACCAGTAGGCGGTGCTTTCAAGGCGAGCACCGCTGCGTAAATAGAGGCGCATCGCCGTAAGATTACTCAGCTGTGTCGCGACGCGCAGTCGTTCAAGTTGCCGCACGCGGCCCCAATCCGCTGCCGCCAACAGCAAGCGTTGACCCATGCCCTGCCCTTGCGCTGCGGGCAGCACGGCGAGCAGGCCGATACGCGCATCACCGTTCACTTCACGCATCGAGACAAAGCCTTGTAATTGACCGGATTCGTCGCTGGCCACCAGGCATTGGTGATCAAAGGTGCCGCGAACCGCGTTTTCAATCCACTGCGCATAGAAACGACCGCTGTCATCAGCGTTAAACCAGGGCGCACGAAAACGGCTTTGGCGAAAGGCATGCGATGCCGCCTCACGCAATGCCGGGATCTGTGCTTCACGCGCGATGCGCACGCCAACCTGGCGCTCGGTGCGTTTGATATTAATGGCCAGATCGGCCTCACCCTCCACCAGCTGAAAACCGTGCTGGCTCAAGGCATCAATGGCGTCAGTACGCTCGGCGGGCACTTTGGCCTGCCACAACGTATCTGGCTGCTGCAGCGCGTCGGCAAGGGTGAAGTCGCCATCCAGATCGATACGCGCACTGTTCACGCCAAAGAAATCGCTTTCCCACGCAAGGGGGTTAATACTGACGCGGACGGGCATGGAGAACATCCAGCAGATATTGGCCGTAGCCGGTTTTGGTCAGTGCTTGCGCCGCCGCCAGCAACTGATCATCAGTCAACCAGCCGTTACGCCACGCAATCTCTTCCAGACAAGCGATTTTAAAGCCCTGACGTTTTTCCACGGTCTGGACGAACATACTCGCTTCTATCAGGCTGTCGTGAGTTCCCGTATCCAACCAGGCAAAGCCACGTCCCAGTAACTCGACGGAGAGTTCACCCTGCTCAAGATACATCTGGTTAATCGCAGTGATTTCCAGCTCGCCCCGAGCTGAAGGCTGTACCTGTTTGGCAAACTCCACCACGCGGTTGTCGTAGAAGTAGAGGCCGGTAACCGCCCAGCGCGATTTGGGTTGCAGCGGCTTTTCCTCGATGGAAAGCGCATTGAAGTCGTCATCAAACTCCACCACACCAAACCGCTCAGGGTCCATCACCTGATAAGCAAACACCGTGGCACCACAGCTGCGCGCGGCCACTTTTTTCAGCTTCGGGCTGAAGCCCTGACCAAAATAGAGATTGTCGCCCAGCACCAGACAGCAGCTGTCATTGCCAATAAAGGACTCACCAATGATAAACGCCTGCGCCAGACCATCGGGACTGGGTTGTTCGGCATACTGCAACTGCAGGCCGAACTCGCTGCCATCGCCGAGGAGACGCTCAAAGTGCGCACGATCTTCCGGCGTGGTGATAATCATAATCTCGCGAATCCCCGCCAGCATCAGCACCGACAGCGGATAGTAGATCATCGGCTTGTCGTACACCGGCAGTAGCTGCTTTGAGATAGCACGGGTGATAGGGTGCAAGCGCGTGCCTGAACCACCCGCGAGGATGATACCTTTCATCGTTGCTGCTCCTGTATTATGCCTCAGTGCGGCGTAGCTAAACCCAACCGCTCGCCACGATAGCTGCCGTTGAGAATCGCCTGCCACCATTGTGGATTTGCCAGATACCACTGCACGGTCTTGCGAATGCCACTTTCGAAAGTTTCCTGAGGCGTCCAGCCTAAATCACGCGCAATTTTGCTGGCGTCAATGGCATAACGCAGATCGTGACCGGGACGATCGGTGACAAAGGTAATCAGATCACGATAGCACGCGAGGTGCGCCGCGCGCTGCTGCGGTGCGAGTTCGTCCAGCAGATCACACAGGGTTTCCACCACCTCAATATTACGGCGTTCGTTGTGACCACCAATATTATAGGTTTCGCCGACTTTGCCGCTGCTCACCACGCAGTAAAGCGCTCTGGCGTGGTCTTCGACATACAGCCAATCGCGGATCTGACTGCCATTGCCATACACCGGCAGCGGTTTTCCGGCTAAGGCATTAATGATGGTGAGCGGAATCAGTTTTTCCGGGAAGTGGCACGGGCCATAATTGTTCGAACAGTTGGTGACAATAATTGGCAAGCCGTAGGTGCGTAACCAGGCCCGCACCAGATGATCGCTGCTGGCTTTCGTCGCTGAATAAGGGCTGCTGGGCGCATAAGGCGTGGTTTCAGTGAAGAAATCATCACTGCCATGCAGATCGCCAAACACTTCGTCAGTGGAAATATGATGGAAGATGAAGCCTTTTTTACGCTCATCCACCATGCCATTCCAGTAGTGGCGAGCCGCTTCCAGTAGCTGATAGGTGCCCACAATGTTGGTTTCGACAAACGCAATTGGCCCATCGATCGAACGGTCCACATGGCTTTCTGCGGCCAGATGCATAATGCAATCCGGTTGATACTGGGCCATGACGCGGTCCAGTTCGGCTCTGTCGCAAATATCCACCTGCTCAAAGGCATAGCGCGCATCATTCTGTACTGAAGCCAAAGAGGCTAAGTTGCCAGCGTAGCTGAGTTTATCCACCACCACCACCTGATGGTCTGTTTGCTCAATCAGGAAGCGCACCAGTGCGGAACCAATAAAGCCAGCACCACCCGTGATGAGGAATTGTTTCATCGCCAGACACCTTTAGTATCGATAATCCACTGCTGCGTAATCTGGCTGGCATCGATCGTGCGGAACGGCGTGTGATCCACCAGCATCACGATGATATCCGCCTGCTGCAACGCATCCTCAGTGGAAACCAGTGTTGCTTCATTTGCCAGTCGCGCAGGAATTTCTGCCACATGCGGTTCAACCACCAGCGTGCTGCCGCTGTGCCACTCAGCAATTAGGTGTGCCACCGCCATCGCCGGGCTTTCACGTAAATCATCGATGTTCGGTTTAAACGCCAGGCCGAAGCAGGCAATCGTCACCTCAGAAGCACGTTTGCCGCTGACAGTCAGGCAGTCAGCCAACTGCTGTTTGACCTGATCTAACACCCACGTCGGTTTCGCATCATTCACTTCCCGCGCGGTGCGAATCAGCCGTGCCAGCTCCGGATTTTGCGCCACGATAAACCAGGGATCGACAGCGATACAGTGCCCACCGACGCCCGGCCCGGGCTGCAGAATGTTGACGCGCGGATGGCGGTTCGCCAGCGCAATCAACTCCCACACGTTGATCTTCTGCTCCGCACAGATCAGCGATAGCTCATTGGCAAACGCAATATTCACATCGCGGAAGCTGTTCTCCGTGAGTTTGCACATCTCCGCAGTACGCGCGTTGGTTTCCACACATTCGCCGCGCAGGAAGATGCGATACAGTTCGCTGGCCCGTGCTGAGCACGCAGGCGTCATGCCGCCAATCACACGGTCATTTTCCAGCAGTTCTACCATCACTTTGCCGGGCAGCACGCGCTCCGGGCAGTAAGCGATAAACACGTCACAGTCATCACCGTGCTGCGGGAAACGCAGGTCAGGACGCGCCTCCGCCAGCCAGGTGGCCATCTGCTCGGTAGCGCCAACCGGTGAGGTCGATTCAAGAATCACCAAATCGCCGATTTTCAATACCGGTGCAATCGACAATGCTGCCGCCTGTACGTAGCTCAGATCCGGCTGATGATCGCCGATAAACGGCGTGGGTACGGCGATTAAGAAGGCATCCGCGGCTTCGGATTCTGTGGTGGCGCGCAGATGTCCTGCCTGAACGGCGTTGCGCACCACGTCACCCAGCTCCGGCTCAACAATGTGAATATCGCCGCGATTAATGGTCTCGACTGCGCGAACATTGATATCCACGCCGATCACTTTTTTTCCCTTTGAGGCAAAAACAGCTGCCGTTGGCAGCCCAATGTAGCCCAGTCCGATAACGGAAATGGTTTCAAAACGCATAATTATACTCTGTGTTGTTTCAATGCCTGCAGGATGCGCGCGCAGGCTTGTCCATCGCCATACGGATTGTGCGCGCGACTCATCCTCTGCCAGGCTTCCTCGTCCTGCAGCAGCAGGCCGACTTCTTCGACAATCCGGTTGATATCGGTACCGACCAGTTTTACGGTGCCCGCATCCACTGCTTCCGGACGCTCAGTAGTATCACGCATGACCAGAACAGGTTTACCCAACGATGGCGCTTCTTCCTGAATGCCCCCGGAATCGGTGAGGATCAGCCAGGAACGGTTCATCAGCCAGACAAACGGCAAATACTCCTGTGGCTCAATCAAAATGATATTCTCGATCCCACTCAGGATACGATTGACCGGCTCGCTGACGTTGGGATTGAGGTGCACCGGATAGACGATTTGCGCCTGCGGATGCTGACGTGCAATCTGCGCCAGCGCGCTGCAAATGCGTTCGAAACCGCCGCCAAAGCTTTCACGACGATGGCCGGTAACCAGAATCAGTTTTTTATCTGCATCAAGAAACGGATAACGCGCTGCCAGACGCGCATTCAGGTCGCCATCATCCAGCACCCGATCGCGCACCCATAGCAGCGCATCAATCACCGTATTGCCGGTAACAACGATACAGTCATCCGGCAAATTTTCACGCAGCAGATTCTGCCGCGAACTCTCGGTTGGAGTGAAATGGTAGCTCGCCAGATGACCGGTTAAGGTGCGGTTAGCCTCTTCCGGCCAGGGCGACATCAGGTTGCCCGTGCGCAGTCCTGCTTCGACGTGCCCCACAGGAATCTGATGATAAAAAGCGGCTAAGCTCGCGGCAAAGGTGGTGGTGGTATCGCCGTGCACCAGCACCACATCGGGTTGGAAATCGGCGAGCACCGTTTTCATTCCTTGCAAAATGCGGCTGGTGATCTCCGTCAGCCCCTGCTCCGGGCGCATAATATTGAGATCGTAATCGGGCTGCAGCTTGAACAACCGCAGCACCTGATCGAGCATTTCACGGTGTTGCGCGGTCACGCACAGGCGTGATTCAAACGACGGGTCCTGCGCCAATGCCTGCACCAGCGGGGCCATTTTGATCGCCTCAGGACGCGTGCCAAATACGGTCAGAACTTTCACGTGGCTTCTCTTTAATGGCTCGTTGGTGACGTTGGACGAGGACGGCGCACCAGCGCCACACCTGCACCCACCAGCGCGCCAATGACGCCCCACACGATCATCATAAACACTCGGCGCGGACTGTCGCGCGACACCGGCTCTTCAGGCGTACGCAGATAGCGATATGTCTGGAATGGCTTATCCAATTGCGCGCCTGCCTGCAACGTGCCCAGCATCGCTCTGTTCTGATCATAGCTCAAATCGTAAGCGGGCCCGCTGGCCTGCAATGTATCGAGCTGAGCCTGCAACATTTGCTGCCCAAGCAGGAAGCGATCGCTGTCAGGCAGCGCTTCGCCGAGGGCCGGTGCACGGTTTTCCTGGATGCCCTGCTGGCTCGCCACCTTTAAAGCTTGTTCAATACGTTGGCGCTGGCGATCAAACACCGCTTGTGCCACTTCCTGCTGGCGAGTCACCTGCGCTTGCAACTGCGCACTGCGCGCCTGCCATGCGCCTTTTAGTTCCGCATTCAGATGGCGTGCGGCACGCTCGCTGGCATAGGCGATATATTGGCGCAGCAGGTTATTCGCGTCGCCAGCGGTTTCGGCAATCAGCTTAATGTTATCCAGTGTGTTATGCGCCGCATCCGCTGGTGTGAACTGAATATTGGTAATCAAATCGTCCAGCAAAGCCGCATCGTTGTGTGTATTGCCACTTTTGCGGCTTTTGAAGTAATCGGTCTGCTGCCAGAAATCACGGCGCGTGTCCCAGGAGGCCAGTTGCATGGTGAACTCCTGATAGACCTCATCCATCACGGTGGGTGCGGGCGTGTTGAGATTGAGCGTGTTGTTACGCACATCAAGGTTATTAAGGAATTGCTGCTGCACGAAGAAGTCACCCAGCATATTCACCGTCGGGCGATCGGTCGTCGCGGTGGTGCTCCATGCTTGTTTCATCAACATCGAGGCAAGCCATGCCAGTAAGGCAAACAGCAGCGCAAAGCCGATAATCCAACGCTTACCGCGCCACAGCGTGCAGCCCAGGCCGCGCACATCCAGTTCGTTCTCCACAACGACAGAGGTCATAACAAAAGTCCTTATCAGGGTACTGATCGGGGTAACTTATTTTTTATCTTCGCCACTGCTTTGCCAGCGGCGTTTAATGCGACGGATTTTGCGCGCCACACGCCACGCGTGTTTCAGGCAGTAGCCGTAAAGGAAAAACGCCATCAGGAATAACACCAGCATCACCCACTCGGGGATGAAAGCAAGGTACTCGCCCAGCACGCCGATACCGGCTAAAAGCGCAGCAGCCACGGTGATCAGTACAAAGGCCTGGCGGGAGGTGAAGCCGGCACGCATGATCAAATGGTGAATATGCTGGCGGTCAGCTGAGAACGGACTCATCCCCTTACGCAGGCGGCGATACATAATCGCCACCATGTCCATCAGCGGAATGGCAATCAGCCAGAGTGCCGTGACCGGCGTAATCGGATGGCTCAAACCCTGGGTGGTTTCCAGCAGGATCCAGATAATGGTGAAGCCAATCATGGTGCTGCCGGCATCGCCCATAAAGACCTTGTAGCGGCGACCAATCAGACCCAGGTTAAGCAAAATGTAGGGGATGGTGGCGGCAATCATGGCAAAACACCACATAGCGAGGCTGGTCTGACCGTCGAAATAGAGGATGATGCCCATGGCGGCGAAGGTCACACTGGCCAATCCACCCAACAGGCCATCAATACCATCGACCATGTTAAAGGCGTTAATGGCCGCCCAAACGGCGAACAGTGTAAGTACGTAGCCAAATGGCCCAACAACCAATTCCACCGGACCAATGATAAATCCGAGGCTCAGCAGATACAGTTTTGCGCCGACCATCATCACGATGGCCACCGCCGCTTGTACTAATGCGCGGATTTTAACGCTGATATCGAACCGATCGTCCAGTGCACCCACCAGCACCAGCACCCCTGCGCAGCAGAGGAAAAGTGCCGCGTGAGGCAAATAATAATCTGAAATAGCGAAAGCAAAGCAGATCCCCGCATATACGGAGATTCCACCCACTAACGGAATGGCGCCATGGTGTCGTTTTCTTAAATTAGGTGTGTCTACCAGCCCAATTTTTTTAGCGGCTTTACGGGCAAAAAATAGGAACACTAAAGTAAACAGAAAAACAAAACCAAGCTCAGTACTCATAGTGAGTAAATTCACGTTAACGCTCTCAGCTAAAATCATCGACAACAATAAGCAAGATTCTTGCCATTGCCGTATATCCTTTGTCCGAATTATGCCTGGGAAAAGTCTGATTGCTGAAAAAACCAGCACCTTTCTGGCACAATCATTATCTTTCTTCCTGACTGGGCTAATCCTAATGCCCATAAAAAAAAAACGCCACGTTAAGACGTGGCGTTAGCAATAAATCCTGGCAAATTGTGCGAAAGAATCGCTTCGCTTAGCGATTCAATTTCGCCAACTTACGAACGCTTCATCATATCGAAGAATTCGTCGTTGGTTTTGGTCATCGCCAGCTTATTGATGAGGAACTCCATCGCATCAATTTCACCCATTGGATGGATGATTTTGCGCAGGATCCACATTTTCTGCAGCTCTTCCTGCGTGGTGAGGAGTTCTTCTTTACGGGTACCGGAGCGGTTGTAATCGATCGCTGGGAATACGCGTTTTTCAGCAATTTTACGCGACAGGTGCAGTTCCATGTTACCTGTACCTTTAAATTCTTCGTAAATCACTTCGTCCATCTTCGAACCGGTATCAACCAGCGCAGTCGCGATGATGGTCAGGCTGCCGCCCTCTTCCACGTTACGTGCTGCACCGAAGAAACGCTTCGGACGATGCAGGGCGTTGGCGTCCACACCACCGGTCAATACTTTACCGGAAGCCGGTACCACGGTGTTGTAAGCACGCGCCAGACGGGTGATGGAGTCAAGCAGGATAATAACGTCTTTCTTGTGCTCGACCAGGCGCTTAGCCTTCTCGATCACCATCTCAGCGACCTGAACGTGGCGTGAAGCCGGTTCGTCGAAGGTGGATGCGATGACTTCGCCTTTCACCAGACGCTGCATCTCGGTCACTTCTTCCGGACGCTCGTCAATCAGCAGCACCATCAGCACGCAATCCGGATAGTTGTACGCAATGCTCTGTGCGATGTTCTGCAGCAGCATGGTTTTACCGGCTTTCGGTGGTGCCACGATCAGACCACGCTGACCGCGACCAATCGGCGATGCCAGATCCAGTACGCGAGCGGTCAAATCTTCGGTTGAGCCATTACCGCGCTCCATACGCAGACGATTGTTTGCGTGCAGTGGCGTGAGGTTTTCGAACAGAATCTTATTACGCGCGTTTTCCGGCTTGTCGTAGTTAACTTCGTTAACTTTCAACAGCGCAAAGTAACGTTCACCCTCTTTTGGCGGGCGAATTTTACCAGAAATGGTGTCACCAGTGCGGAGGTTGAAGCGGCGGATTTGGCTGGGAGAAACGTAGATATCATCGGGACCGGCGAGGTAGGAGCTGTCTCCAGAGCGGAGGAAACCAAATCCGTCCTGCAATATCTCCAGCACACCATCACCAAAGATGTCTTCGCCACTTTTCGCATGCTGTTTAAGGATAGAGAAAATAATATCCTGTTTACGCATACGTGCCTGGTTTTCCAGACCCATATTTTCGCCGAGGGTAATCAGCTCAGAAACCGGCGTGTTCTTTAATTCGGTAAGATTCATAGTGAGGGTTCTTAAACTCGGGGTAATTCTCGAAATGATTGTCGTGGGTGGTATGGCAAAAATTCCATGCCGTTAATGGCTCTTTTTCAACTCTGCTCGACGATTATCGTCTGATGTGGCGATAGGAAACGAAGAGATGGTCGAAAGGTGATGCCGAATGTGCTAGTCATCAGATTGCCAAACCACGATAACGTTCAATGCGAGCAGGGTCTGACAAGGGAAAACTTTAGATGCAAACTACAAGGTAAGTGCGTAATGCAGTGAGGTCAACTTAACACGCCTGAATGGAGACGTCCAGCAGTGGCGAAAAAATTCACCACTGCGGAACAACACCGCGCCGGGCTTAGGCCAGGTTAGCGTTCAGGAACTCTTTCAGCTGACCTTTAGACAAGGCGCCTACTTTGGTCGCAGCCACTTCACCGTTCTTGAACAGCAGCAGTGTCGGGATACCACGAATGCCATATTTAGGCGCAGTGCCCGGGTTGTCATCAATGTTCAACTTGGCGATGGTAAGCTTACCGTCGTACTCTTCTGCGACTTCGTCGAGAATTGGGGCGATCATTTTGCAAGGACCACACCATTCAGCCCAGAAATCTACCAGAGTGACACCGTCGGCTTTCAGCACGTCAGTGTCGAAACTGTCATCGGTCAAGTGAACGATTTTATCGCTGCTCATGTTTAACTCCAAAGATTGTGCCTGGCGAATTGGCGTAAAATATACCAACGTAGGTTGACTTTATTTCATCGGATACGCTTTCGTAAAGCGCTAGTAAGCTGATATTCTACCACACTATGAGCAAAACACACTTAACTGAACAGAAGTTTTCCGACTTCGCCCTGCACCCACAGGTGGTTGAAGCCCTTGATACCAAAGGCTTTTCTAACTGCACGCCTATTCAGGCGTTGGCACTGCCTTTTGCGCTTTCAGGGCGTGATGTTGCGGGTCAGGCGCAAACCGGTACCGGCAAAACGATGGCGTTCCTGACGTCAACGTTTCATCATCTTCTTTCTCATCCAGCCGCTGAAGGCCGCCAGATTAATCAGCCACGTGCGCTGATCATGGCCCCGACGCGTGAACTTGCTGTGCAGATCCATGCCGATGCAGAGCCGCTGTCGAAAGTCACGGGTCTGAAACTGGGTCTGGCTTATGGCGGTGACGGCTACGACAAACAGCTAAAAGTGTTGGCCGATGGCGTCGATATCCTGGTGGGCACCACCGGTCGCCTCATCGACTATGCGAAACAAAATCACATCAACCTCGGCGCCATTCAGGTCGTGGTTCTGGATGAAGCGGATCGCATGTTCGATCTTGGCTTTATTAAAGATATCCGTTGGTTGTTCCGCCGCATGCCGCCGGCCACCCAGCGTCTGAGCATGTTGTTCTCGGCTACCCTCTCTTACCGCGTACGTGAACTGGCGTTTGAACATATGAATAACGCTGAATACGTGGAAGTGGAACCGGAGCAGAAAACCGGCCACCGCATCAAAGAAGAACTTTTCTACCCTTCGAATGAAGAGAAGATGCGTCTGCTGCAAACCTTGATCGAAGAAGAGTGGCCCGACCGCGCCATCATCTTCGCCAACACCAAACACCGCTGTGAAGATATCTGGGGCCATCTGGCCGCGGACGGTCACCGTGTAGGTCTGCTGACGGGCGATGTGGCACAGAAAAAACGTCTGCGTATTCTGGATGACTTCACCAAAGGTGATGTGGATATTCTGGTCGCGACCGACGTTGCGGCGCGAGGTCTGCACATTCCTGCCGTGACCCACGTGTTCAACTACGATCTGCCTGACGACCGTGAAGACTACGTGCATCGCATCGGTCGTACTGGCCGCGCGGGTGCCAGCGGACACTCCATCAGCCTGGCGTGCGAAGAATACGCACTCAACCTGCCAGCGATTGAAGAGTACATTGGTCACGGTATTCCGGTGAGTAAGTACAGCAGCGAAGCACTGATGAGTGAGCTGCCTCCGCCGAAACGTCTGCAGCGCAGCCGTTCTGGAAACGGCCCACGCCGTGGCGGGAACAACAGCAACCGTCGTAGCGGCGCGCCGCGCAATAACAACCGTAAACGTTCGAGTTAAGCACACCATGCTGAGCGCATCGTCACTTTATGCTGCGATTGATTTAGGCTCTAACAGCTTTCATATGTTGGTGGTGCGCGAAGTGTCCGGCAGTATTCAGACCATTGCGCGTATAAAGCGCAAGGTGCGTCTGGCTGCCGGTCTGGACAAAGCCAATCACCTCTCCGCCGAGGCGATGCAGCGTGGCTGGCAATGTCTGAAGCTCTTCTCTGAACAGCTGCAAGACATTCCCCCCGAGCAAATCCGCGTGGTCGCCACGGCTACGCTGCGTATTGCTGAAAATGCCCAGGACTTCCTGACTCACGCCGAAGAGATCCTTGGCTGCCCGGTGAATGTCATCAGCGGCGAGGAAGAAGCACGCCTGATTTATCAAGGTGTTGCTCATACCACTGGGGGTTCCGATCAGCGCCTGGTGGTGGATATCGGCGGCGGCAGCACCGAACTGGTCACCGGCGAGGGTTCGCACGCGACCACGTTGTTTAGTTTGTCGATGGGTTGCGTCACCTGGCTGGAACGCTACTTTGGCGATCGTCACCTGGCGAAAGAAAATTTCGAGCAGGCTGAATTAGCGGCCCGCGACATGATTCGTCCGGTCGCGGCTGCACTGCGCGAAAAAGGCTGGCAGATCTGCGTCGGCGCTTCAGGCACCGTGCAGGCATTGCAGGAAATTATGGTTGCGCAGGGCATGGATGAACGCATCACCCTGAGCAAGCTGCAGCAGCTAAAACAGCGTGCGATTCAGTGCGGCAAGCTGGAAGAGCTGGAAATCGAAGGATTGACACTTGAGCGCGCGCTGGTGTTTCCCAGCGGCCTGTCGATTCTGATCGCTATCTTCCATGAACTTAGCATCGACAGCATGACGCTGGCCGGTGGGGCACTGCGTGAGGGGTTGGTGTACGGCATGCTGCATCTGCCGATTGACCGCGACATTCGTAGCCGCACGTTGCAAAACGTCCAGCGCCGCTTCTCTATCGATGTGGAGCAGGCAAGCCGCGTGCGTCAGCTGGCTGAAAGCTTTTTCCGCCAGGTGAGCACGGCCTGGAAGCTGGATAACCGATGTCGCGATCTGCTACTGAGCGCCTGTTCGATTCACGAAATTGGCCTGAGCGTTGATTTCCGCCAGGCACCACAGCACGCCGCTTACCTGATTCGCCATCTCGATCTTCCCGGCTTTACACCTGCACAGAAAAAAATGCTCGCCTGCCTGCTGCAGAATCAGAGTGGCAGTATCGATCTCGCTTTACTGACGCAGCAGAACGCTGTGCCACCACGTATGGCGGAACGCTTAAGCCGTTTACTGCGTCTGGCGCTAATCTTCTCTAGCCGACGTCGTGATGACACGCTGCCTGCGGTACGTTTACAGGCGGATGATGATGCGCTACACCTGACGCTCCCCGCAGGCTGGCTGGACGCGCATCCGCTGCGTGCCGAGTTGCTGGAGCAAGAGAGTCATTACCAGTCTTATGTGCACTGGTTGCTGACTATCTCTTGATCAAAGCTGCTGCGCTTGCTGATGCTGCGTTGAAAAGCTCCCGCCAAATGCTCATTTACGACATGTAAACGCCGCTTTGCCGGGAAATTTTCGCCTTGCCTCCGCTACGCTCGCAACTGTTCTCGCCAGAGGCCTGAACGAACGGCGGGGGATTTACCCCTTCTTCGCATTCTCCAGCATCGCACGTAAACCCGCGACACGCGTCTGCCCGGTTTTCACCCGCTCCTCGGCGCTGATCACTTTTTTCTCGCGCTCCCACACCACATCATCCTGAGGTAGCTCCATCAGGAAGCGGCTCGGTTCCGGGCGGACCAGTTCGCCATACTGACGACGTTCACGGCATAAGGTAAAGGTCAGCTCTTTTTGCGCGCGGGTAATGCCCACATAGGCCAGACGGCGTTCCTCTTCGATGTTGTTCTCATCAATGCTGCTCTGATGCGGTAACAACCCCTCTTCCATACCGACCAGATAAACATACGGGAACTCCAACCCTTTGGAGGCGTGCAAGGTCATCAGCTGTACCTGATCGCTCTCCTCATCGCTCTCACCGCGTTCCATCATGTCGCGCAGCGTGAAGCGCGTCACCACCTGCGCCAACGTCATCGGCTCATTCAGCTCATCGCCCTCCAGCATCTCCGTCATCCACTGGAACAGCGTGTTGACGTTTTTCATGCGCATCTCGGCGGCTTTGGGGCTTGGCGAGGTCTCAAACAACCAGCTTTCATAATCGACACCGCGAATCAGATCGCGTACCGCATTCACCGGTTCGCGTTCCGTCAGCTGGATAATCTCATTCAGCCATTGAGTAAAACGCTGCAGATGCTCCAGTCCGCGCCCGCTCAGCGTTTGTTCCAGTCCCATATCGAAGCTGGCATTGAACAGACTTTTATTGCGCAGGTTGGCCCATTCACCCAGCTTCTGCAGCGTGGCGGGGCCAATCTCGCGGCGCGGAGTATTGACGATACGCAGGAAGGCACTGTCGTCTTCCTGATTGGTCAGCACGCGCAGGTAGGCCAGCAAATCTTTGATTTCCGGGCGCGAGAAAAACGAGGTGCCGCCAGAAATACGATAGGGGATACGGTTTTGCATCAGCTGCTTTTCAAAGACGCGCGACTGGTGGTTGCCGCGATAGAGAATCGCATAATCTTTGTAGGCGGTTTTGTTGACGAAGTGGTGGGCAATTAACTCACCGGCCACCCTCTCGGCCTCATGATCTTCATTGTTGGCACTCAGCACCTTCAGCTCGCTGCCCTCGCCCAGCTCAGAGAACAGGCGCTTCTCAAACACATGCGGATTATTGGCAATCAGGATGTTAGCTGACTTCAAAATGCGCTGGGTTGAGCGATAGTTCTGCTCCAGTTTCACCACTTCCAGCGCCGGAAAGTCCTCTTTTAGCAACACCAGATTTTGCGGCCGCGCGCCACGCCAGGAGTAAATTGACTGGTCATCATCACCTACCACGGTGAAACGCGCCCGCGCGCCCACCAGCAGTTTCACCAGCTCATACTGGCTGGTGTTGGTATCCTGATACTCATCCACCAATAAATAGCGAATACGCTGCTGCCAACGCTCGCGCACTTCCTGATTGCGTTGCAGCAACAGCGTCGGCAGTGCAATCAAATCGTCGAAGTCCAGTACGTTGCAGGATTTCAGATGCTGGTCATACAGCTGATAGCAGTGGGCAAAAATCTGGTCGCGCTGGGATTTGGCCAGGCCAGCCGCACCCTGCGGATCGACCAGGTCATTCTTCCAGTTGGAAATGGTGGAAATCAGCTGCTGCAACAGCGTTTTGTCTTCCTCCAGCCACTGTTTAGTGAGGTCTTTCAACAGCGCCAGCTGATCCTGATCGTCGAACAATGAGAAGCTCGCTTTCATCCCTAACGCTTTGTATTCACGTTTAATGATCTCCAGTCCCAATGTGTGGAAGGTGGAGATCATCAGGCCTCGCGCCTCTTTGCGTCCGAGCGTTTGCGCAACACGCTCTTTCATCTCGCGCGAGGCTTTATTGGTGAAGGTGACTGCAGCGATATGGCGCGCCTGATAGCCACATTCGCGGATCAGGTGGGCGATTTTATTGGTGATGACGCGGGTCTTACCCGAGCCTGCACCGGCCAGCACCAGGCAGGGACCGGTGACAAATTCGACAGCACGTTGTTGGCCGGGGTTTAAACGCATAACGGAATATCACTCAACTAATGAAAAGGAGATCCCCTGACGATTTCGCATGGCAGGAATATGGACAGGTGAGCGACTCCCGGAAACTGACTCAATCAGTCACCGTATCAAGCATACGCAGCCAACGCACCTGCAATTTGAAGTAGGACGGGGATATAATGCGCCGAACATTATACATACATACAGAGACACCAACATGGCGAAAACCGCGGCAGCTTTGCACATCCTCGTCAAGGATGAAGCGCAGGCCAAATCCCTGCTGGCCCAGCTGGAAAAGGGCGCAAACTTCCAGCAGCTGGCAAAAAAGCACTCCACCTGCCCATCAGGGCGTAACGGTGGCGATCTGGGCGAATTCCGCAAAGGCCAGATGGTGCCCGCCTTTGATAAGGCGGTGTTCTCCTGCCCGCTGCTGCAGCCTTACGGGCCGGTGAAAACCGCCTTTGGGTATCACATCATCAAAGTGCTGTGGCGTAACTGATCATTTTTTACTTTTCATCTGCTGCAGCACATTACTGCACTGATTGGCATCAGTATCACTGGGTGAAATCAGTGCCAGCAGGGCTGCGGCCGGTGCCACCACCGCGCCCAGCGCTACTGCGGCGGCGCCACGTGCGATCAGCGGCCCGGCTTTCACTCCGGCATCCGGATTTTTGAACGTGCCACGCACATACAGCGGCGAACGCAAGGTGATGATACGAATCCCTTTGCTCTCTGGATTAATAGATAAATCCAGCCCTTCATTGGCAAAGTTAACGTTGCCGGTGACATTAATCACCGCATTCTCCGTATCCAGCACAAACACTTTCGGCGTGGCTACGCCCTGACGGATATTGAGATCGGTGGCGGCACAGTTGATGCGCACCTCATCATCGCCAAACAGTTTGCCGACCACATAGTTACCCACATTCAGGCCGGCAATTTCCATCAGACTACGGCTGATCAATCCATCATTCATCAGCAGTTTCAGTTCACCGTTGCTGGTCCCCAGAATATCCGCTACCGAGTTGCCGGTACCGCTCAGGCTGGCATCGCCGTTTAACTGACCCAGGCTGCGCTGCATCGCCGTGACATTCGGGAACAGTTGACGCAGTTGCAGCTTACGCGCATGCAAATCCGCGCGACCGCGCATCGGGCTTTTATCCCCTTCCAGATGAATGGTGGAGTTGATACTGCCGCCCGCCATGCCGAAGCGCAGCGGATCGAGCAGCAAGTCACCGTTTTTCAACTGCAGATGGGTATAAAGGTCGCTAAGCGGCAGCTTGCTGCTGTGTTCGATGCGTTTTCCGCTGAATTTCACATCCGCATCCATCACGTCCCAGCTTTTGGTATCAAACTTGTCATGCGGCAGCACGCGATCGGCCGGTTGAGTCGAAGCGTCACCGCGCTGGGCTTTGGCCTGCTGGGTTTTCTCACTGCCCTTGCCCGAATTCACACCAATCAGCGGGCCTAAATCCGCCATGCGCAACTGGTTCGAGGTTAATTCTCCGGTCAACGTTGGGCGCGGTTTCACCTGGTGATAAGCCAGCGAACCGTGAATATCGCTATCGCCAATATGACCATTGAAGTTTTCGTAGCGGAACAGCGGCCCTTTCTCTTCATTGAAGCGCGCGATCAAATGGCCGTCAGTTTCGTACGGCGGCGTATCAGGCAGCAGCACGCCAGTTAAACCGTACAGATTCGCCAGCGTATCGCCAGCAAAGCGCAGACGCACATCCAGCCCGCCGAGATTTAAAGGATCCTGCAACGTCCCGTCAACGCGCACGCGCGTGGTGCCGTTGCGCACATCCACCTGCAGTGGGAACGGTGTGGTTTTGCTGCGCAACGAGAGCATGCCGCCGATCTTACCGTCGCCAGTCAGTTTCTGATTGTTGTAGGTTCCATCCGCCTGCCAGCCAAAGACAAAATCGCCCGCGCCTTTCTGCTGGTCGTTACCGCCCGCTACCTGCGCGTAAGGCACCGGTTTACCCAGTGGATTAAGGGTGACGGTCACATCGGCTTTATTGATGGCATCGCGATAACGAATCTGGCCTTTATCGAAGAGAATATTATCGAGGCGGAAAGACCAGGCAGAAGGCGGCGCATTGGCATCGCTGCTCTCGCTGCTGGCTAAGTTAAAGGTCCAGTTATTCTTTTTATCCGCCGTCTGCACCAGCCGCGCATCGGGCAGCTGCATTTTAATCCATGGCAGATAAACCTGTTTATGCAGGAGCGCCAGCGGCGCAAGCGTGGCTTCAACGCGCTGCAAATGCACCATGGTGACATCGGGAATATTCGGCGGATTGCCCAGCATAATGTCATCGGCATGCACCTGCGGCCAGGGCACCCAACTGCGCCAACCAGGTTCTTCGCGATTGCGCACCCAGGCAACACCCAGATCGCCACGAATGGCGAAAGGCCGGTTTAACTCAGTGGAGACTTTTTGGTTGATGGTTGGCTTCAGGCGGTTCCAGTCAAACGTGGCGATAATCACCACCACCACCACAACCAACAACAATAAAATCCCGAACACCCAACTCAGGACTTTTCCCGTACGTGACATTCTGCTTCCTCCTTGCCCTCAACGTCTCACATAACTGTAGTCGAGACGTTGCGGATCGGGATCAGGGAAGCTCGAGCGCCAGGGATTCCAGCGTACTGAAGGGAACAGGGCGCGAGAAGAAATAGCCTTGTGCCGCCATCGCAGGCGAATTACGCACCTGCTGCCACTCCTCTTCGGTCTCCACGCCTTCAACAATAACGCCGTTGCAATAGCGATTGATCAACGCCAGCAGCATGGAGAACAGCGAGCGACCTTCATCGGTAGAGCGCAGCAGCATGAACAGTTCGCGCGACAGTTTAATGTAGTCATAGCGCAGCTCAGTCAGCGCAGAGAAGTTTGCCATGCCTGATCCAAAGTCATCGAGCCACAGCGGCCCCAGCTCAGGCATCTTCGCCACCATCTCTTCCTGCGGCAATGCATGGTGCTCCGTGAGTTCAAAACGCACCCAGGGGAGCTGCGTAATCAACTGGCGGATATCGTCATGCTGCTCAATGGCCAACAGCGTCGGACCATCAATATTCACCGAGGCCACCAGCTGACGCTGACTGAAAAAGTGTGACCACTGTAATAACAGCTCAAGCTGTTCCTCGACGACATCAAGGCGCTGCGCGATAGTCAGCGCATCAAAATAGGTTTCGGGCGACAACCTTTTCTCTGGTGCGGAGGGGTGTGTCACCGCAGTCAGTAATTCAATAGCCAGTAAACGGCCGGAGACCTGGTAAATCGGCTGGAAAGTATAGAATCGTTGGCACTGCTGCCAGAAGAAACGCGTTTCCTGTTGTTGCTCCAGTTCAATTGAAATAGGCAGCCGATGACTTAAATTGTTCATCACCATGGTTTTTTCCTGGTAGGTGGTGGGTGCCTGCAAATTGTTTCTCAGCGGCAAGTATCGGCGAGTAACACGATAACTTTATTGGTCTCAGCCACCTCACGAGCAGTTGAGTGTATCAGCGCGTTTCAGGCTTAATCGGCAAAACAAGCGGCGCTTTGTCCGTTAAATCGCCGTGGAGAGAGGGTTCAGGCACCTTAAGTTAAATTAAAACGTCGTTTTAAAAACCATTGACAGCTGCCATACCAGACGCGAGACTCGAGGGCAGAATTCACTACAGGCCGAAGACCATGACGCAGAAGAACATTGCCATCATTGGCGAATGCATGATTGAGCTATCCGAAAAAGGTGAGAACATCAAACGTGGCTTTGGCGGTGACACGCTAAACACAGCGGTTTATCTGGCACGCCAGTCAGATAGCCAGCAGCTGCGGGTGGACTATGTCACCGCGCTGGGCACCGATAGTTTCAGTGACCAGATGATCGCTGCCTGGCAGCAGGAGCAGGTTCACACCCAGCTCATTCAGCGCCTCGACAATAAAATGCCGGGCCTCTACTTCATTGAAACCGACGAACACGGTGAGCGCACCTTCTGGTATTGGCGCAATGATGCCGCTGCACGCTTCTGGCTGGATGGCCCAGAGTCTGACGCAATTTGCGCCCAGCTGGCCCACTACGATTACCTCTATCTCAGCGGTATAAGCCTGGCGATTCTGCCAGCTGCCAGCCGGGAGAAGCTGATGGCACTGCTCAGCACCTGTCGCCAGAACGGTGGCAAGGTCATTTTCGATAACAATTACCGTCCACGTCTGTGGGCAGACAAATCTAGCGCGCAACAGGCTTATGCCGAGATGCTGCATCATACCGATATCGCCTTCCTGACGCTGGATGATGAGCACCTGCTGTGGGGTGAGCAGCCGCTGGACGCAGTGATTGCACGCACGCGCGAAGCCGGTGTGCAGGAGATTGCCATCAAACGCGGTGCCGATTCCTGTTTAGTGGCGATAGGCGATGAGCCGCTGCGTGAAGTGCCTGCCATCAAGCTGGCTAAAGCGAAGGTGATCGACACCACGGCCGCAGGCGACTCTTTCAGTGCAGGTTATCTGGCCGTGCGTTTAGCCGGAGGGAGTGCAGAAGATGCGGCCGCGCGCGGTCATCTCACCGCCAGCACGGTGATCCAACATCGTGGAGCCATTATCCCTTTAAGCGCTATGCCGCAGTAACCCTCCTGTCAGCATTTTCCAGCGGCGCTATTTCAGGCACGACGCCTGGCGCCGCTGGATATCTGTTGGCGCCAGGCGTTCACTTTGCCGCTGTTGATTTGATAATCACGACTTACGCAATGCACAGGATAATTTGTCTTAAACCACGACATTACACTGCGAATTTCAACTAACCTCGCCAGCGATCCATCTTTGGCTCATATCCGCCCTCGCCAGTTTAGCAACTCTTACCATATCAATTTAAATTCAATAGATTACGGACAGAAATCGGGCCGCCAGGCATAGTCCGAAACTGCAGAAATGGTGGGTTTTCGGCTGGACGCCAGCGCGAAAACAGACCATGTTTTAATCAATAACAGCAGGACGCTGTTAATCCGGCCGCGAACAAAATAATGACAACACGACTCGCTCAGGACTGATTTATGCACACAGAAATCATTAATATCTGGCCACACGGTGATGCGCCAGGCGCGAGTGATTCGCGCGCTCAGCCGCAAATCGTCGATCTCGCCAAAGAGTACGAACCCTATGACCGCGCCGCGACCGGCGTGCGTTGCCCTGAAATGGCGATCTGGCACCCGGAAACCTCCAACGGCATTACGCTGCTGGTCGCGCCCGGCGGCGGCTATCAGCGAGTGCTGATTGACCGTGAAGGCAGTGCCCTCGCCACGTTCTTCACATCGATGGGTTATACGCTGGCAGTGATGACTTATCGCCTGCCCTACGATGGCCACCACGAAGGTCCCGATGCCCCGCTGGCCGATGCACAACGTGCGGTGCGCGTGTTGCGCGATCGTGCGCAGCGCGGCATGAACGGTAAATATATTGTGATGATGGGCTTCTCAGCGGGTGGGCATGTGGCTGCCAGCCTGGGGACGCGCTTTGGTGAGAAAATTTATCCGGTGCAGGATCAGGCCGACAGCTTCTCGCCGCGCCCGGATGCCATGGTGCTACTCTACCCAGTGATCAGCATGCGCGAGGGTTTGGCACACGAAAGTTCGCGCACTCGCCTGCTCGGCGCATGGCCGGATCAGAGGTTGATTGATGCGTATTCAATGGAAACGCGCGTACATGCGCAGACACCGCCAACGCTGCTGATTCACGCTACTGATGATGAAGCGGTTTCGGTGAACAACAGCATGGTGTTTTTCAGCGCCCTGCGTGAACACAAGGTGCCGGTGGAAATTCACTTTTATCAGAAAGGCGGCCATGGATTTGGCATTCGCGGCGTCGCCGATCTGCCCCTCGCCAGTTGGCCGATGCTGGTCACCGAATGGCTACGCGCTAAGACCTAATCCCCTTCATACTTTGCACTGCAGCGGCGTTGGCCGCGCGCGTTCGCCCCAGTCACTGGCTTAAGTCAGCGCCTGGGGATGAACACACTTGCCGCCTTGCTGCAGCTCAAATTATTTCGGGGATAATTCATGCCCTGAAACGCAGCGACGATGGCTGCATGGATGCGCTGTTCAAAAGCACCCCAAGGCGCTTTTGTGCTGCCACTCAAATTATTTTGGCGATCTCATGTGCCATGAATTATAAGACTCGATAACTCGACCATGAATGATAAAACCTGTGTCATGACGATGGTTGAGCCGGGTCGGTCGCGCTCGCGCTGCCGTTACTTTCCGGTTTAGCTTCATCAGAAGCCGCCGGTGCTGCAGGAGCATCCGGTACCTTCATCACTTTATCCCAGCCGTCCTGCAGCATCTTCACGTTGGTCTCAGCTTCACCTTGTGGTTGAATCAGCACCATCGTCAGTTCCTGCGTCAGCTGCTGGCGCAATTCCTGATTCAGCTGGTCACGCGTCAACCCACTGAGAAACGCCTGACGCAGCTTTTGATACTGCTCCGGCGCGATATCCACCACCGCGTTCTGCTGCGAGCGCAGACGCTGCCCCATCAAGATATCGGTATCCGTGCGCGCATAGGTGGCGAACAGCTTATTCAGTTCCAGCAGCTTCTGCGCCATCAGCGCATCGAACTCATCCTGTGGTAAGCCTTTATCTCGCACTGCCGCCAGTTCTTTCGCCACCTGGTTCATATTCTGCGCCAGCGATGCGTTCGGGCTGTCCATGTTGATGGAGCACTGCGCACGCTGATAAAGCACGCGGCAATCAAAGCCCACCTGCACGCTCTGTGCTTTGCTGTCCGCCAGTGCGCGTTGCACATGCCAGAACAGCGCTTCGCGCGCCAAATCACTCTGCCAATAGTGCTGTAAGTTTTGCGAGTCACGAATCGGTTGCCACGGCGTATCCCACACAAGCGACAGGCGATCCTGACTCATCCCGCCATTGACCAGGTTGACGGGCTGATGTGGCAAAGGAGACAACGTAGGCAGTGCTGCGGGCGCCACCCGTTTCCCCTTCAGCACGGAGAAGGTTTTGTTGATTTGTTCTGCCATGCTGCGGCTGTCAACGTTGCCCACCACATACAGTGTCATGCCATCCGGCGTGTACCACTGCTGATAGAAGCTGTTGAGCTGTGCAATATCGACCGGCGCGCGCGGCTGTTCGCCCGGATCGTGCGCCAGCATCGCGGAACCCTTGAGACGGTAACGCCACCAGACATCCTGGGTATTTGGCGGCCAGGTGGCGATAGGATCGGTCGCGGTCAGCGCGGTTGATACCACCTGCTCATTGATGGTCATTTTCCCTGCGGTTGCCGCCAGCCAGTTCAGCGCTTCTTTCAGCAGCTCCGGGCGGTTGTTGGGCAAGCTCAGGTTGTATTGGGTGTAATCGTACGACGAGATCGCTGGCGGCAGCGGGCGTTGCGGATCCATGGCTTGCTGCCACAGTGCACGCTGCTGATTGGTATCCAGCGCGGTGTTGTGCACCATTGCCAGACGCGGTATCAGATGGCTGAAACCGGTTTGCTGAGCGCTCTCCACCAGTGAACCGGTGTTAACAATCAGACGTAATTCAATGCGATCGCTTGGACGTTGTGGCGTGGTGAGTAACTGCCAGCTAAAACCATTGTCCAGTTTGCCTTCCTGCCACGCGGGATCGGGCTGGAGTGTCTCGGCGTGCGCGCCAAAGCCGGATGCCGCAAGGATTAATCCGCCAACCAAAAGTCGAATTCTGGTGCCCTGCATGTGAACCCCTACATAAACAGATCAACGCTCGTTATCGCGACATGTGCGGTCACATCTTTGGTGACCGGCGCGGCCATTAGCCGCCACGTTTAATGAAGAACAGACTCTTTGACCACAGGAAGGTCAGGATGTCGCGCAACGAGGTAAAAAATCGGGAAAAAAATCAATGGGGTTTATTATGCAAATGCCCGCTGTCAGGGCAAGCGACAGCGGGCATTTCTCGGGAAATTAACGCAAATAGGCGATCAGACGCTGGTTTGTGAGGCGTTATTGACCTTTTTCGCTGAAGAAAGCGTCGCTTTCATCTGCTTCTCATCCAGCTGACCGACCCACTTCGCCACGACGACCGTCGCCACACCGTTACCCACCAGGTTGGTCAATGCACGCGCTTCAGACATAAAGCGGTCGATACCGAGAATCAGCGCCAGACCTGCTACAGGCAAATGTCCGACTGCAGACAAGGTGGCCGCCAGCACGATAAAGCCACTGCCGGTCACGCCCGCTGCGCCTTTTGAGGAGAGCAGCAGCACCACTAACAACGTGATCTGGTGGAAGATATCCATGTGCGCATTGGTGGCCTGGGCAATAAATACCGCCGCCATGGTCAGGTAAATCGAGGTGCCATCAAGGTTAAAAGAGTATCCCGTTGGAATAACGAGACCCACCACCGATTTCTTACAACCCAGCTTCTCCATCTTGTCGAGCATGCGCGGCAGCGCAGATTCAGATGAAGAGGTACCCAGCACGATCAGCAGCTCTTCTTTGATGTAGGCAACAAATTTGAAGATGTTGAAGCCGGCCCAGCGTGCAATCAAACCTAACACCACCACCACAAACAGCACGCAAGTGATGTAGAAGCAGATGATCAACTGACCGAGTTGCACCAGTGAGCCCACGCCGTATTTACCGATGGTAAACGCCATGGCACCGAAGGCACCGATGGGCGCAAGGCGCATAATCATATTGATAACGCCGAAGATCACTTTCGAGAAGCTCTCAATGACGTTGAACATCACGGTACCGGCATTACCCAAACGATGCAGGGCAAACCCAAACAGAATCGCGAACAGCAGCACCTGCAAGATATTGCCGCTGGCAAAGGCACCGATCACGCTACTCGGAATGATATCGAGCAAGAAGGCAATAACGCCCTGATCCTGTGCTTGCTGGGCGTAAACCGCCACGGCTTTGGCATCCAACGTCGCGGGATCAACGTTCATGCCCGCGCCCGGCTGCACCACATTAACCACCACCAGGCCAATAATCAGCGCGATGGTGCTGACAATTTCAAAGTAGAGCAGCGCAACTGCGCCAGTACGACCAACGGCTTTCATGCTCTCCATGCCGGCAATACCGGTCACCACCGTACAGAAAATCACGGGGGCGATGATCATCTTGATCAGCTTAACGAAACCATCGCCAAGCGGCTTCATTTGCGCGCCTAACTCAGGATAGTAATGGCCCAACAGAACGCCGATGCCGATGGCAACCAGCACCTGAAAGTAGAGGCTTTTGAACAGTTTCATAACAGGTGTCCAGGTATAGACGGAATTCACCGCCGTTATTATGGAGAACGCATGCGGCAAGCCGCCTGGAAGCGAAAAACCTTACCGATTGCGGGAAAATAACACTCCATTAACAGGATTAATATACCCTTACATTCCTTACAAAAGTTACAAAACTCTAACTATGAACTGAAACGCTTCAGCAAACCGCTTGATAGCAATTTCGTGAGTAAAATCAATAAACAATGTGATTATTCAGGATGTGACGAGCTGTCAAGCCAGCGTTGGTTGAAGACGTTGAGAGGGAGCGCTTCAGCGTATAAGTAGCCTTGCCCTATCGTAATTCCGCGTGCCAGCAGCCAGTCTCGCTGCTCATCGGTTTCCACGCCTTCAGCAATAACATCAAGATGAATGATGTCCGCAATCGCCGCGACAATACGCACCATGGTGTCATCATCCGGTAGCGCCGCAACAAAACTGCGGTCCATCTTCAGCTTGTTCACCGGCAGCGCTTTAAACTGATGCAGGTAATTGAGATTGGAGTAACCCATGCCAAAATCATCCAGCGCCACGGCCACGCCGGTTTGCTGCAGTGAACGCAGCAGCGAAATCGCTTGCTCGGCATCGCCAATCTGCGCGGTTTCGGTAATTTCCAGCACGAAATTGCCGGGAGCAATACGATGGCGCTCTAGCAAGCCCTGCAAATGACTCACCATGCTGGGGTCACGCAACTGCACTGCCGATATATTGACGCTCAGTGGAATATTGATGCCCAGCTTCTGCCACGCGGCAAGGATGCGGCAGGCTTCTTCAAACACCCAGCGCCCAATCGCGGAAATCACCCCAATCTCTTCCGCGCTGGCGATAAACTCTTCTGACAAACCATAGCTGCCATCCGGCATACGCATACGCAATAGCGCTTCCGCACCCGCCAGCTCACCGGTTTGCATATTAATTTGCGGCTGCAGGTAAAGTGCAAATTGACCATCCTGCAAACCCTGCAGGATATCGTGCTCCTGCGTCAGGCGTTTTTGCGCCCGCTCAGTCAGCGCCGGATCAAAGAACAGAATCTGGTTTTTGCCCTGATGACGCGCCGACATCATTGCCGAGGTCGCGCGGTCAAGTTGCTCGCTGGCGCTGACAACGCTGTCATCATGCAGCGCCAGACCAATACTGGCGTTTGGGCGCAGTTGTAACTGATGCAAATTCACCGGCTGGTTGATGCGAATCATCAGGTTACGCGCAAGGCGCATGGCGCGGAACGGGTTGTGCGCACGCTTCATCAGTAGCGCGAAATCACTAGGTCCGGTTTGCGCCAGCAGGGTGTGATCGTCAACGGTGCTGCGAATCTTCTCCACCAGCGTCAGCATCAGGGTATCGCGCTGTTCATCACTCAGTACACCGTTGGCTTCCTGCAGCGTTTCGATACGAATCACCATTAATCCCCACGGCTGACGGCTATGGCGATGGCTGGCGTGCTGATCCAGTAACGCAAGGAACAGAGCACGGTTGGGCAGGTCGGTCACAGCAAAATGGGTGGTCATGCGACTCATTTCATCATGAATCGACTCCAGCACCTGCTGATTGCGATTGTAACTGCGAATCAGCATACCGATTTCATCGTCGCGATGATTATTCGGCAAATCGAGCTTGTGCGTGAGGATGGCCTGCGGCGGCAACTCCTGCAAATCACGCGACAGATTACGTAACGGATGAACAATCAAGCGATTGATACACCAGCTAATCGACACCGAGAGGATTAGCGCCAGCAGCAAATAGGTGGTGATCATCGTCGATAACGTGCTCAGCAGAAACTGATAAACGCGCGACGAGTCAGCCTGCAGCACCAGATAGGCAATCGGTTTGGGCAGCCCGGTGCGTTCAACTGAATAGAGCGGTAGGGTAATTTGCACCGGCAGCTCAAACAGACGCGCCACAAAACGCGGTACCGGTTTTTCCGGCACAAAATCGGCGTGCAGCGCCTGAAACGCATTCGGTAATACCACATCGGCACGAGACAGGATGCCCGCCGGTTTCAGGGTATTAAGGATACGTTCGGCTTGCGGAATATCGCCTTTCAGAACGGCTTCTGACAGCGGTTGGCGCACCGTGTGCGCGATATTTTCCATCTGCTGGGCGTAGTCAATCCTGCGCTGCTGCACAAAGTGGAATAACTGGATGACGATAAAAATGCTGATGGTCACCATTGCCACGGCGGACACCGTTGCCATCTGTTTTATCGTTAACGAGCGACTAACGCGCAACAAAAACCTCTCCCGGCGGCTAAAGCCGTGTATTTAGATGAAATGCGCAGCGAGTATATCGCAGGTGAGCATTGTTATGCGCCGGGATAAAGTCGAAAAAAGGCAGGAAGGGCGAGATAAAGTGGTGATTAGGAATTGTGCACGTTAAAGTCGCGGCGCAAAGTTTGCGCCGCGACCCCAACTATTGCGGATAAGGCACCCAATCGCCGCCGTTCAGACGAATCCAGGGTTTACCCTGATACATCATCACCACCGCATTATCATTCTCGGACACCACCGGTGATTGCGGCAAATTATCCGCTAACATCGACATATTGACGTTCGGGGCGTTAAATACCTGACCATCCACCACACGGGAAATGATTTCGGAAATCGCCAGCAGGCTGGTTGGCGTATCAATGCTCAACGGCTGCCCCTGATGCGGCGCTTTCATCCCGACAAATTTAATGCCCACCGGTACATGCGTAATACCTGGGCTGGGAATATCACGCAGACCGGACATCTGCATTTTATCGCCCTGCAGTGCAGCACCGTGCTCCGGCACCACCAACACCATCACGCGGCGACCCGATTTCTCCAGATTGGTCAGGAACGTATTCAGCTGATCAAACAGTACTTTAGCGCGCGGTTGCCAGTCAGCGGTACGCGTGCTGCCGAGCTCGCGCGTGCCGTCATGCAACGGAATCAGGTTGTAGAAGGTGGCACTGCGCGCATCGCTGCTTTTGGTGCGATCGTCGAGCCAGCGCTGCATCAATTGACCGTCATTAAACACCGGCGAACCATCAAACGAAGTCAATTCTGGTGCTATTCCCGCTTGTGACATCAGCGGTGCCTGCAAATTGCCCTCTTCACGTAACTCTTTGAGATAGTTACCAAACACGCCGGTATGATCCATCATCAGTTCCTGCTTAAAGCCCAGCTTCGCCAGATTATCAAACAGATAGCAGCGCTGGTCGGTGGCCTTATACAGATTGGAGTGTGAAGTCTGGCCGCAGCTGGCACGCAATAAACGGATCCCCGCCGGACCGCTGTAGCCGGTGGCTGAGTTGTAGTTGTTCAGCAGAATATCGAAGTGTTTCCACAAGGGATGATCACGCAGCTGGGCCACATCCATATCCGACCAGGACAGCGAACAGATGTTGATCACTAAAATATCAAACGGCTGCGAGTCCGCGGGTAGCGCATCCGGGAAATGGGTCGCGCGCTGGCGCTCACTGTCGTAGAAGCGATTGAGCCAGGACGTCAGATTGGCGCTGGTCGGCGGTGCTGACTGGTCCAGGCCATCCGGTGCTTTGGTTGCCGCAGGTGGGTTGCTCAGTGCCACTTCCGGGGTCGCCGCTTTGGTTGGCAGCAGATTCATCGCCGGTCCGGCAATGGTCAGCACGTTAAGCCAGATCAGCATCAGTGACACCAGCACTGTGATGCGAATCCACTGGGCGACAAACAGGTACAGCACCAGCAAGACAAAGCCTGCACCGATCATCTGCCAGTTAATAAAGCGCTCCAGTAGATCGAGCAGATAAGCAGAGGAGAAGCCCGCAACCTGGCTGCCCTGGCTCATGATTGATTCCAGCCCCGGCAGCCAGGTGTCATGCCAGAACAGCGCGAAGCCAATCGGCAGCGAAATCCAATGGCGCACACGGTGCAAACGACGTGACGGCAGCGGGAACAGCAGCCAGGCCAGGAACACCAGATTGCTCAGCGCATGAAAATTCAGGTAGCCGTACCACAACAGACCAAATTTGATCAGGAAGTAGAAATTCCAGCCGCCGAGACCGCGCCACCACGAAGCGTGCAGCGTCGAAGGTTTGTTATCACTCATTACGGTTTGGTATCCGTTTTCGCAGATTTGCGTTGCCACTGCCCTTCCGACTTCAGCGCACGCGGTGGCAGCAGACGCATCAGCAGGCTGGTGCTACTGCGCGGTAACCAGCGCACGAACAACGATTTCAGGAACAGTAAAATTAATAACAGCAGGATCGCCACCTGCACCCAATCCATCAGTGTCATTAGCGGCGATCTCCATCGAGGTTGAGAATAATGGGCTGCGGGGTTTGCGCCCCACGCAGGTTAGCAGCGGACACCTTATTCGCCTGAGGGGCTTCAATGGGCGCCATCGGCACTTCACGCTGCGCCACGGGCGTCAGCTGACGAATCTTGTGCACTTCCGACAAAATCTGGTTGTCCTCAAACCACACCACGCGATTACTGAACAGCTCATCGTGCGGCAGCGAGAAAATCGATTTCAGCGCAATATCCAAATCGTTGAAGCGACAAGATGACAGGAACAGATAGATGCGATCGTTAATCAGCGTCACCAAATCACCGAAACGACGCGGTTTGCACAGCGTCAAAATTTGCTCGGGTTTCAACTGTGGCACCGGACGCAATGCCACCATCAGCCCTTTGTCGTTTTCCGGCAGCAGCGTATTGCTCATCAGCTGCTGCACCGCCGCGCAGAAAGACTCCAACTGAAGATACCCTTTTTGCTGCAACGGCTGGAGTGCCTGCATCAGCGCGGGCAAGTTGGCCGGAACATGACGCGTAAACTGCTGGCCCTGAATCCCTTCCAGCGTGGTGAGAAAGCGTGACAGCGTTTGAGCGCCGGACACGATGGCATTCACGCCACACGCCAGTAACAATCGCTCATCGCTATACCTAAGACTGGTACTGATTTCGCGCACCACGATCTTTAATGCGTTGCCGCGCGAACGGCGCAAACTGTGGACCATTTTTGCCAGGGCATTAATGTCCTGGTTATGGGCCAGGCTAAAAATGACCGTGGCGGCGTTGGCCTGTTGTGCACGCGAGAAGACGCTTTCATTATCGCTAAACAGTTGCCACTGGCTGGAGAGCGGCGGTGCGCCTTCCAGCACCCCTTCTTGTGCCAGAAACTGATTTTCATCATTAAGGCTAAGAGGGGTGGTTTGTTCAACGTCATTAATGGCAATGAATTGATTCTCATTACAACTCAAGCGAATCGCACGGTCAGCCAGTAATTTGTCTGCGGAGTACCACCAGTTAATTCGATATTGCCAACTATCCTGTTGGAATTCTAAATGTGCGACACCATCAAGTTGGCGAAAATAACGCTGTAGATGGTTACGCAGATGAATAATTGACGCCCCCGAGGTGATCAATAACAGCGTGATTTGTTTTTTGATCAACAACCGCCGCATGCGTTTAACCCAGAGCGTCAGCTCATCCTCGGATAATTTACTCCACTGCGCAGCGTTGCTGTAAAACAGCATTAAACCACTTCGGCTATTCAGCACACGCGCGAAATCATTCTCCAGATGCTGCAAGCTGGCTTTATTGGCCGGCAGCGAAAATAAGGGAATGCGCGCCGGTCCTGTCAGTGGGTCCGGCGTCAGTAATGACTGAGGCTTCTCATCTGAACTGACCAGGGTTGCCGCCTGTTGATGGCTCACCACCTGACGCAGCAGTACCCGCGCGTCTTCCTGACGCTGACTGGTAATCCAATAAAACCCCGGATTTTGCAGGGTAACGAATTCCTGCTGAACCTGTTGTAGGCCAAGCGCATAGCGATTTTTCATATTTGTTTCGCGATCAGAACAATCCAGGCTAGTTTAATATAGACGGCGACGATTGGAACTGCTGAAATAAATAAAACCTGCGCTATCTCAAATGATATCGATTTTTGCATAGTCTGCGCATTTTGCCGGGTTTAAACTTAACAAAAAATAGAACCACAATTCATCCATTGCTGTTTTTTGGTGGCAAAAAGTAATGAAAACAGAGAATGCCTTTTCGCTGGTCGCGTCAACTACTGAAGATCAGGATGACATTAATACCCTGAGCGAAGCCTTTTCCCTCAAGGCATTTCGTTACATTGATATTGCCCGCGAAGAGCGACTGAATAGTCTGCTGACACGCTGGCCGCTGCTGCGTGAATTATCTGCCGCTCAGGAGCCAGAACGCTAATGCCGGTTATTGCCTTACAAGGTTTGCGCGGCGGTTGTGGCGCAACATCACTCAGTGCGGCGCTTGGCTGGGCGCTTAATGCCTTACAGGAGTCGGTGCTGGTCATAGATTTTTCCGCCTCGAATCAACTGGCCGCCCATTTTAATCTAGCGCTCAATCACACCCAGGGCTGGGTTCCCGCACTGCTGGAACAGCAGTCATGGCAACAGTGTGCGCAGCGCTATCAAACCGGTCTCGATTTTTTACCGTTCGGCGCGTTAACCCCTCAGCAGTGCTTAAGTCTGCAAAATGCCGACGAACAGCTTGCTGCGCCGTTGCTGAAGGCGCTGCCGGCCCTGAAATCACACTATCGCTGGGTGATCTTCGACCTTCCAGCGGATCTACTGCCGTGGCAACGATCCTTCGCCATTCACGCCGATCGTCTGTTGCAAGTGCTATCGCTGGATGCCAACTGCCAGTTGCGGTTGCACCATCCGCGTTTTTTGCCGCATACGCTGTTTTTGATTAATCAATTCAACGCCAACAGCCAGCTACAACAGGATCTGCATCAACTGTGGCTGCGCACGCTGAAGAACCTGATTCCGCAGGTGATTCACCGCGATGAAGCACTGGCAGAAGCCTTGATGATGAAACAACCGGTGGGCGAATATCGTCCTCATGCACTGGCGAGCGAAGAAATCAATACGCTGGCGAACTGGCTAATACTGAACGTTGCGGGTGGTGCGGCGTGAATCCGTTGCGCTGGCTGCTGGTACCTCAGGCCTGGCAGGCGCTACAAAGCCGTGCCCGCGTGGCTCGCCAGCATGGCGCGGGCCGCTTAACCGTGATGTTGCATCTGCTCTGGTGCGTGCTCGCCTGGTCGCTGCTGCGGCTGGAAACGCCCGGCTGGCAGCGCTTGTTGCAACAGCGTCAGCGATACTATCCGCAAATCTCACCGCTGCGTCCTCGCCCGTTAGACGTTCTGCGTTACGCCATGCAGAGCCTGTGGCTGATGCTGGTGTTACCGCTCGATAACAGCGCACGCAGCGAGCGTAAACGGTTTAACGCGTTTGGCCCACTTTTCCGCTGGCGTCAGCAGTGTTATCAATGGCTGGGAGCGCTTCCCGCACGCATGGCGAAAACGGGCGTTCATCTGCGTACCGAACAGCTCTTGCAGAAACTGCCACCGCGTATACGCCAACTGCTGTTTATTGTCGCGGCGATTGTCGCCAGCCTGCTGGCGCTGTTGTGTATTTCACAGCCGTTTGGCATCACCACGCAATTTGTCTTCGTACTTCTGCTGTGGGGCCTGGCAATGATGGTGCGCCGCGTGCCGGGCCGCCTCTCCACCATCATGCTGATTGTGCTGTCGCTCACTATTTCATGCCGCTATTTGTGGTGGCGCTACACCGAGACCCTGAACTGGGACGATCCGCTGAGTCTGACATTCGGTCTGCTGCTGATTGGCGCTGAAACCTATTCGTGGACGGTATTGGTGCTGGGTTACTTCCAGACGCTGTGGCCACTGAATCGCCAGCCCGTTTCAATGCCGCCGGAAATCACTTCCTGGCCCAGCGTCGATATTCTGGTGCCGACTTACAACGAGCCGCTGAGCGTGGTGAAACCGACCATTTATGCCGCGATGGGCATCGACTGGCCGCAGGACAAGCTCAACATCTATCTGCTGGATGACGGCACCCGTGAGGAGTTTCGCGAATTTGCCGCCAGCGTGGGCGTCAATTATGTGGTGCGCCCCACCCACGAGCATGCCAAAGCGGGCAACATCAACCATGCATTGAAAGTGGCCTGCAGCAGTGATTACGTGGCGATTTTTGACTGTGACCACGTGCCGACCCGCTCCTTCCTGCAGCTGACCATGGGCTGGTTCCTGAAAGACCACCGCCTGGCGATGCTGCAAACGCCGCACCACTTCTTCTCACCCGATCCGTTCGAGCGTAACCTCGGTCGCTTCCGCCAGACGCCGAATGAAGGCTCGCTGTTCTACGGCCTGGTGCAGGACGGCAACGATACCTGGGATGCAGCGTTCTTCTGCGGCTCTTGCGCCGTATTGCGCCGCACCGCGCTGGATCAGATTGGCGGCATTGCCGTTGAAACTGTGACCGAAGATGCGCACACCTCGCTGCGTCTGCATCGTCAGGGATATACCTCTGCCTATATTCGTATTCCGCAGGCGGCGGGCCTTGCCACCGAGAGTTTGTCCGCGCACATCGGCCAGCGTATTCGCTGGGCGCGCGGCATGGTGCAGATTTTCCGCCTCGACAATCCACTGATGGGCAAGGGCTTAAAGCTGGTACAGCGGCTGTGCTACGCCAACGCCATGTTGCACTTCCTCGCCGGGATTCCGCGCCTGATCTTCCTGCTGGCTCCGCTGGCGTTTCTGCTGTGCCACGCCTACATCATCTACGCGCCCGCACTGGCGATTGCGATCTATGTGCTGCCGCACATGGTGCACACCAGCCTGACTAACTCACGCATTCAGGGACGCTGGCGTCACTCATTCTGGAGTGAAGTGTATGAAACGGTGCTGGCGTGGTATATCGCGCGTCCCACCACCGTCGCGCTGTTTAACCCGCACAAAGGCAAGTTCAACGTCACGGCGAAAGGCGGCCTGGTCGAAGAGCGTCATCTCGATTGGGTGATCACCAAGCCTTATATGATGCTGGTGCTGTTGAATATTGCGGGTATCGGCATGGCGTTCTGGCGCATGGCGTATGGCCCAGCCAACGAGATGCTCACCATCTGGGTGAGCCTGGTGTGGGTGGTATACAACATGATTATTCTCGGCGGCGCCGTGGCGGTTTCAGTGGAAGCGCGCCAGATTCGCGAAGCACATCGCGTCGAGATTGCCATGCCCGCCGCCATTGCACGTGAAGATGGCCATATGGTGCCGTGCACCCTGCGTGACTATTCAGATGGCGGTGTGGGTGTCGAACTGCGTGAAGCGGATGCGCTGAAAGAGGATGAGCCCGTGTGGCTGCTGCTGCGCCGTGGCCAGCAGGAATTCAGCTTCCCGTGCCAGGTACAACGCGTATTCGGCCGACGCGCCGGTATTCGCCTGCATCAGCTCACCACTCGCCAGCATATTGAATTTATCCAGTGTACCTTCGCCCGTGCCGATACCTGGGCGCTGTGGCAGGACGGCTTCCCGGAAGATAAACCGGTGCAAAGCCTGGCCGATATTATGGTGCTGGGTTTCAAAGGTTACCTGCGTCTGGCGGAGTATGGCCCTGTCCCATTGCGCCGTCTGTTCCGGGCACTGACTTCCCTGGTGAGCTGGCTGGCGACACTGCTGCCACAGGGCATTGGCCGCGCACCTGCGGCAATCAAAACCGATTTTTCATAAGTTGATGATATGACCATGACGAGAAAACTGAGCTGGTTTACTGCCCTGCTGCTGGGCACCGCAACGCTGGCACAGGCCGCGCCGCAGCCTTCCGCTCCTGAAGCGCCGCGCACCAGTGCACAGATACCGCTGCCAACAGTCAGCCAGCCGCTGGATGCCAATGCCCCGCTGCGCGACAGCCAACTGCTGTTTAATCAGGTCGCGCCTCCGCCAGGCAGCATGACACTGCGCGGCACGGAGCCCACCAGCCAGATTGAGTTCGGCGTGCGCAGTGATGAAGTGGTGACTCGCGCCTTGCTGACGCTCAGCTATCGCCCTTCACCCGCGCTGATCCCGACGCTGTCGCAGCTCAAGGTCTATCTCAACGATGAACTGGTGGGGCTGGTCACCGTCACCGCCGATCAGCTGGGCAAAGAGGATCAAACCCAGTTGCCGATCGATCCGCGTTTTATTGGCGATTTTAACCGCGTGCGCCTCGAACTGGTGGGTCACTACGCCAACGTGTGTGAGAACCCGGCCAACAGCACCATCTGGATGGATATCGGTAAAGAGAGCAAGCTCGATCTGACGCTGCAAAAACTGCCGCTGAAGAACGACCTGTCACACTTCCCGGAACCGTTCTTTGATGCGCGTGACAGCCGCCCGTTGCAGTTACCGATGGTGTTCAGCAATCAGCCTAACCTGCTGCAGCAGCGCGCGGCGGGTATTTTGGCTTCGTGGTTCGGCAGCAAAGCGCAGTGGCGTGGTCAATCCTTCCCGGTACTGTATAACCAGTTGCCGAAAGAGCAGCATGCGGTGGTGTTTGCCACCAATGACCATCGCCCTGACTTCCTGAAAGATCTGCCACCGGTGGAGAAACCCACGGTGGAAATGGTGAGCCAGCCGGACAATCCCTACGAAAAAATGCTGCTGATCCTCGGCCGGGATGACAACGATCTGCTGACTGCCGTCGAAGGCATTGCCCAGGGCGAACTGCTGCTGCGTGGTGATACCTCGACCATCGACAGCGTGAAAATGCTGGCACCGCGTCAGGCCTATGATGCGCCTAACTGGGTGCGCACCGATCGCCGCACCACATTTGCTGAACTGACGCATTATCAGAACCAGCTGCAGGCCGATGGTTTACAACCGAATCCCATCAGCCTGACGCTGAACCTGCCGCCCGACCTGTTCCTGGTGCGCGCGCGCGGCATCGACATGGATCTGATTTACCGCTACACCTCGCCGATCCAGCAAGATGGATCGCGTCTGGCGGTGCATCTGAACAATCAGTTCATGCAGGATTACCCGCTGACGCCGAAAGACACGGCAGGTCAGCAGATCATGCGCATTCCCCTGATGCAAGGTCTGCAGGACAGCAACCGCCAACTGACCATCCCGGCGCTGCGTCTCGGCGTGGTCAACCAACTGCGCTTCAGCTTTGATTACGCTAACACCTTTATCGGTGGCACCGCCGACGGTCGCTGCGAAACCGTCACCGCTGTAGGCCATCATGTGGTGATCGATGACAACTCCAGCATCGACTTCTCCGGCTATCGCCACTACATCGAAATGCCTTCGCTGGGTGCTTACGCCAACGCCGGTTTCCCTTACAGCCGCTACGCCGATCTGGCGCAGACGCTGGTGTTAGTGCAACCGAAACCCGCCAACGGTGAAGTCAGCACCATGCTGAACGCGCTGGGCGCTATAGGTGCACAGACCGGCTATCCGGCGCTGCGCGTGCAGATGAGCGATGACTGGAAGCAGGCAAAAGACCAAGACGCTGACCTGCTGATGATCGGCGGCATTCCGCAGGATCTGCAGGACGATAAGAAGATCAACCTGCTGGTGAATGCGGCGCGCAGTTGGATCAACATGCCATCGCGTCCGATTACCGCGCAGAACGTGCCGGTGTCCGCCAGCGATCGCGCGGTTGAAAGCCAGACCGGTATCAGCTCACGTGGGCCGATGGGGGCGATAGTCGGCTTCCAGTCGCCGTTTAACGATCAGCGCAGCGTGGTCGCACTGTTAGCCGACAGCCCGCGCGGCTGGGATTTGCTGAACAATGCCTTGCTCGACAGTGGCAAGCGCGCCGCTGTGTTCGGGTCTGCCACCATCGTGCGTGAATCGGGCGTCACCAGCGTGCGCGTCGGCGATACCTACTTCGTCGGCCATCTGCCATGGTGGGAACGTTTGTGGAACCTGCTGGCGACCCACCCGGTATGGCTGGCGATTTGTGCCGTCGTGGTGGTGATTCTGTTTGCTCTGATGGCATGGCGCCTGATGCGCATGGTGAGCCGTCGCCGCCTGGCCGAGCTGGAAGACGATGAATAAACTGCCACTCGGGCTGCTGATTGCCAGTATCCTGGCGGGCTCCGGCATGGCTGCCGAGGGTCCGCAGGTGTCACCGGTGGCATGGCTGCTGATGCAGATTCGCACCGGTGAATCCACCAACAAGTATGATTTGGTGCAGCAGTCGCTTTATCGTCTGGAAAAAATCGATCCTGATAACCCGCAGGTGCTGGCCGCACAAATCCGCATGGCGCTGCGTCAGGGCGATCAGGCTAAAGCGCAGACGCTGCTCGATGAACTAAAGAAAGCGGCGCCCAATGACGCGGCGACGCGTGAATCGGAAACCGGCCTGCGGCTGATGAGCGCTGAAGGGCGCCAGCAACTGCAGCAGGCGCGTTTACTGGCCACGGCAGGCCGCGTAGAAGAAGCCAAAACGGCCTGGGATGACCTGTTCCACGGCGTGTTCCCGGATGTGAATACCGAACTGGAATACTGGCGGCTGGTGGCGCGTTTACCCGGTCAGCAGCCCACCGCTTATCGCCAGTTGCAGGCGCTGGAAGCACGTTATCCCGGCAACATCGGTGTAGAACTGCAGCTGGCGCGCATGGCGTTTGATAACAATCAGCCCGGCGAGGCGCTGGTGCAGCTGCGTCGTCTGGCCAATCGTGACGGCGGACGTGATGCCGCCTCCGAACTCTGGCTGCAGCAGATTCAATATCAGCCGGTGTCAGAGGGCACGGTGGCCACTCTGAAGCAGTATTTGCAGGTGTTTACTTCCGGTGATGCGCAACAGCGCGGCGAGGAAGAGCTGGCAAGACAACAGAAGCTGCTGGCCGATCCCGCCTATCGTCAGCGCATGCGCGGGCTGGCGCTGGTGGATGCCGGCGGTGGCGCGGGTGCCATTGCGTCACTCAACGCCGCGCTAAAAGCCAACCCGAATGATGCCGAGCTGATGGGCGCGATGGGTCAGGCGCAGGCGCGAGCGAATAACCGCGCAGCGGCGATCAGCTGGCTGCAGAAAGCGATTCAGGCCGGGCAGGCCAGTACACAAGTGGGCAAATGGCAGTCGCTGTTGCAAACCAATCGTTACTGGCTGGCGATCAATAACGGCGACGATGCGCTGAAAAAGGGTGATTTAGCGAGCGCGGAACGCCAGTATCGCAGCGCGCAGGCCATTGATAATCGTGACAGTTGGGCGTTGATTGGCCTCGGTGACGTCGCTCAGGCGCGAAAAAATGATCCCCAGGCAGAACAGTACTGGCAACAGGCACTGCGCCTTGATCGCAGCAATACCACCGCCGTGCGCCGACTGGCTGCGCTGTATCAGCAGCAGTCCCCTGCCCGCGCCATGGCGTTTATCAATGCCCTGCCCGCCGCGCAACAGCGGTCACTGGCCGAGACGTTGCGATCGCTGCGCAGCGACAGCCTGCGTGCTGAAGCGGATGCGCTGGCGCAGCAAGGTCAGTGGCATCAGGCGGTGGTGAAATACCGCCAGGCCGCACAAGATAATCCCAACGATATCTGGCTCTCTTACCGCTTAGCCAACGCACTGCGTAGCAGCGGTGAAGAAGCCCAAGGCGCACAGGTGATGGACGCCATGGTGCGCCAGCACGCGCAGGAACCCGCCGCGCTCTATGCCTGGGCGCTGTGGCTCTCGTCCGGCGATCAGGATGATGCTGCGCTGGCGGCACTGCATCGCCTGCCGGAAACGCGTTGGGACAGCAATATGCATGAGCTGGCGGATCGCTTAACGCAGGATAAAGTGTACGCCCGTGCCAGCGAGCTGCGCGCCAACGGCAATGAATCTGCCGCGCTGGCACTGTTGCAACAGCAACCGGCCTCAACGCGACGTGATATCACCCTGGCGGATTGGGCACTGGAACGCGGCGACGCGAAAGCGGCGCTGGCGAGTTACCAACGTGTACTGCAGCAGGATGCGACCAACAATGATGCAGCACTGGGCCGTATCGAAGCACTGATCGCCCTGAAACGCCCAGACGAAGCTCGTCAGGCGCTGCAGGCTTTACCCTCCAGTGTAGCGCAGCAAAATATCAACAGCGGACGCCGCGTGGCGCTGGCATGGCAAAACAGCGGCGACACGGCGCATGCGCAGCAGCTTTTCAACGATTTAAAAACGCGCGCCGCCAAAGAAGCCCCCTCGCAAAGCAAAGCGTTGGTCTATCGCGATGCGGCACGTCTGGAAACTCAGCAGCAACAGCCTGATGCGGCGCAGCAAGACTATCGTCTGGCAATGACGGCCAGCGGTATCAGCGCCGACGCGCCGCAGGATAATGACAGCTATACCCGTTTGACGCGTAACGACGCCAGCGATGACTGGCTGAAGCGCGGTATTCGCAGCGATGCCGCCGATATCTATCGTCAGCAGGACACCACCTTCACGCTTGAACAGGATTATTCGCGCGATAAAGGCACCGGCGGTATCTCCGATTTCACCGCGCATACCACCATGATGCAGGCGGAGACACCGCTGGCCGACGGGCGCAGCTTTGTGCGCGTCGATCATGTGTTGGTATCAGCGGGCACTTTCTCCACCAGCAATGGCAGCCACAGCGAACGCTTTGGTAGCTGTAATGATGATAACTCCGGAGGCTGTAGCCGCGACTTTACCCAACGTGATGAAGGCACGGCGATAGGCGTTGGCTGGCATAACGATCGCTGGTCTGGCGATATCGGCACCACACCGCTCGGCTTTGAAGTCACTAACTGGGTAGGCGGTCTGAGCTGGAAAACCGATATTGATGATATGGGCGTGACGTTCACCGCTTCACGCCGACCAATCTCCAGCTCGTTGCTGGCCTATGCTGGTGCGCGCGATCCGGCGGCCAACGGCGGCAAAACCTGGGGCGGCGTAGTGGCAACCGGTGGTTCGGTGGGGCTGAGTTACGATCAGGGCGGCGCGAATGGCGTATGGGCCGATATCAGCGCCCACCAAATTACCGGGGAAAATGTCGCAGATAACAGCCGTGAACGCCTGATGGCCGGCTATTACTACAAACTGATCAACGAAGATAATCGCCGCGCCACCGTCGGCCTGAACAGCATGCTGTGGCATTACCAAAAAGACCTTAGCGACTACACCTTCGGCCAGGGCGGCTACTACAGTCCGCAGCAGTATTTCTCGCTGGCGGTGCCGGTCACTTATCGCCAGCGCACTGAGAACTGGTCGTTTGATCTGGGCGGCTCGGTCTCCTGGTCACAATCGCAAACCGACGGCCAGCAGCGATATCCGGTCAATCCTGGCTTTACGCTGGCTTCCAACCCGACCTCCGACAGCAGCTCCGGCAACGGTTTCGGTTACACCCTGCAAGCCGTGGTAGAACGCCGCATCACGCCACACTGGTCAGTCGGTCTCGCCATGGATATTCAGCAAGCCAAGGATTACACCCCAAGCCACGGCTTGATCTACATGCGTTACTCAATGGGCGGCTGGAACGGCGACATGGATATGCCACCACAACCGCTTGAGCCGTATGCGGATTTTAAATAGTTGACCCGACTCAATGTTGACTGAATGATGCACCCGGTTCGGTAGCCATCATGGGGGTGACTAAAGTTCACCACCATGATGTGCCGAATCCATCGCGTGGCTATTTGCTTTGCAGCTCTCGCATCATGGCGGCGCGCAAAATCGCATTCAAGCGCGTCTGGTAACCTTTCCCTGGCGCTTTCAGCCATTCCAGAACATCGGCATCAATCCTCACCGAGGCTTGCGTTTTTACCGGACGATAGAAGCGGCCGCGCGTAGCTGTGCTCCAGAAGGCGTCGTCTAACGGCGCAATGTCCTCAAAATCAATGTCTCCGTCCGCTTTTTGACTCAACGCTTCCAGTTCCAACTGCTGTTTATCTGTAAGCGGCGGCAGTTCACTGCGTTTAACTCTGATTTTGCTCATATCGCCTCCTCTCATTTCGCGTTGCAGAACGAGCACTGATAATCCTGACAATCTCGGTACCCTGTTCAAATCTGACCGTATGGGCAACCAATACGATGAGATAACCCGACACACTACCCAACGTCTGCCAGCGATATTCGCCGTTTTCAACGCGATCCTGACTAGCGATGTGATAAGGGTCATCAAAGACTCTGGCTGCAATTTCAAAGCTGATGCCATGCTTGCGGATGTTGGTTTCCGCTTTGATGGTATCCCATTCAAACTCCAATTCCGTTGCATTTTAGCATACACTTTTGTCTATACATTTTAGCATGACAAATTCACATGTTGGTTTATGGCTCAGCATTGATCAAGATCAACGCGCTTCAGGTTATTGTCTTGAAAAAGATAAACAATGTGAGCTGCTACGTGAAATTTAGACATAAAAAAAGCCGCACTCCATCAATGAAGTACAGCTTTTAAAATGTGCGTCCTCGCGACGCAACCCGAGATTGGCTAACGCTTTTCCTGATACGCCAGCCAGGTCAGTAACTGCAAGCTGGCGGAGAAGTAGTTCTGATCCGGCGCCAGACGATCGCTGAGATAACCGGTTTGATTCAGGGTCAGATCGCGAACCGCCAGCAAACCGCCTTCCATATTGTAAGGCGCAGGGGTGTTGGCGAGCACGTCAAACCAGGCCGGTGTCGTCTGGCGATCATAACCCTGCCAGACGCGCTGGAATGGCACAAGACGCAGGCTCTGCGGGTCATACCACCAGATGTTGAGTGGAACGCGTATGGCATCGTAGCTAAAGCGATTGGAATAACCCACCGCCGGTGCCACCGAACCATCGGCATTCAACGCCACCCAATCCAGCGGCAGACCGGTTTTGCCGAAGTGCATATCACCGAGCAGTTCCATGCCGTCGTCGATCAGGTTATTCCATACGCGCAGATGGCTACGATCGGCAAACGCCTGCCAGGCGGCAAACAGGAAATAAGAGGGATTCAGCACCACATAGCTGTTTTTGTTGAAGCCCTGTGCTCCAGGCAACATCACCGTGTGGCCGCCAAACGTGATGACGTTTTGTTTGACGATGGCGCGCTGAATACGGTCAGAAGTTGACTGATAATCACCGCCCCACTTTTGGCCTGCGCGCTGCAGTGCCCACGCAATCAGCACATCGCCATCAGAGGCATTGTTCTTGTCGGCAATCGGGTCTGAAGCACCCGGCGTGTAACGCCAGTAGAACAGATCGTTTTGCGGATTACGCAGATGGGTACGCGTCCACTTCCACAGCAGATCAAACGTGGTGCGGTCGTCGTTCGCGACCGCCAACAGCATGCCATAACCCTGACCTTCGGTATGACTGACATTGTTGTTGGCCGTATCACTGATACGTCCATCGCCGCTCATAAAGCGGCCTTTGAAGGTGCTCCAGCCATCTGCTGCAGCCTGGGCGCTGAAAAACATCACCATGAAACACAGCATCCATAGACGCCAGAAGCGCATGACTCTCATCAAACAATCCTATTGATATCGGTAATGCAGCGTGTTGCCGTCATTCTTCTCGAAGGTGACCGGCGCCACAGCGCTGCCGCCCTGTGCCTGCAGCCACTGTGAATAAACACCGGCCAGCACGGCGCTCATCGCCAGCTGCCAGCGCTCTGCACCCACCTTGCTGTCGCCCTGCGGCAGCGCATGGTGCTGAATCAGAATGGCATTTTCCAGCGGCTGAAGCTGGGTGAAACCCCAGCTAAAGCGCGCCAGTTGCAGATTCATCTCGCGTTCCAGATCCTGCACGGTGCGCGCTTCCGCTAAAGGATAGCGCGCTGCCAGCGATGCGCCCACATTGTTGAGAAAGCCTTCGGCTTCCTCGCCCGCGTTGTCCAGCATCCCTTCAATCATCACGCTGACCAGATCAAACCAACCCGGCTGATGCGGATGGCTGACGCGCGCGGTTGCCTGCTCACTCATTTAGTTGTCTCCGAACAGATAACGGAAGTACAGATTCGCTGTGCTTTCGTTGTAATCGCCAAAGGTGTCGTAGCCTAATTGCCCACCCACAGTGACATCTTTGTTGATCTTATAATCCGCACCGGCGTGCAAGTTATAGCCAATGCCATTCTTGCTCTCGCCGCTGTAATACGCGCTCTTCACGTAACCCTGATCGGCCAGGCTCTGCATTTGTGCCTGGTAAGTCGGATCGTTCGGGAAGTAGGCGCTCTTATCCTGGCTGTAGGATTGATAACCCACCGAACCACCCACGTTCACTTTCAGATCGTCGAACTTGCGGGAGAACTCGATCGGGAACGAGACCGATGCATAGTTCTGCGGGCTGAAGTAACCGCCCTGACCGTAGCTGAAGTAACTCAGGTTTTTCGAGTAATCCATCCACGACAGGCTCATGCCCACTTTCAGTTCGCGGTCGTCGTAGTGGAACGGACGCACATACGCACCGGCAGTCGCCTGCACGCTGTTGTTACTCGCCACGTTTTCGCCAATGTAGCTGTACGCGCCACCGCCGACATAGAAACCAGCATCGCCGTTATCATAGCTCAGCAAGGCATTACCGCCGTTTTTGGTCACGCGACCCCAGCGCTTACCGCTGGTTTTATCTTCCACGCCCACATAGGAGAGCAGGCTGTCGGTCATCGCGCGACGTTCACCGGTGAGGATCAGCGTCAGGAAGTCAGTGAGTTTCGGTGACCACTGCACGCCTCCCACCAGGGTACTCAAATCCTGTCCGAGTGGCGTACTGCCGAGGTCAATCTTGTAGCTGTCGCCTTTCAATGCCAGGTTCAGCTCAACACCCGTGGCTTTCTGCGAATCAGTGGATGAAGACGGGACATCGTCAATTTTGGCATCGCCTGACGCCACCACATTACCCTGCACCAGGGCATTGGTGCCGAAACGACGCCACGCATCGCCCGCCGCACTGCCCGCCGTGAGCGAGACAGGTGTCATAGTAAAGTCAAAGCGCGATTCGCCAAACGGGACGGTGGAGAAGGTCAGTGGCGCTTTGGCTTCGGTCAGTTTGCTCAGACCTGATTCGCCGTCACGACCACGTATCTGCATGCCGCCCTGAATCCAGGTGCCGGTTTTCTCTTGCAGGTCATCCATCATACTGTCGATCTGGCGCAGCGTCTGGCTCTGCTGGATTGCTGGTGTGTTGCTGGCCAGCGTGGTCCCCGTTGCGCTGCTGGTGACATCCGGTGACGATTGCCATGGCATCACCGCGCCATAGGCAGACGGAGAACGTCCCACCGGCGAAGTACCACGGTTGATGAACGGGTTATCCGCCAATGCCAGACCACCCACGCTTGGCGTATCACCATTGGTGGCGCCCTGCAGACCAATCAACTGGCCGCGCGCGCTGCGCAGATAGCTCATGGCCTGGCTGTGATTGCCGTTGGCTTCGGCCACGCGCGCCAGTAACAGCTGGCGATCCGGTGACTGCTCATTGTTCAGGCCGCGTGTCAGGGTATTGGCTTTATTGACGTCATTGTTGGCCAGTGCCACGTTGATGGCACCGGTACGCGCATCTTGCGTTGGCGTATCCTGGGTCATCAGGTAGTCATACACCACACCCGCTTCTTTGTTCATCTTGCCGGACTGATACAGTCGCGCCATGGCGAACATCAGATCGCGGTTCTGTGGATCGTGCTGCAGTGCGCCCACCAGCTTGTCGTAAGCCGCGGCGTACTGCTTCTGCTCACGCAGACGATCCACTTCGTTGATCACGTAACCGTTGCGAATACCCGCCAGCTGCGTGGGCGTACTGCGCGCCTGCAGCTCCGGGCTGCTGAGGAAGCTCTGCGCTTCGGTATTCAGACCCGCCTGGTTGAGCACCGCGACCTGTGCAGCGTAATCACCGGCGTTCCCCTGAATACCGCGCTGCATATTGCTGCGCACCACAGAGACAGCGGTGGTGAGATCGCCCGCTTTCGCCAGCTTCTGTGCCAGATTACCGGCATCCACCGGGTTGGACGGAGGTGACGAGGCCAGCGCACGCAGGGTATTCGCCGCTGCAGCATTGGAACCCTGCGCCAGATACTGATCGGCGGTGGTCATCTGCAGGTTGAAGTTCACACGCTGCGCCAGTTCGCGCATATCGCTGCTCTTGCTGCCGTTCGGTATGCGTGACAACAGCAAACTCGCCTGCTGCCAGGCGCCGCTTTCGCTGGCATTCAATGCGCCGGCATACAGCTCTGCCGTGCTGGCGCCGCTGCGCATTGACGGCTGCATGATATTGGCGGCCATCATGCTATCGCCCTGAGCACGATAAATACGCGCCAGGTCGAGTCGCAGCCAGCCATCGTTGGGATAACGCTGAATCCCGCTGTTCAACGTGGCAATCGCCGCGCTGTTGTTGCCTGCCGCCAGCTCACGCTTGGCCTGCGCACGGATCGGATCGGTGCTGCTGCCGCGCGGTGCCACGCTCTGGCGTACGCTATCTGGCAGTGATGCCAGCAGCGTGTTCGCTTCGGCGCTGCGGTTCTGCTGACGCAGCACGTAGAACAGGCCTTCTTTGGCGTTACGGTTATTCGGGTCGCCTTGCAGGATAGAACGATAGGTTTGTTCCGCCTGGTCGAGTTGATTGCTGCGACGCTGCACGTCCGCGCGGAACAGCTTAGCTGAAACGCCTTTCTCGCCATCGGCCTGCGCCAGGGGTTCACTCAAGGCTAATGCCTGCGCGCTGTCACCGTTTTTCAGCGCCTGCTGCGCGGTGGCCAACTGGGCATAGAAGCGCGCATCGGCTGCCTGCTTCTGGCGCGTCTCGCTCTGATCGCCGCCCATCTGCGCGGCGCGCGTCAGATAATCCGCAGCTTCCGCATAGCGTCCGGCACGCTGGGCCACATAGCCCATCCCTGCCAGTGCATCGGCATCCTGAGGGTTTGCCTGCAGCACTTTCTCAAAGTTGTTCTGTGCGTTGCTGACGTCACCACTGTTCAGTGCGGTAAAGCCCGCCCCTTTCTCAGCACCACCGACATTTTTACGGTAGTAATCCATCACCGCATTGTCCTGCGGATGGCGCTGCTGCCAGGTCTGGTACAGGGAAGCATCGGACGCCTGCGGCCCGAGCCACAGCAGCGCCTGGCGCAGTGAACGGTCAGCGTCTTTATTGCCATCCGCCAGCGTGCCCAGCAGATCAATACCCTGACGACGGGTTGATTCCTGATAGGTCAGTGCTTTGCCGAGTGCCAGCTTCGCGCCGGTATCTTGTGGATGATCGGCCGCGAATTGGCGCAGCGCTTCGACCGCCTGCGGCAGCAGCGAGCGGTCTCCGGCCATGGTCAGGTAATATTCCGCCGCCACGCTCGGTGGTGGCTCATTGCCATTAAAGGTATTGCGCCAGGTCTGCAGCGAAGCCGCAATATTGCCGCTGCGGGCCTGCTGCCGCGCTAACGATAGCTGCGCCTGCGGAATGGTTTGCAGCTGACGCGCATTATCCAGTTCGGTGAGGTGCGGATCGTTCGGCGATGCGGCACTCAGGCGCGCGCGCCACTGCGCCGCTTCCGCGCTGCTGCCGCTTTGCTGGGAATAGAGCGCCAGCAAATAAAGCGCTTGAGTGTTATTGGGTTCCACCATCAACACTTTTTGCAGCGAAGATTTGGCCAAATCGTCATGCGCTTTCTGATGCCAGTAAGCCGCCTGATCAAACAACGCTTGTAACGCAGGATTGGTGCTCTCCGCCGCCAGCAGCGGCTGAGAGAACGCCAGTGCCCCACCCAGAATCAGGGCATGACGAATACCGGCACTCAACAGATTTTTTTTCATTGTTTTTATCCTTACTTCTTGCCGGACTTGCTATCAGCTTTCGGGTTGAGGCGTCGCCATGCATGACGCTTCAGCATCGCCCATGCGCTACCGCCGACCAGCGTTGCCAGCAACAGAGCCGCCAGCGCCATCAGCACCGAGTGCTGGTTGGCATACCACACCACCATCATGTACCACGGCATTTCGCCACTCGGGAACTGTGGGCCGACGCGGAAACTGCGGATACCGTTTTCATCGGTGATGATGGCGGTATCGCCACGAATGCCCGCGTTAATGCGCGCCGAGTTGAGATCTTCATGCAAACGCAGCAGCTGTTGATCGCTGGTTGCCACCGTCATCACCACCAGACGATCGGCATTCCACGGCGAGCGGTAGCTGACAAAGCCACGCCAGGCTTCGTTGGAGGAGAAGTAACGATCGGCATCCAACTGCTGAAGATTCCAGTCGCCGGTCAGCCAGCCACGCAGCTTGTCCCAGGTCGTCGGATCTTTCACGCCCAACGTATTACCGCTGGTCTGATAAGGCGTGTTAGCCAGCATCTGCTGATTGAATTCACTGTTCTGTGTGGTGCTCACCGCCAGCAGATCGCTGTCCTGCAGGCGTGTCAGGTTAGTGCCACCATTTGGCAAGCCAAACAGCACCTGGTTCTGCACTAGCGGTACACCGGTCGCGTTACCCGCACGTGAAGACATATCCAGCAGCGTGGAGATCTCCGCATCGGTCGGTTTTTCTGGCAGCAGCAAGGTGGTCTGCGAGAAGTCCGCCAGACGCGAGAACGGGAACGATGCGCCAACGAAGTACGACAGGTTCGGCAGCATGGTGAAGTGACGCGTGTGGCTCAGATCGATCCACGAATCATCTTCGATGCGGCTCTTAATGTTGTTGTTGAGCAACACACCACAGGGCGCGTCCGCTTTCGGTTTGATGTTGAAGTACAGCGCCAGCTGGTTATCACCGTAAATCAGATACGGCTCCAGCTTCAGGGTGTAGTGCTCCTGACGGGCGTCGCCGCCCAGACGATGCCAGGCGCTCTCCAGCAAGCCGACTTTGTTTACGGTCAGGTTGCGCAGGAAGGTGCCGTTAAGCATCACGTTGAGGAACGATTTGTTCTCATCAATCCAGCTTTCCGACGGGAAGCGGTAGTGCAGCTCGACCGGAATGGTGTCGCCATCCCACATGAACAAATCGGGTGCCGCGCGGAAGTTCACGCTCAGCGCATCGTGCCAGATGCCGGTGGTGGTCAGACTCTGATCTTTACGCAGCAGCTCGCTCAACCGCACCGGGCGGGTGGTGTTGATCCAGCGCGGCGCGTCATACGGCTTACGCAGGCCAATCGGCTGCGGCTGCACGTTCAGACTGCTGGCATCGGTCGCCAGCGGTTGCGTGGTCAAACGGTTGGCCGCCTGACGCAGCTGAGCATCATCCGCGCCGACCACTAACAGCAGTTTGTAAACCGGGTTGTTCGGGTTATCAATCACCTGCAACAGCGGTCCGTTGGTGGCAGGCAAAGTCACAGAACCGATCTTCTCACCGGGATGGCCAATCAAAATGCCGTTGTGCTCAGGCAGATCGCCACGTACCACCGGGAAACGAATGCCGCGATAGTCCGATTGAATACCCATCCATGATGCCACTAACGCCGCCGCGCTGATGCTGTCCGGCGTGGCATTGGCGGCAAAGCCGAAGGTCACGCTGGCTGGCGTCATACGCTGCGCATCCATAAACGGACGCGGGAAGTTGCGCAGGCTGGTGCCGATATTCAACTGCTGGCCTTCGAGGCTCAGCGTGGTTTTCGGCAAGATGGAGACCTGATACTGCTGCGCACTCTCTTTTTCGCACAGCAGTTTGTCAGCATCGTTAATTTTGAAGCTGAGGTTGTTGCTTGAAACCACCATCGCTGCCGGAATATCCAGCTGATAGTCGCTGACATCACTGTCGCTCGATCCCAGTGGCAAGGTGCCCAGCGGCTGACCGTTTAGCATCAGCTGCAACGAGGTATTACGCGCCGCCAGTGCTGCTGAAACGCGCAGCGACAAATTCAGGCGCGCGTTGGTGATCACTTCATCGCTCGGCAGAGTAAACATGATACCCGATTGCAGCTGACCGCCGGTTAAGGTGATGCCCTGCGGCTGGCCCATCTGCGCCACGGAAATGGTGCTGCTGATAGGTTGATTGAGCATCGCAGAAGCGGAAACCACGGGTGCGGCGACTGATGCCGCAGGTGCCACATCAGGCAGCACCATCTCTGGCGCTGGCGTGGTAGCAGGCAGCTCCGCCTCTGGTGCAGCCGGGTTTGTGGCGTTGGCTGCTGGCATATCCATCGCAGCCGGGGCACTATTTTCAGTCGCTGGTGCATTTTCAGTGGGCGCATAAGGTATTGCACCCGCCGCCTGCTGCAACTGGGCATCCGCTTCACTCTGGATGCCTTGCGGTGGCGGCACGTTGGACAAGGCCGAACTATCCTGCGTTACCGCAGGAGTTTCTGCCCAGGCCGGGGCGAGCATCAGCGCCGTCGCCAGCGAGCTTGCCAGCAACGTTTGCGTCAAATTCTTCATACTGCGCTGTCCTCTTTCACTGCCGACTGGTTGTTACGCTTACGCTTCTCACGGCGATCTTTCCAGGTCAGCCAGAACAGCTCAAATACGGTACGAATAATGGTGCCCAGCGATACCAGCGGGTTGTCCTGCTTATACTCCGGCTGGATCCACGCATCGGCGCGCGCCAGTACCACACGCACCAGCTCACGACGACGCGATAGCGGCATATCACCAAAGCGCAGACGAATGGTCTCTTCATCGCCGGAGATTTTGCTCACCGGAATAGTGATGGCACCGGATTTCAGCAGCAGGTCAATCTCTTCAATTTCATCATGCTCATGACGATTGTCCGGCGCATCCAGTTGCGCGCCGCCCATCGACAGGTCGCTGGTTTGGGTGCGTGATGAGATACCGCTGGCGTAGTGAATCACCGCCGGAATCTGCACGTCGATACGAATGGTTTTACGTACCTGTTTGGTTTCGCGCGCCACGGCAATCGCCGCCATCAGGATGATCAGGCTGAACACCGCCCAGCCGACGTTGAGGGCGATAACATAAGGGTCAACACCGAAGTAATCATGTGCCGTTGCACGTACGACGCCCGCGACGATACCAATGGTCAGCAGTACCGCGACAATCACATGGGGGCGGACGATGTGGAAATCGAAGAAGCCCTGATCCAGCAAGCCCCCTTTATCCGTTACGTTAAATTTACCGCGCTTAGGTGCCAGCATGGTCAGCAACGTCGGGATCACGAGGTGGAAGCACATCACGGTTTCGTAGATTTCACCCCAGAAGGTGTAACGGAACTTGCCGTTCATGCGGGAGTTGACGTACAGCGACATCACCAAATGCGGCAATACGTAGGCGAAGATCAGCGACGCCGACGAGTGAATGATGTTCAGGTTGAACAGCAGGTACGCCAGCGGCGCGGTCAGGAATGCCACGCGCGGCAGACCGAACTGGAAGTGCAGCATGGCGTTGAGGTAGCAGAGGCGCTGCTGCCATTTCAGACCACGGCCAAACAGCGGATTATCCACACGGAAGATCTGCGTCATGCCACGTGCCCAGCGGTTACGCTGAACCACGTGCAGACCGAGACGCTCAGTTGCCAGACCCGCAGCCAGCGGAATCGCCAGGAAGGCAGACCCCCAGCCCAGACGCTGCATTTTCAATGCGGTGTGCGCATCTTCGGTCACGGTTTCCACCGCAAATCCACCAATCTCTTCCAGTGCGCTACGGCGAATCACCGCACAGGAACCGCAGAAGAAGGTCGCGTTCCAGTTGTCGTTACCCTGCTGAACCGGGCCGTAGAACAAAGCCCCTTCGTTCGGGATCGTCCGTGCCGCACGCAAGTTACGTTCAAACGGGTCCGGTGAATAGAAATAGTGTGGCGTCTGCAACAGCGCCAGCTTGGGATCGTTCAGGAACGGACCGACGGTCGCCTGCAGGAAAGTACGCGTGGCGACGTGGTCACAGTCAAAGATGCAGATCAGCTCACCCTTGGTGATTTTCATCGCATGGTTGAGGTTACCGGCTTTCGCATGGCTGTTGTCGTCGCGGGTGATATAGCCCACGCCCACATCGGCGGCAAAAACCGCAAACTCACTGCGCTTGCCATCATCCAGCAAATAGACCTTGAGTTTGTCACGCGGATAATCAATACACTGGGCCGCCAGCACGGTATCACGGACAACGTCGAGGCTTTCGTTATAAGTCGGGACATAGACGTCGACAGTGGGCCACAGGCTGGTATCGTCCGGCAACGGTTCAATGGTGCGTTTTAATGGCCAGGTAGTTTGCAGGAAGCCGAGAATCAGAATCAGCCAGACATACAGTTCGGCCAGATATAAGCCGATACCGAGAATCGCTTCAATCTCGGAATTAAACTGTAGCGTCTCCGTGGTGCGCCACCAGATATATCGGGTCGACATCAGCGCAGAAAGGATAACCATGATGACGGTTATTTTGCGGCTTTTGCTGAAGCCCAGTAAAAACATCATCCCGATGCTGATTAAGCCAAAAATATATTGTTTTTGGCTGTCCATAGGCGTGATGACGATTACCGCAGCCACAGGTGCAAGCACCAGCAGCAGCAGGTAAAACCCGAGTTTACTCATGATTCACCCTAAAGAAGCTGTGTTGTTATTATTGCTAATACCGCCAGGCAAATGCCTGGCGATTAATAATGGCTGCGGATAGGTGCCTGAACTTCACCGTTACCCACGGTAATATTCAGGATATTGGCTACGCGCTTCGCCACCAGTTCGATATCAAAGGCTGCGGCTGATGCCGGGCTGAAATCATAAACTGATTGTTGTGAAGCATTGGCTTCCGCGACGCTTTCATCACGATGAACCACGCCTAATAAATTCTCGCCCAAACGCTGCTGCATAAAGCCAGTGACTTCACGGCTAATATTGCGGCGATTGTCACTTTGGTTAAGTACGAAATAATGACCACACTTATTATTGAGTGGCTGACCTATCATGCGGTCATTTTCAATTTGTGGCAGTAAAGAGACCGAGGCGGTATCTGCCAGCATCACCACTAAATGCATATCGGCCAAAGCGGCCATGGCTTTAAGTGCCGGACCTGGGCCTGGCGGGAAATCGGCAATAATGACCAGTCCCGGATAATTTAAAACCGTGTCCAGACCGCGGCGCAGGAAATGTGGATCTTTAATCAGGTTCTCTTCAAAACGCTCACGCTGATCTTCGGTCACATCGCCATAAGGCATGACGAAAATATTACCGCCGGTGGTGAGGATGGATTGGCTCCAGTCGGCCTGCTCTTCGGAGCGCGCAACAAAGCCGCGACCATCATTCAGCGGCACACCAAAATGCAGGCGCAATGCGTTCTGGACATCGAAATCGATTGCCAACACCTTGCTGCCAGCGCGAGCCAGACTCCATGCAAGGTTGGCCGCCATGGTGGTTTTCCCTACTCCCCCTTTTGGCGAGCACACACAAACTAACGGCATAGCGCAATCTTCTCCAATAGCGGTTTTAAGGGTGTTTCTTTCGATAGATTAGCAGGTTCCGTTGCACGCGAACGGAACAGGGCACCAAAACGAGAGGGTGCAGAAGCGGCCGGACGCGCCGGTTCAACCGGAGCGGCAAAGGTAGACGCGGGTGCACTGAACGTTGATGCAGCCTGCGGCGCTTCAGCCGATGTCGCGGCAATCGGTGCGGCTAAAGGCGCTGGAGCAGGGTTCGCTACAGGTGCGGGAGCCGGCGTCGCTGCGGGTACCGCAGCGATAGGTGCGGATGCAGATAAAGGTGCAGCAGCCGGTTTCGCTGGCGGCGGTGGAAACAGCGACGTCGTGGCCTGACGCTCAACATGGGTCGCTTTCGGTGCCTGTGAGATGACAGAGGGCGCCGGTTTAGCCGCTGGTGCAGGCGGGAAGAGAGACGAGACTCCCGCAGGCGGCGCGGCTGGTGCAGGTTCTGCAGGCGCAGTGGCCGCCAGGCTGTCGAGAATCGAACCGCGTGAAGTGCTGGCCGCAGGTGAAATTGCCGCCGGTGCAGCAGCGGGTGCGCTGAACTCATCACCGCGAATCGGCTGCGGCTGTGGCAGGTCAATACGCTGGCCGCTGCCTAACTCAGGCTCATTATCGGTCGCTAATTGGCGGATGATCGCCCACTGGCTGTGATCCGCTTCCTGCGATTGCCCAGACATATCCTTAAAAGCGATATCGAGCGTTTTGGTCTTTTCTTTAAAACGCTGCAGATCGTCGTAATTCTTCATGATCAGAGCCTGTAAAAGCGGGAGGGAATTTTCCGCGAATATATCACACACACTAAAAGAGAGTGAGGGAATTCTGATTACAAAAACGGCGTATTCAACAAAAGACTTTTATCAATATGATTGAAAATCTGGCAATGCAAAAAGCGTGCAGATATTTAAGGCCGGAGATTTATTAATATCGATTAACTGAAATAATAACGACAAAAACATTCACCTAAGCTACTGATATGAAGCAGAAGTGGTTCAAGTTGCGGATTTAACAGGTGCGTGATTATGCTCACATAATCCTGCCGCTATTCAGAATTTGCCTTAACGATTTAACCCTTAATCAGGACCAATCGATTACTGATGCACTGGAGTAATACATTTCCAGGCGCTTCCGGCAGAAACATTTTTCGCGTTAGCATCCCTGAAGTATAACACAGGAAAAAATAAAGGCTCCCGCAGGAGCCTTTATTCATTTTTGGCGTTATTAATTACACGCCCACTGGCTGATTCTCGTCCTGATCCACCGCGAAACAGGCAATTTGCTGTTCGCCATATTGCTTCAGTTTGGGCTGCAACTGGACGCAGGTACCAAAACGGCGGCGGCAGCGCGCGTTAAACGCACAGCCCGGCGGCGGATTAAGTGGACTGGGCAGTTCACCGGTCAATTTAATCCTTTCACGACGCTCATCTGGATTCAAACGTGGCGTGGCTGACAGCAATGCCTGCGTATAAGGATGACGCGGATGACTGAAAATGGCCTCTTTGCTGCCTCGTTCGACGCAGCGACCTAAATACATCACCATCACTTCGTCAGCGATATGCTCCACCACCGACAAATCATGAGAAATGAACACATAGGACAAACCCAAATCCTGCTGCAAATCCATCATCAGGTTGAGCACCTGCGCACGCACGGAAACGTCGAGCGCAGAAACCGGTTCATCGGCGATCAGCACGTCCGGGTCGAGCATCAAACCGCGCGCGATGGCGATACGCTGGCGCTGACCACCAGAAAACATATGGGGATAGCGATCGTAATGCTCGGTTTTCAGGCCCACCTTCGCCATCATCTCCAGCGTTTTCTCGCGACGTTCCGCTTTAGTCAGTGAGGTGTTAATCACCAGCGGTTCTTCGAGAATCTGGCTGATTTTTTTGCGCGGATTAAGCGAGCCATACGGGTTCTGGAACACGATCTGGATTTTCTGACGACGCAGTTTTTGCGCCTGCGGATCGTGTTTCAGCAAATCCTGACCGTGCCAGTAAAGCTGGCCTTCGGTCGGCGTCTCAATCATGGTCAGCAAACGGCCAAGCGTGGATTTCCCACAGCCCGATTCACCCACCACCGCCAGCGTTTTACCGCGTTCGAGGTTGAACGACACGCCATCCAGCGCTTTCACCAGACGTTCCTGTCCAAACAGCCCTTTCTTCACCGGGTAGTGTTTTTTCAGGTCGATCGCCTGCAGCAGGTAATCCTGCTGAGTATTATTAAGACTCATAAGTCGGTCTCCCGGCATCATCCAGTGGGAAATGGCATTTAGACTGGCGACCCGGAATGTCACGCAGTTCAGGTTCTTCACGACGGCAGCGTTCGGTCACATACGGACAGCGCGGATTGAGCAGACAGCCGGTTGGACGGTCATATTTGCCCGGCACCACACCCGGCAGCGAAGCCAGACGCGCTTTATCTGCGGCAAACTCCGGCAGCGCACGCAGCAACGCCTGAGTGTACGGATGACGCGGCGCTTTAAAGATGTCTACCGCTTTACCGCTCTCCACGACCTGGCCGGCGTACATCACGATGATGTGCTGCGCGGCTTCTGCCACCAGCGCCAAATCGTGGGTAATCAGGATCAGCGCCATGTTCTCCTGCTTCTGCAACTCCAGCAGCAGTTCGATGATTTGCGCCTGAATGGTCACATCCAGCGCCGTCGTCGGTTCATCGGCAATCAGCAGCTTAGGTTTGCAGGCAATCGCCATGGCGATCATCACGCGCTGGCTCATGCCGCCTGACAGCTGATGCGGATAAACATCCAGACGAGAGGCCGGATCGGGAATACCGACCTGATCCAGCAAGTCGATCGCACGCTGACGACGGGTGCTTTTGCTGCCGCCCTGATGCACCTTCAGCGCTTCCATGATCTGGAAGCCCACGGTGTAGCAAGGGTTGAGGCTGGTCATCGGGTCCTGGAAGATCATCGCTACTTCCGCGCCCACCAACTGGCGGCGCTCTTTCTCAGAGATCTTCTGCAAATCGCGCTGGTTGAACTCCAGCTTTTCCGCCATTACGCGGCCGGGATAATCAATCAGTCCCATGATCGCCAGCGAGCTGACCGACTTACCAGAGCCGGATTCACCCACAATTCCCACCACCTGGCCTTGTTCAACCTGGTAGCTGATACGGTCTACTGCACGGAACGGTGTCTTTTCGTCGCCGAAGTGCACCGACAGTTTTTCTACATTTAATAGTGCCATCTCGGTGCCTCTTTACTGCTTGAGTTTCGGGTCGAGTGCATCACGCAAACCATCGCCCATGAGGTTGAATGCCAGCACGGTGAGCAGGATGACGACACCAGGGAACGTCACTACCCACCAGGCACTTTGCGCATACTGCAACACGTCGGAGAGCATGGTGCCCCACTCCGGCGTTGGCGGTTGCGCCCCCATTCCGAGAAAGCCCAACGCCGCCATATCGAGGATGGCGTTGGAGAAGCCTAATGACGCCTGCACGATCAGCGGTGCCAGGCAGTTAGGCAGAATATTGACGAACATCTGGCGCAGCGTACCGGCACCCGCCACGCTGGAGGCGGTGACGTAATCGCGGTTCACTTCCACCAGCACCGCTGCACGCGTCAGACGGATATAGTGCGGCAGCGCGACGAAAGTAATCGCCAGCGAGGCGTTGACAATCGACGGACCAAAGATCGCCACCAGCACCAATGCCAGCAGCAGACTCGGCAGCGCCAACATGATGTCGACCAGACGCATGATTACCGCATCGACGACGCCGCCGAGGTAACCCGCCATCAGGCCAAACACCACGCCAAGGATCAGCGACAGCACCACCACCAGACAGCCGACCAGCAGCGATAAACGTGCACCGAACATCAGGCGTGACAGCACATCGCGGCCTACGTCATCGGTGCCAAAGATAAATTTCCAGCTGCCGCCTTCCTGCCACACCGGCGGATGCAGCAGAGCATCTCGGAACTGCTCTGACGGCGCATGCGGTGCCAGCACATCGGCGAAGATGGCGATCAGCAGCATCAGAATGATGTAAACCAGGCCAATCACCGCGCCTTTATTACGTTTGAAGTAGTGCCAGAATTCCTGAATCGGGGTCATCGGCTTAGGTGCAGCGCTTACGCTTGCGGGATCAACAGTTGTCATGATGCCCCCCTTATTTCTTATGTCGAATGCGCGGATTGACCACGCCGTACAACAGATCAACCAGCAGGTTGACCACGATGATCAGAATCGCCACCAACAGCACGCCGCCCTGCACCACCGGATAGTCACGACGCTGCAATGCTTCGATCAGCCAGCGACCGAGTCCCGGCCACGAGAAGATGGTTTCCGTCAGAATCGCGCCCGCCAGCAAAGTGCCGACTTGCAGACCGATCACGGTGACCACTGGCAGCATGGCGTTACGCAGCGCATGCACCACGATGACGCGCATACGCGTCAGGCCTTTAGCGCGCGCGGTACGGATATAATCCTCACCCAGCACTTCCAGCATTGAAGAGCGCGTCATACGCACGATCACCGCCAGCGGGATAGTCCCCAGCACGATGGCCGGCAAAATCATGTGCATCACCGCATCTTTGAAATCGCCCTCTTCACCCCACAGCAGCGTATCAATCAGCATAAAACCGGTGAGTGGGTGGCTATCGTCGAGGAAAATGGTGTCGCTAATACGCCCGGATACCGGCGTCAGGTTGAGCTGCACCGACACCAGCATGATCAGCATGATGCCCCACCAGAAAATCGGCATTGAGTAGCCAGTCAGTGAAATACCGACTGCGGTGTGGTCAAACACCGAACCGCGTTTAACTGCCGCCAGCACGCCCACCGGAATGCCCACCGCAATGGCGAAGATCATCGCGCAGATGCCGAGTTCCAGCGTGGCTTTGAAGCGGGGGACGAACTCATCCCAGACCGGGATGCGGCTTTTCAGCGAGATGCCGAGGTCGCCGTGCAGCACACCATTGATGTAGGTGATGTACTGTTTCCACATCGGCTGGTCGAGGCCAAATTGGGCCATCAACTGGGCGTGGCGCTCGGGAGAGATACCGCGTTCACCCGCCATGATCAGCACCGGGTCACCGGGGATCAGATGGACAAACGCAAAGGTCAGTAAGGTAATACCGATGAACGTTGGGATGACAAGGCCCAGACGTCGGAGTATGAATTGCAGCATAAGCCGGATTCTCAGTCATTTCCCGTGGCGTTGCCGCCAGGGACTACATTGCTCACAACACGCAATCGACAACGTCGTTTGCGACGCAAGAAGCGCTTCAAAATCCCCGTCATACTTCATGCTGCATCTGCGTGGGCTGCGTTCGCTCATCCCAGTCACTTACTTGAGTAAGCTCCAGGATATTCACGAAATTGCCGCCTTGCTACAGCGTGAATTATTGAGGGTATATAAGAAATTAACCGGAAAAAAAGTGCGGAGACCGGGCGGCAAAGGTGCCGCCCGAGGGCCAGCAGCGCTGGCCCAGACCGCGATAATCCGAAAGGTTATTCCTGGATATCGACGTTTTCGAAGTGATGTTTACCTAATGGATCAACCACATAGCCAGTCACTTTCTTGCTCACCGGCTCATACACGGTAGAGTGAGCAATAATCAGCGCCGGAGCCTGGTCATGCATCACGACCTGAGCCTGTTTGTAGAGCTCAATACGTTTGTTGTGATCGGCTTCAGCACGTGCAGGCTGAATCAGATCTTCAAACGGCTTGTAGCACCAGCGTGAGTAGTTAGAACCGTCTTTAGCGGCGGCACAGCTAAACAGGGTGGCGAAGAAGTTGTCCGGGTCCCCATTGTCACCGGTCCAGCCCATCATGACAGTCTGGTGTTCACCGGCTTTGGCGCGTTTCAGGTACTCGCCCCACTCGAAGGTGACGATCTTGGCTTTCACGCCAATTTTCGCCCAGTCAGCCTGAACCATTTCCGCCATGCGACGGGCGTTCGGGTTGTAAGGACGCTGTACCGGCATCGCCCACAGGTCGATGGAGAAACCATCCGGCATGCCGGCTTCTTTCAGCAGTTCTTTCGCCTTGGCAGGGTCGTAAGCGTAGTCTTTCACCGCATCGTTGTAGCCCCACATGGTTGGTGGGATCAGGTTTTTCGCGGCCTGGCCAGCGCCCTGATACACAGCGTCGATGATGGCTTGTTTGTTTACCGCCATGGTCAGTGCCTGACGCACTTTCACGTTATCCAGCGGCTTTTTCTCGGTGTTGAATGACAGGTAACCGACGTTCAGACCAGGCTGTTCCATCAGGTTGATTTTGTCATCTTTTTTCATGCTCGCGATGTCAGCCGGGTTTGGATACGGCATGACCTGGCACTCACCTTTCTGCAGTTTGGCGTAACGCACAGAAGCATCAGGGGTGATAGAGAACACCAGACGATCAATCTTCGGCTTGGTACCCCAGAAGTCTGGGTTCGCTTTATACAGAATGCGCGAGTCTTTCTGGTATTGCTGCAGCACGAATGGACCGGTGCCCACTGGATTCAGATCCAGCTTCTCTGGCGTGCCGGCTTTCAGCATGTTGTCAGCGTACTCTTTTGACAGGATTGAGGCGAAGTCCATGCCGAGGTCGGCAATGAACGGCGCTTCAGGACGGCTCAGGGTGAAGCGTACGGTGTAGTCGTCAACTTTCTCGATTTTCTCGATCAGCTTAGGCATGTCCATGCCTTCGAAGTATTCGTAGCTGCCGCCCGAAACACCGTGGTACTTGTTGTTTTTGTCGAGCTGGCGCTCGAAGGAGAACACGACGTCGTCAGCGTTGAAGGAACGAGTTGGCTTAAAGTCTTTGGTGGTTTGCCATTTCACGCCTTTACGCAGATGGAAGGTATAGGTTTTACCATCTTCGCTAACGTCCCATTTTTCTGCCAGACCCGGCTGCAGCTCGGTAGTACCGGTTTTGAACTCAACCAAGCGGTTGTAGATCGGCACGGAGCTGGCATCGTAAGTGGTACCCGATGTGAAGAGCTGTGGGTTGAAGCCTTCCGGCGAACCTTCTGAACAATATACGAGGGTTTTCGCCTGGACACCCGCGGCAACAGTCATAGCAATCAGGCTAAGACCGACCTTCAGCATCCTGGATTTAGCCAGGGAGTTGATCATGTTTTGCTCCATTGTGATGTGATGTTGTGTGCGTCGCCCGACCTCTGAATTTTTTTATGCGGTTCGGGCAGCATGCGAGTGGTTTATTTTGTCATCCGGTAGCCAACGGCTCCTCAGAATCGCCCTACTCTGCATGTTATTGACGCATCAATTTGTCAACAGTTGCAAAGAACGTCAATACAAGGTGGGGTTATTTACACAGAGTGTGAGTAAGTGCAAGCAACGATAAAAAACAGGGTTATTGCGCTGAGCCAAAATTTAAAAAGGTGATAAAGCGCGCAATGCCGTGTGATTGTCTGGCTATGCAGCCAAATGACAGTGATTATCACCGCTAAAAAACACACAAAAGTTATTGGTAAACGTCGAATAACTGAACGATTCGTCGTGCGTTATGACGTTCAGGCAGCGAAATATGCTGGTGTAATGGCATAAGAAATCAGCAAAAAGCATTAATCGGTCATAAGAAGAATGTGTCGCGAATTAAGCGTGCAGGGTTGATTGCGCGAGGGGTCGAGTCGGTAAAGTTGGAATAATGGCGGGTAAATATGATTTGTTGGATGGGATGGGTGAATTAGAAGGTTAGGTATAAACATCATCGCTTTTAAACGGTGCGTTGCTCAGGGAAGGCGGTTCGATCGCAAAGACGGCGTAAATACATCCCTGTAGCCTCGGCCGCCGCGTCCCTGCGGCGGACGCTTTGCTCCCCGAACCGCCTTCCCATCGCACATCAGCAAGGGTGCCGCTGTTTTGAAAAGCAGCACACTCATAAGCAGCAGAATGTTTTCATTTAGCAGCACGCACAGAACCAAATGTCAGCTTCCCAAAACGCGCACAGAATCAAATGAAGGAGGGAATGCGGGGCCGCGGAGTAAAGCGTTACACGCCAGGGATGGCGTGTGTCGAGCGA
>NZ_JACVUO010000019.1:0-104184 GCF_016625145.1 Pantoea sp. S61
CCACCCCGCACCCGCCCTTCACACACCACACCAAGGCCTCAATACTCAGCCACTCAGCCACTCAGCCACTCAGCCACTCAGCCATGCTGACATAAACAAAAAAGGCTGCCTTATCTGAAATGGCAGCCTTAACTGTACTTAGCCCTAATTGACATTCATCCCGCTATCAATAAGGCCCTTTGCTGTGATGTGTTGCTGTGTGTCAGTCTTATTTTTTACGTGCGTACTTCAGTGAATCCAATGCGACGGCGAAGATGATGATGCCGCCCTTGATGATGTATTGCCAGTAAGGGTTCACGCCGATATAAGTCAGACCGTAGTTGATAACGGTGAAGATAATCACACCGGTCACCACGCCTGCCACGGTACCCACGCCACCTGCAAATGACACGCCGCCAACCACGCAAGCCGCAATCGCATCCAGCTCATACATAAAGCCGAGGTTGTTAGTGGCACTGCCGATACGGCCCGCTTCCAGCATACCGCCGAAGGCGTAAAACACACCTGACAGCGCATAGACCAGAATCAGGTTCAGCGGCACGTTAACACCTGAAACACGTGCAGCCTCAGGGTTGCCACCGATAGCGAAAATGTTCTTACCGAAGCGCGTCTTATTCCACAGAATCCAGACGAAGATAATGGCGATAAACGCGTAGAAGGTGATGAATGACAGCTTAAAATCACCGAAACGCAAGAAGCCCTGGGCAAAGGTGGAGAAGCCAGAGTCAAAACCAGCAACCGGTGAAGCACCAACGAAGTCGTAATACAGCGAGTTGATGCCGTACACGATAATCATGGTGCCCAACGTGGTGATAAACGGTGTCACCTTCAGATAGGCAATGATCACGCCGTTCACCAGGCCAATCACTCCACCGATGATGCACACGGTCAGAATCACCAACGGAATCGGAACCGTGTCCAGATGTGGGAACACCTTGTTGGCATTATCCATCGATTGCAGCAAGGTAGCCGCCACCACCGCGGCCAGACCGACCTGGCGTCCGGCTGACAGGTCAGTACCCTGCGTCACGATCAATCCGGCCACGCCCAGTGCAATAATAATACGCACCGAAGATTGGGTCAGAATGTTACTCAGGTTCATCAAACTTAAAAACGTCGGATCCTGGAAAATAATAATTGCCAGCAGTACCAACAGGACAACGTAAATGCCGCCCTCTTTTAACCAGGTTAGCGCATTCTTTTTAGTAGTCGCTTTCATGTTAATGCCCTTGCTTCATTAAAGGTGTAATGACGCTAAACGCAGGATTTCATTCTGCGAGGTCGTTTTGGTCTCGACAATGCCCGCTACCAGGCCATTACTCATCACTAAAATACGATCGGTAATTCCCAGCAATTCTGGCATTTCAGAAGAGATAATAATGATCCCCTTCTCTTTCTTCGCCAACTCAGAAATCAACTGATAAATTTCGAACTTAGCACCGACGTCAATACCGCGTGTCGGTTCATCCAGCATCAGAATTTCCGGCTGAGTTAATAACCAACGACCAATAATAACTTTCTGCTGGTTACCACCGGAAAGCGAACCAATTTGCGTATGATGACCCGGCGTTTTCACGCGCATTGAATCAATCACCCACTGGGTATCACTCTTCATGCGCTTATTATCAAGCAAACCCATGCTGGATTTATATTTCTTAATATTGGAAATAAGCGAGTTAAAACCAATATCCAGATAGGCATAAATCCCGGTTGAACGACGCTCTTCCGTCACCAGCGCAAAACCGTGGTTAATGGCTTCATTCGCGCTGTGGTTATTGATCGCTTTACCGTGCAATTTGATGGTACCGCCCGACTTCTCACGAATCCCAAACAGGGTTTCAACGATGTCAGTACGCTTCGCACCCACCAGGCCGGCAATGCCCAGAATCTCCCCTTTGCGCAGGTCAAAAGAGATATCGCGGATCGACGGTTGACGCAGCGAAGTTAAATGGCGCACCTCAAGAATGGTCTCACCCGGCACGTTGGTTTTGTCCGGGAAGCGCTGATTCAATGAACGACCGACCATCATGGCGATGATCTTATCCATATCCAGCCCTTCCAGCGGCTGGGTGGCAATCCATTGTCCATCACGTAAAATCGTAATCTCATCACACAGCTGGAAAATCTCTTCCATTTTGTGCGAGATATACACAATACCGCAGCCACGATCTTTCAGCTTACGGATAATAGTGAACAAGTGATTCACTTCTTTTTCGGTCAACGATGACGTCGGCTCATCCATAATGACGATTTTCGCGTCATAGGAAAATGCCTTGGCAATTTCAATCATCTGCATCTGCGAAACAGAAAGATTGGCCACTTTATCACGTGGATCGATATCAATATCTAATTCATCAAAGATCGCTTTGGTATCGCGATACATTTTATCCTGATCAACAAACACACCTTTGCGTGGATAGCGGCCAAGCCACATGTTATCCATCACGTTGCGCTGTAATACCAGGTTTAATTCCTGATGCACCATTGAAACGCCATTCTCTAGCGCTTCCTTGGAACTTTTATAATCAATCTCTTCACCCTGAAACAGGATGCTCCCCGTATCCTTTTTATAAATACCAAACAGGCATTTTAATAATGTGGATTTTCCGGCGCCGTTTTCGCCCATTAAGGCATGGACTGAGTGCGGCCGCACTTTCAAATTCACATTATCTAAGGCTTTCACCCCTGGAAATGATTTCGAGACATTCGTCATCTCCAGCAGATATTCACGCTGTGCGGTCGGATTCTCACTGGCCATAATTTACCTGGCTAAATAAAACGTGGGTCAGATGCAATAAGGCGCGGCGTTATGCCGCGCCCGGTACGTATTACTTCACAAACTGAGACAGGTTTTCTTTATCGACTGGTACGTAAGGAACACGTACGATTTTGTTTTCCATCTTGAAGGTCGTACCCGCAGTTGGCTCTTTGCCATCGGCCAGGTTCTTCGCGATATCAATGGTGGCTTTCGCCTGGTTTTCCGCATCGTTCAGCACGGTACCGGCCATCGCACCGGATTTCACCAGCGCCAGCGCTTCTGGCAGCGCATCCACACCAAACACCGGAATGCTGGTTTTGTTGTGTGCTTTCAGGGCTTCGACTGCGCCCATTGCCATCGCATCGTTGTTAGCAATGATCACTTCAATTTTGTTGCCGTTCGGGCCAGACAGCCAGGCATCAACTTTATCTTTTGCCTGCGCGGTATCCCACATCGCGGTATCCATCGCCAGCTGCTGAGTTTTGAAACCGTCGGTGTTCAGGGTTTCGATCACGTATTTGGTACGCGCTTCAGCATCCGGGTGGCCTGGCTCGCCTTTCAGCAGAGCAAACTGAATCTGACCATCTTTGTTCAGATCCCAGGCTGGAGTCGCTTTCCAGTGCTTCTCAATCAGTTTGGCCTGGATGATGCCTGACTCTTTAGAGTCGGTACCCACGTAGTAGGCTTTTGGGTAGCTGGCCAGCACTTTGGCATTCGGCTCTTTGTTGAAGAACACGACTGGCACATCATTCGCTTTCGCTTTGTCGATCACCACTGCCGCAGCAGCAGGGTCAACGAGGTTGATTGCCAGCGCTTTCACGCCTTTGGCCATCAGTACGTCAATCTGGTCGTTCTGGGTAGACTGGCTGTTCTGCGAGTCATTCATCAGCAACTGGATGCCGCCCAGTTTTTTGGCTTCGCTATCTATGTCTTTGCGAACCATAGACATAAAGTTGTCGTCGTATTTATAAATTGTCACGCCAATGCGGGTATCGGCGGCGTGCGCAGTTGCACCAAACATCATGCTGGCAACCAGTGCTGTGAGCGTGAAAACCTTCTTATTCATGGTATCTCCGGTTTTTTATGTAGGGCATATCATCGCGCTGTGCTGCCTGCGGGCAACCAGCGCAGTCGGTTCAAACTCATTTATGGGGCGGACGCGTAACGCAAAGCCGGGCCACCATCGCTATCCTGACTTCCCTGTACGTAAACGCTTCCTGAAGAGTGTTGTGAACTATTTCAATCGGCTACTGAAACCTGACCGGGGAAGGAGAACCCGGCGTTACATGATGTTTCAGTCCGGTAAGACGCTGCCATCATAGTGAGCGCCATGTTAATTAACTGTGAATGTAATCACAGATTGGAAACGGTTACACAGCGCTATCGCCCGAATTAGTGACCGACTCCACAATTTGCCGCTGAGCGACCGAATGGCGGCGTACCAGGGTCGGCATAAAGCAGTGGGTGGCATCAGGATCGAGTTCTCCGGCTGCGCCCTTCAGCGCCAGCTCCGTGGCCAGTTTTGCCATGGAAACAATAGGATAGCGTACGGTTGTCAGCTGTGGATCGGTGTAACGTGAGATGGGAATATCATCAAAGCCGATGACGGAGAAGTGCTGTGGCACCTGAATACCATTGTCTTTCAATGCGGTTAGGGCACCGGCGGCCATGCCGTCACAGTAGGAGAAGATGGCGGTTAAATGCAGGTTACGACCCAATAACTCCACCATCGCTGCTTCACCGCCCTGCATATCCGGTTCACCATGGGCAATCCAGGACTCCTGCGGGCGAATCCCCTGCTCTGACAGGGCCTGCAGCCAGCCTTCGCGGCGTTGTGTGACATCTTCAATCGGGTGGCTGGAGCTAAGATAGCCAATGCGTTGATGACCCTGTTGTAACAACATGCGCGTAGCCATCAGAGATCCCGTTACATTATCGAGGCAGACACAGCGATGCTCATAACCCGGAATAGTGCGGTTTATCAACACCATACCTGGAACCTGGTCCATAAAATGAGTCAGTTCAGCGTCTGAAAGCGTTTTCGCGTGGACCACTAAAGCGTTACATCGTTGGCGGATCAGCACCTCAATGGCATGGCGCTCTTTCTCTTCCTGGTGCCAGGAGTTGCTGATCAATACGTGTTTGTGAACACGCTGTGCCACGGTATCTACCGCTTTCACTAATGCGCCAAAGAAGGGATCGGATACGTCCATCACCACCACGCCGATGGTGTCACTGACCTGGGTGGCCAGTGCCTGCGCATTGGCGTTAGGGCGATAACCCAACGCTTCCACCGCCTGTAGCACGGCTTCGCGGGTATCAGGGGTAACTGCACTGCTGTTATTGAGCACACGCGACACGGTGGCTACTGATACACCGGCCTGACGGGCGACATCTCGAATCGTTATCATGCAGCTGTTCCACAGAGGAGAAAATGCGCGACAAGCGCGTAACGGCGCTATTTTGTCAGGGCATTTTGTTCAGCTGCGTGAATCACGTCACACGGATGAAAACGGTTACATACAAATCTGCAACCTTTGTGATGAACATCATTATCTGATGCGGGAGGAAGGCTCCGTCTTACCAGCGGCGAGACGCGTGAGTTTGCGCCAAATCCACTCCATCGGCCCCTGCGGGAAAAAGCGCAGCCAGAGCACTGAAAACAGGATATTAACCAACCAGATAACCGGGACCAGTGCCAGCAAATGCAGGCGATCAAACTTGAGGAACAGATTGAAACGGTAGAACAGCGTGGTACAGATCAAGGTCTGCAGCAGATAGTTACTGAGCGCCATGCGGCCAACGCATTGCAGCGCATAGCTGAAACGCGTGACACCAATTTGCGGCCAGAAGCCAAAGCAGAGCGCCGCATAACCGAGGCTGATAAACGGGCTGGCAAGATCGCGCGGCACCTGCAACAAAAAGCCGCTCCAGCGGAATTCCCAGCCCAGCAACCACTGCGCCACAATGCCGGGGATGGCAATCAGCCAGCCGATCGTCAGCAGCAGCGCGGCCGAGCGGCGATAGTGCTGCACGCTGAACTCCCCTTTCAGCCAGCCGCTGCGCATCAACGCCGCGCCAATCAGCATCAGTCCCGCCAGCTGCCAGCCGTACTGCGCGGCGAGTGCCATCAGGCTGGAGGAAAGATGATCAAGACGGTTCTGAATCGCCTCCCAGCCGCCGACCAGTTTCCAGTAGCTTTCATACTCGATATCGGCGGCACCCGGCAGCCACGATCGCCCCGGTTCAGGACTGGAAATGCTCCAGAACACCAACAGCACGCCGCAACCAATCAGGTAGAGCAACACGCCAGTTTGCAGCAAAGCTTTGTCGGAGGGCACTTCACGCAGCATCCGCCAGATAATCAGCCCGGTCAGACCATAATCCAGCAGGATATCCCCTTCCCAGAAGAAGATGCTGTGAATGAAACCCAGCAGCACCAGTAACGTCAGGCGCGCCGACATCCAGCGACTGCCGCGTGGGATTTGCAAATACAGCCCGCCGCCGAACAGCAGCGCAAACAGCGTGAGGAATTTCAGCTGCGCCAGGCCATCCATCATCGCCCAGGTCCAGGCATCGGAAAATGAAACAGCGCCCTGCCACGCCGGGTTGAGATAGGCTGCCGAAGGCAAGCCAAACCCTACGATATTGAGCAACAGAATGCCGAGAATGGCGCAACCACGAATGAAATCCAGCGCAAGATAGCGTTGCATCGAGTGACCTGAAGGAGAGAAAACGGGCGGCAATAAGCCGCCCAAAGGATTAGCTGTGACGCACCGCGCGTAAGAACTCCTGGCGCGTATTCTGGCTGGACTTGAACAACCCACCCAGCGATGTGGTGGTGGTGGCACTGGTGGCATCTTGCACGCCACGCGCTTTCACACAGTAGTGCACCGCATCAATCGACACCGCCACGTTGTTGGTGCCAAGCAACGTTTGCAGCGCCACCAGCACTTGCTGGGTCAGACGCTCTTGCACCTGTGGCCGCTGGGCAAAGAACTGCACAATGCGGTTGATCTTCGACAGACCAATCACTTTCTCTTTCGGGATGTAAGCGACGGTGGCTTTTCCGTCGATAATCACGAAATGGTGCTCACAGGTGCTGGTCAGGGTGATATCACGCACGGTGACCATCTCATCGACCTTCATCTTGTTCTCGATGACGGTGATTTTCGGGAAGTTGGCGTAATCAAGGCCAGAGAAGATCTCGTCCACGTACATCTTGGCGATGCGATGTGGCGTCTCCATCAGGCTGTCATCTTCCAGATCCAGATTCAGCAGCTGCATGATTTGGGTCATATGACCGGCGATTTCACGCTTGCGGGTTTCGTCATCCATTTCGCGCACCGGGGCGCGTAACGGCGTTTCCAGGCCACGCGCCAGCAGCGCTTCGTGAACCAGGGCGGCTTCCTGACTTAAGGTGCTCATCGTACTCTTTCTCCGGCAGGTGATGCGCCCGCAGATCGTCGCCTGCGGGGGAAATTCTGAGCGCGTATTGTGAAACACAACGCGCGCGTAATCCAGCAATCAATCCAATCGGAGATGAAAGCTTTTCATGGTGCCGAACGGCGCAGCACCAGTAAGCCTGCCAGAATCAGCGCGCCACCGGCGACCCACAAGGCCGGATCGAGGCGGTGCCACAGCAAGCTGGAGATCCATGACAGCAGCGGCCCGCCTAATTGCCCAACCGCGTAGCCGGTAGTCAGCAGCCCGGCCAGATAGCGCGCGTGATGCGGCGCCAGCTCACGGCCGTATTGCAGCGTCAGTTGCACCACGCATAAGAACCCGCCGCCGACTAACAGCGCGCTAATTAACAGTCCATCCAACCCTGGCAGGACAATCGCGGAGATGACGCCCAAAGCCTGCGCCCAGAGCACCACTGCCAGTCGCAGATGGCTGCTGCCCCAGCGCCGCGTCAAAATGCCGAGCACGATGCCAATCACCGCCGCGCCGCCAAACACCGGCCAGACAAACTGCGCCAGCGCACTGTCCGGGAAACGCGCGGCGGTCATCTGCGACAAGAAGGTTGCGGGCAGAATGTAGCCGAAGCCCGCCAGGCTGTAGCTCAGCACCAGGCGTTTCAGATTACCATTGAGCACCAGCGGCGCAGGTGCCTGATCGGGTCGATGTAACTGCCCGCTGCGCGGTAAAAAGCGCGCAATGGCAGCGATAAACAGCAACGCCAGCAGGCCATAAGCCGCCCAGCCTAATGCCGCGCTGGCACCACTGGCATGCAGCGCCACCGCCAGCATACCGCTGAGGAATATGCCGGTGCCCGGTCCGGCAAACACCGCCGCCGACAAGCCCGGTCGCCCATGATGCAGCAGCTGCTCGTTGCTCCACGCGGCGATCAGTACCATCGCCCAGCCGCTGGCACCGCCAATCACGAAGCGGATCAAGCCGTGCAGCCACGGCCCGCTGACGCAGGCAGACAGCAGCGTCAGGATCACCGCGCCCCAGACACCCAGTTGCAAACGCCACTCCACACGCTGGTGAGCACGCATGGCATCGAAGGAGCCACACAGGTAACCAAGATAGTTGAGCGCCGCCACCAGACTGGCGCTGGTCAGGGTAAGCTGATGGTCCTGAATCATCAGCGGCACCTGCGGGGTGAAAGCAAATCGCCCAATCCCCATGGCAACCACTAAACTTAAAAACGCGCTCAGCGCGACACGAAACGCCATTCCCACTCCCGTTCAGATTCTTTTAGCACTTGTTATTAGCATGCATGACGATTACACTCACGAAAAGTGAATAATATTAACCAAGTTGTTTACGGAAAGAGAATATGGATTTAGTACAACTCCGCATGTTCTGTTCTGTGGCCGAAACCGGTTCGCTGGCGCGCGCCGCGGAGCTATTGCATCGCGTGCCCTCCAATCTCACCACCCGTTTGCGCCAGCTGGAAGAAGAGATTGGCGTCGACCTGTTTATCCGTGAGAAGCAGCGTATTCGACTGTCGCCAATGGGCCACAATTTCCTGAATTATGCTCAGCGCATCCTCAGCCTGAGCGATGAGGCGCTGAATATGGCCCGTGCCGGGGAACCGGGCGGGAACTTTGCCTTCGGTTCGATGGAGAGCACCGCCGCGACCCGTCTGCCCGGCCTGCTGGCGGCTTATCATCAACGATTTCCCAACGTGGCGCTATCGCTGGTCACCGGCACCTCGGGCGACATCATCGATAAAGTGCGCGCCGGTACGCTGGCGGCCGCGCTGGTGGATGGCCCTGCCACCCATGACGATCTCAATGGCTGCATCGCCTTTCGTGAGGAAATGGTGCTGATCACCAGTCTCGATCACGACCCGATTACCAGCGCCCGCGACACGCAGCATGACACTTTGTTTGCCTTTGGTAACAGCTGTTCGTATCGCACCAAACTGGAGTCCTGGTATCGCGAAAGCCAGACCTCACCGAAAAGCGTGATGGAGATTCAGTCTTATCACGCCATGGTGGCGTGTGTGGCAGGCGGCGCGGGTGTGGCGATGATTCCGGCGTCGGTGCTGACGCAAATGCCCGGCCGCGCCCGCGTGCAGGAACATGCTCTGCCACCCGCTTATCGCGATACCGCCACCTGGCTGATGTGGCGACGCGACGCCTTCACGCCCAACGTGGAAGCGCTGAAATATTTGATTATTGAAATGTTTGACGACCGCCCACTTAACGATGAGTTGCTGCACCCGCTGCAAACCGCTGAGTGAGTTTTTAATTTTAAGTAAATCACGACATCTGAAGAAGAGGGATTGCATGAACATGATTAAAACCCGCGCTGCCGTTGCCTGGGCAGCGGGCGAACCGCTGAAAATCGAAGAAGTGGATCTGATGCCACCGCAGAAAGGTGAAGTGTTAGTGCGCATCGTCGCCACCGGCGTATGCCACACCGATGCTTATACCCTGTCAGGTAAAGATCCTGAAGGCGTGTTCCCGGCAATCCTCGGTCACGAAGGCGGTGGCGTGGTGGAAGCCGTGGGCGAAGGCGTGACCAGTGTGGCGGTGGGCGATCACGTGATCCCGCTTTACACCCCAGAGTGCGGCAAATGTAAGTTCTGTCTGTCAGGTAAAACCAACCTGTGTCAGGCCATCCGCTCCACTCAGGGTAAAGGTTTAATGCCAGACGGCACCACCCGTTTCTTCAAAGACGGTCAGCCGATCTTCCACTACATGGGCACCTCAACCTTCTCTGAGTACACCGTGGTACCGGAAATCTCACTGGCAGTGATCAGCAAAGAAGCGCCTCTGGAAGAAGTGTGCCTGCTGGGCTGCGGCGTGACCACCGGTATGGGCGCTGTGATGAATACCGCCAAGGTGAAAGAAGGCGATACCGTGGCGATCTTCGGCCTCGGCGGCATTGGTTTGTCGGCGATCATTGGCGCGAAGATGGCAAAAGCCGGTCGCATCATCGGTATCGATCTCAACACCAGCAAGTTCGACCTGGCGCGCAAACTGGGTGCAACCGATCTGATCAACCCGAAAGATTACGACAAGCCGATTCAGGATGTGATTGTTGAACTGACCGACGGCGGCGTGGACTTCTCCTTTGAATGCATCGGTAACGTCAACGTGATGCGTTCCGCGCTTGAGTGCTGCCATAAAGGCTGGGGCGAGTCTGTGATTATCGGCGTGGCCGGTGCGGGTGAAGAGATCGCCACGCGTCCGTTCCAGCTGGTGACCGGACGCGTTTGGCGCGGTTCAGCGTTTGGTGGCGTGAAAGGTCGCACCCAGCTGCCGGGCATCGTGCAGGATTATCTGGACGGCAAGTTCGCGCTGAACGATTTCATCACCCACACCATGCCGCTGGAAGAGATTAACGACGCCTTTGATCTGATGCACGAAGGGAAATCTATTCGTTCGGTTGTGCATTTTAACAAGTAAAAAGGAGGCGTTATGGCATCCACTCTGGAACTGCTGGAAGAACATCGTATCTTCGGCGGCTGGCAGCAGCGCTGGCGTCATCAGTCGGCGGTGCTGAACTGCCCGATGACCTTCAGCATTTTCCTGCCGCCACCGCAGGATGACACGCCGCCGCCGGTGGTGTGGTTTCTGGCCGGACTGACCTGTAGCGACGAGAATTTCACCACCAAAGCCGGTGCACAGCGTGTTGCCGCTGAGCTGGGTCTGGTGCTGATAATGCCGGACACCAGTCCGCGCGGTGACGAAGTGGCCAATGACAGTGGTTACGATCTCGGTCAGGGCGCAGGTTTCTACCTCAACGCCACGCAGCAACCCTGGGCGGCGCACTATCGTATGTTCGATTATCTCAGTGAAGAGTTGCCAGCCCTGGTGGCGGGCAACTTCAAGGTGAGCGATCGTCAGTCGGTAATGGGCCATTCGATGGGCGGCCATGGCGCGCTGGTGCTGGCGTTGCGTCAGGGTGGCCGTTTTGCTTCGGCTTCCGCGTTCGCACCGATTGTGAATCCAACTGAAGTACCGTGGGGACAAAAAGCGTTCAGCGCCTATCTGGGTGAAGATCGCCAGACGTGGCGCGAATGGGACAGTTGTTTGCTGATGCGCGAAGTGGAACAGCGTTTGCCGATTCTGATCGATCAGGGGGATAGCGATCAGTTCCTCGCCGATCAGTTACGTCCGGAGCGCCTTGAAGCAGTAGCGCGTGAGCAGGGTTTCCCGCTGGAGCTGCGTGTACAGCCGGGTTACGACCACAGCTACTTCTTTATCGCCAGCTTTGTCGAGGACCATCTGCGGTTCCACGCGAAGCATCTGTTGGTATAAATCACGCCAGTTGATGTAGATAACAGTAAGGGCGCACCCGGTGCGCCCTTTTTGGCTATGGCTGACGGCGATTGGCTAAAGCCGCACCGACATTTATCTTCAGCCTTTCCTGATGTTGAGCTTTAGCGTCTTTTGCGAGGTTTAAGCCAGCGATTCCGCCACTAAACCATCGATCATCACCTGCGGCATGCCCTGCGAGCAGTGTTCAATACGCCCACGCACGCCATACACCTGCGCCAGCGTGTCCGGCGTGATCACCTGCGACGGCTCGCCGTCAGCCAGCAGAGTGCCCTCTTTCAGCATCAACGCATGATCGGCATGACGCAGCGCGATGTTGATATCATGCACCACCACTACCGTGACGATATTGCGCAGGCGGGTTTCGCGGCGCACCAAATCCATTACATGGAACTGGTAATTAAGATCGAGCGCACTCAGCGGCTCATCCAGCAGCAGCAATTCAGGACGGCGAATCAGCGATTGCGCCAGGCCCACCAGCTGTTTCTGACCACCGGATAGCTGATCGAGATAACGCATCGCCAGATGAGCAATACCCAACTGCTCCAGCAAGTGCATGATCTCGGCTTCACTCGACGCGCTGTGCAAGCCACCGGACGCACGCTGCGCCACGATAATCGATTCCAGCACATGCAGATGCACGCCCGCCGGTAAGCTTTGCGGCAGATACACCACGCGCTGCGCACGGCGTGCAAACGGCTGGGTCATTAACTCTTCGCCGTTCAGCCACAGCTCGCCCTGCCCTTTGTTCAGGCCTGCCAGCGCACGCAACAGCGTCGATTTACCGCAGCCGTTCGGGCCCAGCAGCACGGTGATTTTGCCGCGCGGCAGTGCCGGGACGTTGAGATCTTCAATGACTTTACGCTTCGGATAACCGGCGTAGAAATGGCTGAGACGTAAACCCTGTTCCATTACACCGTCCCCCGATGACGCAGAATGATACTCAGGAAGAACGGTACACCGACCAGCGAGGTCACAATCCCGACGGGGATGATCACCCCTGGAATCAGGTTCTTCGACGCCACCGAGGCCAGTGACAGCACCAGCGCACCGACCAGCGCACTGGCTGGCAGATAGTAGCGATGATCTTCACCAAACATCATGCGGGCGATATGCGGTGCCACCAGGCCAATAAAGCCAATCGGGCCGACAAAGGCCACCGCCAGTGCAGAGAGAATACTGATGCGCAGCAGCGTGGCCAGACGCAAGCGACGCACATCGATGCCGAAACTCACGGCACGATCTTCGCCGAGGCGCAGCGCGGTCAGTTTCCAGCTGCTGAGCATCGAGAACGGGATCAGGATGGCGAAAGCCGCCGTGAGCACGCCGAGTTTTTCCCACGAGGCGCGCGCCAGGCTGCCCATGGTCCAGAACACCAGACCCTGCAAGGTATCTTCACTGGCGATGAACTGCATCATCGAGACCAGGGCGTTAAAGGTGAACACCAGTGCGATGCCGAACAGCACCACGCCCGACGTCGACACTTTGGTCCAGCGCGTCACGCCATCCAGCATTAACGCCGCAAACAGCGCAAACACAAAAGCGTTCGCCGAGATAAACCATTGGTCCGGCACGCCGGGAATACCGATGCCGAGAATAATCGCCAGCGCCGCGCCAAAAGCGGCCGCAGAAGAGACGCCAAGCGTAAACGGACTCGCCAATGGGTTATTGAGGATGGTTTGCATCTCAGCCCCGGCCAGACCGAGCGAGAAGCCGACCACCACCGCCATCAGCGCATACGGCAGACGAATATCCCAGACGATCACACGCGTGCCCGCATCCACCGCATCAGGATGAGTGAGCGTTTGCCACAGGGTGTCGAGGGAGAGCCCCGCCGGGCCGAGGGTGAAATCAAGAATCACTGACGCCAGAATCGCCAGTACCAGTACGCCAATCAGCATCAGTCGCTGACGTAATACCTGACGATAGCGCGTCATGGTATCGGCTTCGCGGTGATTTTCCGCCAGCAGCGCGGAATCCGTGGTCTGCATTGTTCTACCTGTTTCTTATCGAAATCATAACGGCAGCCACAATAGTGCAGGTGATAATAATTATCAATTATATCTGTATGACAAAGCCCAAAACGTTGTAACGCGGTTCATCTTTGGCAAAAAAAACGCCGCTAGCCAAAGGCTGCGGCGTGATGTCATACGCGTTTGACGCATTACTCTTTAAAGGTCGGGAATTCCATCTCGCTGTACTTCACGAAGCGCGAGCCACGTGTCAGCTTGTAACCCAGCCAAATCAGCAGGAACAGCGGAATGCCGATGTAGGTCGCCGCCACGCCATACCAGTCAATACGATCTGCCAGAAATGCCTGATAGTTTTGCCCCAGCGTAATGATCAAACAGAGTACGAAGGCGAAAATCGGACCGAGCGGGAAGAAGCCGGAACGGTAAGGAAGCGCCGCTAAATCATGCCCCTGCGCCACGTAACCGCGACGGAAGCGGTAGTGGCTAATCGCAATACCGAGCCAGGCGATAAAGCCGGTCATGCCTGAGGTGTTGAGCAGCCACAGATAGACTTCCTGGTTGCCGAACTTAGAACTCAGGAAACAGAGGCCTGCCACCACGGTGGTCGCAATCAGTGCATTACGCGGCACACCGCCTTTCGACAGTTTGGCAAAAATACGCGGTGCTTTACCTTCCTGCGCCAGGTTGAACAGCATGCGCGTTGAAGCGTACATGCCGGAGTTACCCGCTGACAGCACAGCCGTCAGGATCACCGCATTCATGACCGCCGCAGCTGACAGTAATCCGGCATTCTGGAACACCAGCGTGAACGGGCTGATGGCGATATCGGTAACATCGTTATGCAGCAGTTTCGGATCGGTATACGGCAGAATCAGGCTGATAATCAGAATCGCAAAGATATAGAACAGCAGGATACGCCAGAACACCTGACGCACTGCGCGTGGAATATTTTTCGCAGGGTCCTGTGATTCACCGGCCGCAATGCCGATCAATTCCGTGCCCTGGAACGAGAAGCCGACAATCATCGCCACACCAATCATCGCGGCAAAACCGCCGGCAAAAGGTGCGTCGCCCACGGTCCAGTTATGCCAGCCGGCATTTTCTGCGCCGCGCATAATACCCGCGATCATCAGCACGCCCACCACGATAAAGATGATGACGGTGGCAACTTTGATCAGCGAGAACCAGTATTCGGCTTCGCCGAAGCCTTTGACGGAGATGTAGTTAAGCAGGAACATCAGACCGAGGAACAGCGCGCTCCAGATCCAACCCGGCGTATCCGGGAACCAGTAGTTCATCACAAGCTGTGAAGCCACCAGATCAACGGCGATGGTGACCGCCCAGTTGTACCAGTAGTTCCAGCCCAGCGCGAAGCCGAAACCTTCTTCAACGTATTTAGAGCCGTAGGTGGCGAAGGAGCCGGAGACCGGCATAAAGGCCGCCAGTTCGCCGAGGCTGGTCATCAGGAAGTAAACCATCAGGCCAATTAGCGCGTATGAGAGTAATGCGCCGCCGGGACCTGCCTGAGAAATGGTGGCACCCGAGGCGACAAACAGGCCGGTGCCGATGGAACCGCCAATGGCGATCATGGTGAGATGGCGCGCTTTTAATTCACGGCGCAGCCCAGGTTGTTGTGTTGTTTTTGAGTCATTATGCATGTGTAAACGCTATGCTGGATAAAAATAAGGCGCGATTGTAGCAGCTAACCCCTGGCTGTATAGCATTCACGTCGGGTTATTAGTTACCTTCATAATCAGCGCGAAATTATTAGCCGCTCACGTCTTCACAGCCGCGATTACTCGCGGCAATAGGAGAGGAATCGGCTTAGCGCTTTCGACAAATTCTTCTGCCGATGATGGATGCGATACAGCGTGCGCGTCAGGCGTGGTAACGGCACAGCCACTTCCACCAGCGTGCCCGCCTCCAGCAGATCGCTGATCACTCGGCGCGATAAACAGCTTATGCCCATGCCGTGGCGCACCGCATGTTTGATTGCCTCAGAATTGCCCAGCTCCATGCCGAGTTGAAACTGCGGCAGATGAGACAACAGCAGGTAATCGACAATTTCACGCGTGCCCGAACCGCGCTCTCGCAATATCCAGGGCGCGGCCGCCAGTGATGTTAGCGTGATCGGCTGTTTCAGGATGTCGGCATCGGGTGCAGCAAACACCACCAGCTCATCCTCCAGCCACGCTTCGCTGACGATGTCCGGTTCATGGCAAGGCCCTTCAATCAAACCGATATCCACGCGAAAATCGGCCACCGCGTTAATCGCATCCTGGCTGTTGCCAACGCTGAGTTCGAGCGGCAGCGAGGGGAAATCGCGACGATAGGCGGCGATCATCCCCGGCAGCAGATAGTTGCCGATGGTGCTGCTGGCAAACAAACGAATGGCACCATTATCCTCTTTAAACAGCTGTTCGATCTCGCCTGCCTGTTCCAGCAATCCGACCGCGCGTGGATAGAGCAAACGACCATGCTCGTTCAGGGCCAGTCGTTTGCCGACACGATCAAACAATTGCACCCCGAGCTGGTTTTCCAGATCGGCCAGCGCCGCACTGACGGCAGACTGCGACAGTGCCAGTACCTGCGAGGCCAGAGTGGTTGAACCACTTTTCAGCACTTCGGTAAAGACTTCAATCTGACGCAGCGTGATATGCATGCGCCCTCCTCACATTGCGTAACGCTTCACAAGATAAGCCACCACTGCTAACCAGACGATCACCGTCAGGAAGAATCCTGCCCAGCTGACAATCTTCTTGCCGCGTGCCCGCTGGACATCAGCCCGTTCTGCGCTGCTGATCCGAATTTCACGCGGGAGCAAACGCAGCAGGATGATCACACCCAGAGGGACGATAATGGCGTCGTCGAGCAAGCCGATAATGGGAATGAAATCAGGAATGAGATCGATGGGGCTGAGTGCATAGGCAACAATGCCAAATGCCAGCAGCTTAAACCACAAGGGGGTACGCGGATCGCGGCAAGCAAACCACAGCGTGAGCACATCACGTTTAATTAAGCGTGCCCAGCGGCGCAAGCGCTTCAACATCCCGACTCTTCCTTATTAGTTATACTGGTCAATGTACAATATATTACCAATTTAACTTTTAAACCAGTCAGGTGTCTGCGCAGGCAAGATGCCGCCCTGTGAATGGCGGCCCACTCAGGGTCAGGCTTTCATGCCAATCAGTTCTTCCAACTCGGTGTCACAGGCCGTGAACTCATCAGTAATCGTGCGAATCAGCCAGTCCTGATAACCAAAGTTTTCCCGGCGGGAATAGAGGCATTCAGAGCGGTACAACTTTTTCGGGTCGCTGTTATTGACCCCATAACGATAGAAATGGACCAGCGAGTTGTCGGTATCGGGCACGGCGAGCGTGAAACCGACTGCGCCATGACCATTATAAAAAAGGGTCACTGCGTTGGTTTTACCTAAAGTTAATTTATGGATTACGTTGAATTTTTCATGCTGAAAAGCGGTATCCAAAGTACTTCTATAAGCTGTTTTCATGGTTATAGTTAAAAGTTTCTAATTTGTTAAACTATAGTTAACCAGAAAAAAAGCGCACCTGCCAACTTTGGTAGGTGTCCTGTCGTGCTGGATAAGTGTCTGACCGTGCCCTTTTTCTCCCCGCAGGCAATGCGACATTTCATGGGCGTAGCGCATCCGCTATGATGTGCGCTTTGCAGCAGCAATCGCCCAATCAGGAGAGCGGCATGAAATATATCGGCGCACACGTCAGTGCATCAGGCGGCGTAGACCAGGCAGTTATCCGTGCTCACGAACTCGAAGCCACAGCCTTTGCGCTGTTCACTAAAAATCAGCGCCAGTGGAAAGCCGCCCCGCTTTCAGGTGAAGTGATTGATGCCTTCAAAACCGCCTGTGAGAAATACAACTTCACTTCCGCGCAGATTTTGCCGCATGACAGCTACCTGATTAACCTTGGCCATCCGGTGATGGATGCGCTGGAAAAATCCCGTGAGGCGTTTCTTGATGAGATGCAGCGTGCTGAACAGCTTGGGCTGACACTGCTGAATTTCCACCCTGGCAGCCACCTGAAGCAGATTGAAGAAGAGGCATGCCTGAAGCGCATCGCCGAGTCGATTAATATCGCGCTGGATCAGACCCACAACGTCGTGGCAGTGATTGAGAACACCGCGGGTCAGGGTAGCAATCTCGGTTTTCGTTTCGAACACCTCGCCACGATTATTGAGCACGTCGAAGATAAATCACGCGTCGGCGTGTGTATCGATACCTGCCATGCCTTTGCCGGCGGTTACGATCTGCGTACTGAAGAAGCCTGCGTGGAGACCTTTGCGGAATTTGAACGCATTGTCGGTTTCCAGTTCCTGCGCGGCATGCACCTGAATGACGCCAAAAGCACGCTCGGCAGCCGTGTGGATCGCCACCATAGCTTAGGTGAAGGCAACATTGGCAAGACGGTGTTTAGCTGGCTGATGAAGGATAAGCGCTTCGATGGCATCCCGATGATTCTGGAAACCATCAATCCGGATATCTGGAAAGATGAGATTGCGTGGTTGAAGTCGGAACAACAGGCTTAAAGCAGACAGCAAAAAGGGAGCCGCAGCTCCCTTTTTCTTACCCCGTGAAGATTACGCGGCTTTCGCCAGCTCTTCTTCCGGACGTTTCAGAATCGCGTAACCGAGACCAGCCACTGCGGTACCAATCACAATCGCCATCAGGTAACCCAGCACCGGAGTGATTGCGCCTGGAATCAGCAGCACAAACAGACCACCGTGCGGTGCCATCAGTTTCGCGCCAACCAACATTGAGACCGCACCCGTTATCGCACCGCCGACGATGCAGCAAGGCAGCACACGCATTGGGTCACGCGCTGCAAACGGAATCGCACCTTCAGAGATAAAGCACAAACCGAGCACCAGTGCCGCTTTGCCACCTTCCTGCTGACCTTTGTTGAACTTACGACGCGCAACAATCGTCGCCAGACCCATTGCTAGCGGCGGTACCATACCCGCTGCCATAATGGCCGCCATCGGCGCATAGGTTTGTGAGCTCAGCAGACCGACACCGAAGGCGTAGGCCACTTTGTTCACCGGACCACCCATGTCGGTACACATCATGCCACCGAGGATTGCGCCCAGCAGTACCGCATTGGCGGTGCCCATGTTCGCCAGCCAGTGCGTCAGACCGCTCATGATGCCCGCAACAGGTTTACCCACCACGTAAATCATCAGCAGGCCGGTAATCAAACTCGCCACCAGCGGAATAATCAGGATCGGTTTTAGCGCTTCCATACTTTGCGGCAGTTTGACTTTGCTGCTCAGCAGCTTCGCTGCGTAACCGGCAATGAAACCGGCGATGATACCGCCAAGGAAACCGGCGTTAATGCTGGTGGCGATCATACCGCCAATCAGACCCGGGGTCAGACCCGGACGGTCCGCAATCGAGAAGGCAATAAAGCCCGCCAGCACCGGTACCATCAGCGCAAAGGCACTGCCGCCACCAATCTGCATCAGCGCCGCCGCCAGGGTGCCCTGCTCTTTAAATGCGGTGATACCAAAGGCGAAGGAGAGCGCGATGCTCAAACCACCCGCGACGACCATCGGCAGCATGTAGGACACACCGGTCAGCAGGTGACGATAAGCACCGGCTTTCTCTTTGCTGTCACTTTGCGTGCTGGCCGTCTGGCTGCCGCTCGGCTGATAGGTTTTGGCTTCCGCCTGCGCTTTATCCAGTTCCTGAGCTGTTTTCTTCAGCGCCAGGCTGGTTGAGGTGCGGTACATCGGCTTACCGGCGAACTTCGCCAGGTCCACATCGATATCCGCCGCCACGATCACCAGATCGGCCGCCGCCACTTCTTCTGGCGTGATGGCATTGCCAGCACCCACAGAACCGCGGGTTTCCACTTTCACCCACCAGCCACGTTTGGTCGCTTCTGCCTGAATCGCCTCTGCCGCCATGAAGGTGTGCGCTACGCCAGTTGGGCAAGCGGTGACCGCGACAATGCGTTTCTGACCGGTGCTCTGTGCAGCAACCGGTGCGGCAACCGCCGTAGCGGCCTGCCAGACTTTGGCACTGGCTTTACCCTGATTAATGGCCGCCAGCGGATCGCGCAGCGTCTGCTGCACATCGACCAGTGCCACAGATTTACCTGCCAGCTGTGCATCGTTCGGCACGGCATGGCCAGCTACCAGCACCAGCTCCGCATCGGCCGCGTTGTCGGTCAGCGTCAGGCCAGCCTGTGCGGCAGTCGCGCGCAGACGATCTAAAGCCAGATGTCCTGATGCCAGTCCCAGTGAAGAATCTTTTATCAGCAGCGTTTTCATTATCGCTCTCCTGCTGTTAGTTAACGGGTTGTAAGTCGACACGCGCCATCATCGCGGCCAACTGGGTACGATCGGTCACACCAACGTTGCTCTGGCTCACCGCCATAGCAGCCACTGCCGTTGCCAGACGCAGGGTATGCTCGCTGGATTCACGCATCAGCAGCCCGTAAATCAGGCCTCCGACCATCGAATCTCCCGCGCCTACGGTGCTGACGACTTCACAGGCGGGTGGTTTGGCGATCCATTCGCCAGAGGCGTTGACCCACAGTGCGCCTTCCGCACCAAGGGAAATCACCACATGGGCAATGCCCTGCTCACGCAGTTCATGCGCGGCTTCGATCACATCCTGCAAGGTTGGCAGTTTGCGGTCGGCCCAGATTTCCAGTTCACGACGGTTCGGCTTCACCAGCCACGGCGCTGCTTTTAAACCAGCCACCAGCGCTTCACGACTGCTGTCAAAAATGATGCACGGGCACAGGGTGCGCAGATCGCTCATCCATTTGGTGAACGCTTCGGGTGCCACGCCCGCTGGCAAGCTGCCGCTGACGCACACCATGTCAAATTGTCCCAGCCAGGTCAGTGAATCGGCAGTGAAGCGATCCCAGTCCTGCGCGGTGACGTTAAAGCCAGAGAAATTCAGGTCGGTAACTTCACCGTCCTTTTCTGTCAGCTTTACGTTAATGCGGGTACGGCCCTGCACCACCTGAAAACGGTTGGCGATGCCCAGTTCGCTGAACAGCTGCTGGAAACCGTCCTGATTTTCTTTCCCGAGGAATCCGCCTACGGTGACGTCAATACCGAGATCTTTCAGTACTTTGGCGACGTTAATGCCTTTACCCGCTGCGTGCAGACCGGTGGTTTTCACCAGGTTAACTTCGCCACGTTCGATTTCTGGCGTATAGCCCACCAGATCGTAAGCGGGATTCAGAGTGATTGTGGCAACGCGGCGGCTCATGCGACCCCCTCGCCCAGGCCAGAATTGATGGCCTCTTCGATGGCATTCAGCGCCTGCTGTGCATCTTCACCACTGGCGGTAAAGCGCAGGCGATGGCCTTTTTTCACGCCCAGCGCGACGACTTTCATCAGGCTGCGTCCGTTGGCCGGTTTGCCGCTACCGTCAAGGTTGGTGACGGTGATGTCACTGTTAAACTGTTTAATGACCGTCACCAGCGCGGTGCCCGGACGTGCGTGCAGTCCGTGCTCGTTGCGGATAGTAAATTCAGCCACCAGTTGATCCGCGCTTTCGTCCACTTCACTGGTCAGCAACGCGAGGATGCCTGCTGCATCGGCTTTCAGCAGACGTTCAGCTTTGTTGCTCAGCAGCAGATTGCTCAGGTAGCCCAGCACTTCCAGCGGACGATCGTCGGTGGCTGCCACGGTCAACAACAGCGCCACATTTTCGCCCTGGTGCACAAATGGCGTGGCGGTACGGCTGACGGCGATGGCGCTGTTGAGGTTGCCGTTGGCGCTGTCGCTCAGCCAGATGCTCTGACCGAGGCTCAGTGGGGTACGCGATACGGCATCCGCCACAAACGTCGCTTCAACAGCCCCCGCAGCCTGTAAACGGCCAGCATTCAGCGCCTGTAAGGTGATGAGATCGCTGGCGGCAACATCAATCGCAATCAGCGAGGTATCGAATTTGAATTCCGCGGCCTGCTTTTCACCCATCAGGATGGCACGAAGATCTTCGGCTGAGGCGGTTTTCAACTGCTCTGCGATGCTGTCATCGCTCAATACGTGAGTCAGCTGGCGCAGCAGCGCAAGATGTTCATCTGATTTCGCCGCGATACCGATGGCGACATAAGCCGTTTGCCCATCACCCCACTCCACGCCCTGTGGGAACTGATAAACCTGTACGCCGGTTTTCAGCACCATATCGCGCGTATCGGTGGTGCCATGCGGAATGGCAATACCATTACCCAGGAAAGTGGTGGTCTGCTGTTCGCGCGCCAGCATGCCGTTAACATAGCCTTCCGACACATTACCGGCTGCGGTTAACGCAGCGGCAACCTGACGGATAGCCTCTTCTTTATTTTGTGCACTGGCACCGGTATGGATGGCCTGAACGTCGAGCTGGAACATATTTCTCCTCGCTTGCTGAAATTGAATCGTTTCAGCTTAATGGCGAAAAATTACGCTGCACTTCTCGGGGGTTGCCGAGAGGACAACGCTGAAACGTTTCAGGGAATATGGTACAGCATGAGAAAGCAGGCAAGAAAATGCGCGATCGGCGTAGCAGATTTTTGACGTTCCGCACACTTCAGATCGGATTTAAGATTTTTCAGGCCTGCACGGCTGACGTTTTTGCTGTAACGCAGGGATCATAGAAAGCAAATATTTCAGCACCGCGTCAGCAAGTTAAGGCGCGGTGTCCGCTTCCAGTTGCAGCAGGAAGATCATCGCCGCTTCGCGACTGCTGCCGCACATCTCTGCGCTGGGCTGTAAACCCGCACAGACTGCGGGACGCAGCGGAGAACCAAAGATTTTGCAGCGCTGATTATCGTCAAGCTGAACGCAGCGGGTATTCGCCGGTTTGCCCTGGGGCATGCCGGGAATCGGGGAAGAGATTGAGGGGGCTGTGCAACAGGCACCGCACTGGTCACGACAATACATCATGCGCTCCTGAGGATTTCGTCGCGACAATAGCAGGCTGATGACGGTAATGCCATGCGCGGGCAACAATTTTACGCCGCCTCCCTTGCCTGTTTTTCACGGCGCGAGTAACGTGGCGCGCATTAACCTTTTCACAGCGAGTAATCCCCATGCCAAAGGCAAATGAAATCAAAAAAGGAATGGCTGTTACCTGGAACGGCAAACTGTTGCTGGTAAAGGACATTGATGTCCAGAGCCCAAGCGCACGCGGTGCTGCCACCCTCTATAAGATGCGTTTTACCGACGTGCGCACTGGCCTGAAAGTGGAAGAGCGCTTTAAGGGTGACGATATTATCGATGCCATTCAGCTTAGCCGTCGCGCCGTGACCTTCTCTTATATAGACGGTGACGAGTACGTGTTTATGGATGATGAAGATTACACGCCCTATAGCTTCAAGAAAGATCAGATTGAAGAAGAGCTGCTGTTCATCCCTGAAGGCGGCATTCCTGGGATCCAGGTGTTGACGATGGAAGGCCAGGTGCTGGCGCTGGAACTGCCGCAGACCGTGGATATGGAAATTGTCGATACTTCACCGGGCATTAAAGGCGCTTCCGCCAGCGCACGCACCAAACCCGCGGGCATGAGCACCGGCTTGTCGATCCAGGTACCGGAATACCTGAGCAATGGCGATCGCATTCGCATTCACGTAGCTGAACGTCGCTATATGAGTCGCGCGGACTAACCGCACGATTTTATCCGGCCGCCGAAGGTTGTTATAGTATAACAATGTCGTGCGCGCCGGGTATGTTGTCCGCGCGCCTGAAAATGGAGCCTGTAATGACGCGCGTTAATGTAATCACCGGATTTCTCGGCAGCGGTAAAACCACCACCCTGCTGCATCTGTTAGCCCATAAATCCGCCAATGAGAATTGGGCGATTCTGGTTAACGAGTTTGGCGAAGTGGGTATTGACGGCGCACTGCTTGCCGATCGCGGTGCCACGCTGAAGGAAATTCCTGGCGGTTGCATGTGTTGCGTTAACGGCCTGCCGCTGCAAGTCGGGCTCAATATGCTGCTTAAGCAAAATAAGCCCGATCGTCTGATCATTGAACCCACCGGTCTTGGCCACCCTAAACAACTGCTGGATATGTTGCGCGCCGCCGTGTATCAACCCTGGATCCAGGTTGATGCCACCCTCACGCTGCTCGATCCCCGTCAGTTAGCCGATGCGCGCGTTGTCGAGAATGAAAACTTCCGCGATCAGCTCACCGCCGCCGATATTATCGTCGCCAATAAAAGCGATCGCTGGAGCGAGGAAGATCGTCAGCGTTTGCAGCAATGGCAGCAGCATAATCTGGGCGATCGCCAACTGGTCGAATCTGCATGGGGTAAAGTTGATCCCGCGTTACTGTGCCAATCCGCATTGGCGGATCGTGCGGTTCCTGAAGCGGCACATCATCATCATACTTCACGGCCAAAAGGGTTGGCGGCACTCAAACTTGAGGGCTCAGCTCGCTGGCGCCGTGCATTAAATGAAGGCCAGGGCTACGCATCCTGTGGCTGGATTTTTGATGGTGATACGGTGTTCGATACCATCCCGGCGCTTGAGTGGGCGCGGCTTGCACCGGTGGATCGCGTCAAAGGCGTACTTCGCACGCCAGACGGTCTGGTGAACATCAATCGCCAGGGTGATGACTTCTTTATGGAAACGCGCACCACTACGCCGCCGGACAGTCGTATCGAGTTAATCCACCATCAATCCGTTGACTGGAACGTTTTGCAAACAACCTTGTTGAGGATTCGTTTAGATTAGCTGCGTTAGGTTGCCCCGTTATTTTACTTTTTGAGTCTTTTTTATGCGCGCGTCTCGTTTAATCACCATCCTGCTGCTCAATGCACTGGGGATCATGCTGTTTTTTTCGTGGTACCTGCCGCCGGATCATGGCTTCTGGTTTGGTATCGACAAAGCCATCTTCTATAGCTTCAACGACCGGATGGTGGATCATCACGGCTTCGCCTTACTGGTGGCGATCACCAATTTCCGTGGTTTTGACGCGGTATCGCTGCTGGCGATGGGTCTGCTGTATCTGTGGTTCTGGCGTCGTGAAACACCGCAGGGCCGCCGCCGCATGCTGGCCATTGGCATCACCATGTTGCTCACCGCCGTGGTGCTGAATCAACTCGGTCATTTGATCCCTGTGCAACACGCCAGCCCTACGCTGTTCTTTGACAACGTGCATCGCGTGAGTGAACTGACCGGGATTCCGGCGAAAGATGCTTCCAGTAATAGCTTCCCTGGCGATCACGGCATGATGCTGATTATTTTCGCCTGCTTTATGTGGCGTTATTTCGGCTTCCGCGCCTTCCTGGTCGGTTTGGTGATTGTGGTGGTGTTTGCTCTGCCGCGTGTGATGGCCGGTGCGCACTGGTTTACCGATATAGCCGTGGGATCGATGTCGGTGATTCTGGTGGGTTTAAGCTGGTGCTTATTAACACCGCTCAGTGACACATTGGTTAATTGGCTCAATCGCGCCCTGCCAGGGAAATATAAGCCACGCACATAATTGTTAAGCGCGGATGACAATACGCAGAAAAGTCGATCATCCGCGCTTATCGAATCCAGAAATACATTATTAGCAGACTAACGTTTTTCTATTAAAAGAAAACATTATGATGCAAAACGCGTAACAATAGCCTTTTTCCTGGCTTGTCCAGCCAGAAGCCTCTCAAAATCGGCCTTAGCGCCGGAATTAGCCCCTGAAAACCCGCCTTATTGGCTATTAAATCGCTACCAATCGTTGATAAAGTAACCATTGTGTTACGGATTGATTTCACATCAATAAAAGCGATAAAAATTTATATAAAAGCACTCGCCACGCGGTCTGTAATCGGTTAACCTCAAACGCGATTACTTAGAGTGCAGCATAAAATTCGGTGCCTTATGCAACAAAAATGTGTTCATTAACACATTTTAGTAATTAAGGAATTGTCTTAAGCGTTTGCTCTTATTAATCTCAAACCCGTTTTGTCATCTGGCTGGCGACATTGTGTCGTAAGGACTTCAAAGGAACACACGTATAATGGTCAAGTCTCAACCAATACTGAGATACCTCAGGCGGATCCTTCCCGCAGTAGCATTAGCAACACTCTTATCGGCATGTAGCAGTACGCATAACGGTCAGAACGCGAATAACGAGAATCATGAAGTTAACAACCAGAATGGTTTTTTACTTCAAGCGTCTCAGGACGAATTTGAACAGATGGTGCAGAATGTGGACGTTAAGTCCCGCATCATGGAACAGTACAGTGACTGGAAAGGTGTCCGTTATCGCTTAGGCGGTGACACCAAACGCGGCATTGATTGTTCTGCTTTTGTTCAGCGCACCTTTCGCGAGCAGTTCGGTTTAGATTTGCCACGTTCAACGTCAGAACAGCAGGATACAGGCAAAGAGATTTCTCGCGGCAAACTGCGCCCGGGTGATTTAGTGCTGTTCCGTGCCGGTTCTACCGGACGACACGTTGGCATCTATCTCGGTAACGATAACTTCGTGCATGCATCCACCAGCAGTGGTGTGATGATCTCCAGTTTAAACGACAGTTACTGGAAAACACGTTACCGTGAAGCCCGCAGGGTTTTAGCTAAAAATCCTAGCTAACGTATCCTTTTGAAGATCCTCTCAGCCAGAGAATCAGAAAACGCTGCCCAGGCAGCGTTTTTTTTCGCCTGCTATTTCTTAACGCAAATCCGATAGATAAAAAGTAATTGAGAATCAGAAATATAACGAGACTTTTCGCGCGTCCTCGTTATATTCTCGTTTGCTTACTGGCAGCAAATTGTTGTGTCTCCGGCGGTTAAAAAAACCCACCCTGATGCAATATTTCACGCCAGACACCAGCGAGCAGTAGTGCACGATTTACATAATAATAATGGCGCCATAAAGGGGAATGCACTCCATGCCACTGTCGGGGACGTTAAAACGTCATGCAACTTATTCGCGCCGTATCGCCTGGAGTAGTGCGATCATCGGCGGTGTGTTCTTTCTGTTGTTTGTCATCGTACTGCTGACGCTAACCTGGCAAAAACGAGTACAACAACATGAACAGTTGCTGATCCATAGCCGCGACGATCTTCAACAGGTGATGTCGACCCTGGTGGATACCCTTTATCCATTGCAACAATACACCCAGCTTGAATGCAGTAGCGTAAGCCGCGAACTCACTTCACGTGCCGCCTTTGCCGGCAATATCCGCGCGATTTTGCTGGTACGTAACAGTAATGCCTATTGTTCGTCCGCCACCGGCGCCTTTCTGCTGCCTGCGAATGATATTTCGCCACAATCGGAGCTGGAGCGCGATCGCGATTTACGCTTACTGGAAGGTACGCCCCTGTTGCCGACCAAACCGGCGCTGGCGTTGTGGATGAAGAATCCAGGCTCAGCTGAGACCGGCATTCTCGCCACCATGAATATCAGCCTGACGCCTTATCAGCTGCTGGCTTCTTATCATCCCGAAATCACCGGTATGGCGTTGGTGATTGGCGATAAAGCCCTGCTGAGTGGCAAGAATCAGGTGGTGAACATCCACGATTTACCACCAGCCTTGAAAGAAATGAGTTTTAAAGATAATGACATGCGCTTCGTGCTGTACGGTACGACACTGGCGCAACGCGATTATCATCTGATCCTGCTGACCGGCCTCCTCTCAGCCCTGTTTATGAGTGCGGCCAGTTGGCTGCTGCTGACGCTGTATCAGCGTCCTGGCAAAGAGATTATGCAGGGCATTAAACGTGGTCAGTTTCATGTTGAGTATCAGCCCCTGGTCACCGCTCACGATGGGCAACCGTACGGCGTTGAAGCACTACTGCGCTGGACACATCCCACCGAGGGAATGATTCCCCCCGATGCCTTTATTAGCAACGCTGAAGCGCAAAATCTGATTATTCCCCTGACTCAGCATTTGTTTAAGCTGGTGGCGCGCGATGCGAAGTTCCTCTGCCAGCAACTGCCGCGCGGCACGCGTATGAGTCTGAACCTTTCCCCACTGCATCTCGCATCAGAAAGTTTTCGTCAGCATGTGCAGGAGTGGATTGCTGACATGCCAAAAGACCACTTCAACTATGTTTTCGAAATCACCGAACGCACCATGGTGGGCGAAAGAAATGCTGGCGAGATTTTTGCCTGGCTGCATGAGCAGGATATTAAAATTGCCATCGATGATTTCGGCACTGGCCACAGTGCATTAATCTATCTTGAACGCTATCCATTTGATTACCTCAAAATTGATCGCGGCTTTGTACAGAGTATTGGTACCGAAACGGTGACCTCACCGGTACTGGACGCAGTATTGCTACTGGCGAAGAAGCTCAATCTCAAAACCGTTGCAGAAGGCGTTGAAACCGGTGACCAGGCTGCGTGGCTGGTGAACCGTGGGGTGACGCATCTGCAGGGATATTTATTCAGTCGCCCGCTGCGTCCGGAAAACCTGATCAGTTATTACCAACGTCAGGCAGCGCTCGGTTAACGTCACGCTATCGTCACGAAACTGCTACCATTCAGTGCGGATTATTTAAGGAGAGCGCCCCACTTATGCTGCTGCGTCTTGTCACCGCGTTGTTGGTTAGTAGCGCCATCGCGCCACTGCATGCGGAAACCATCAATGAGAGTTATGCCTTTGCCAAGCTGGGCGAACCGAAGTATGTGGTGAATTTCACCCATTACGATTACGCGAATCCCGCTGCGCCTAAAGGCGGCAAGATGACCATCGCGGTGGTGGGCACTTACGATAACTTCAATCGCTTTGCTTCACGCGGTAATCCTGGCGTCGGCACCGATACGCTGTATGACGGACTGTTCACCACCTCCGATGATGAGCCTGGCAGCTACTATCCCTTGATTGCTGAATCCGCCCGCTATCCATCCGACTATCACTGGATGGAAGTGTCCATCAATCCCCATGCGCGCTTCCAGGATGGCAGCCCGATAACCGCGAAAGATGTTGCCTTCACCTTCCAGAAATTTATGACCGAAGGGGTGCCACAATTTCGCGTGGCGTTTCGTAGTGTTGAAGTGAAAGCGCTCAACAATCTCACCGTCCGCATCGACATGCCGAAACCAGACAAGGACATGATCCTGAGCTGGTTAACGCTGCCAGTTTTGCCGCAAGCCTTCTGGCAGAATAAAAAATTTAATGAGCCTATCGGTTATCCTCCGCTCTCCAGCGGCCCCTATCGCGTCACGTCTTATAAGCCAGGCCAGTTCATTCAATACAGTCGGGTGAAAAATTACTGGGCGGCAAATCTGCCGGTTAATCGGGGACGCTTCAACTTCGATACGCTGCGCTACGATTACTACCTTGACGATAACGTCGCCTTCGAGGCCTTCAAAGCCGGTGCGTCCGATCTGCGCGAAGAGGGATCGGCCAAGAAGTGGGCCACACAATACCGTGGGCGCAACTTTGATAGCCACGCCATCGTGAAATCGACCACGCCAAATACCGTCTCTACCGATACTCGCTGGCTGGCCTTTAACAATGAAAAACCGCTGTTTGCAGACCGTAGAGTGCGTGAGGCACTGACGCTGGCATTTGATTTCGAGTGGATGAACAAGGCGCTGTTTTACGGGGCCTACAAACGCACTGACAGCTATTTCCAGAACACGGCTTACGCTGCCAGGGGCTATCCGAAAGCCGACCAGCTCATTCTGCTGGCACCGTACAAAGCGCAGTTGCCTGCGGAAGTGTTCAACAACGAATACGCACCGCCGCGTTCAGAGGGTAGCGGCTTCGATCGCGGTAATCTGCTAAAAGCCATGACGCTGCTGAAAGAAGCGGGCTGGCAGATTAAAAATCAGCAACTGGTGAACGATAAAACCGGGCAGCCCTTCCGCTTTGAACTGCTGATGCGCAGTGGCACGCAGAACGATTGGGCGCTGCCGTTCCAGCACAGCCTGCAGCGTCTGGGGATTCAGGTAGCGTTGCGGCAAATTGATAGCTCGCAGTATCTGCGCCGTTTGCGTGAAGGCGATTACGATATGATCCCCTCGCTTTACTACGCGATGCCCTCGCCTTCCACCAGCCTGCGCACCATTTGGCAATCGCCATACATTGATTCCTCGTGGAACACCCCTCGGGTGAAAGATCCCATCGTGGACCACTTCGTGCAGGAGATCGTCGACCATCAGGGGGATGAAAAAGCGCTGTTACCGCTGGGTCAGGCGCTGGATCGTATCCTGTTATGGAATGCCTATATGATCCCGATGTGGTACAACGCCGAACAGAGGCTGGCATACTGGGATAAATTTTCCCGCCCTGAAATCAAACCCGCGTACGCAACCGGGTTAGAGAACTGGTGGTATGACGTGAACAAAGCCGCACAATTGCCGGCCGATAGACGCTGAGGAGAGCGGTTTGGGTTCCTATTTCCTGCGCAGGTTGCTGCTGATTATTCCCACGCTGTGGGCGATCATCACCCTGAACTTTTTTATCGTGCAGATTGCGCCCGGTGGACCGGTGGATCAGGCGCTGGCGAATGCGCAATTTGGTCATAGCTCCGGTTTTTCCTCGGGCAGTGCTGGAGATGTCGGCGGGCGCGGTGCGCTGGCGCATGATAATCCGGGCGACAGCCAATATCGCGGCGCGCGTGGCCTTGATCCTGAGGTGATTGCAGAGATCAAACACCGCTACGGCTTTGATAAACCGCTGCTGCAGCGCTATGGCGAAATGCTGTGGAACTATATCCGTTTTGATTTTGGCGACAGCCTGTTCCGCAGCGCCTCGGTGCTTCAGCTCATCAAAGAGAGCTTGCCGGTTTCCATCAGCCTGGGCTTGTGGAGTACGTTGATCATTTATCTGGTCTCGATTCCGTTAGGGATTAAAAAGGCGGTGCGCAATGGCAGCGCTTTCGATATCTGGAGCAGTACCTTTATCATCATTGGATACTCCATCCCGGCATTTCTGTTCGGCATCATGCTGATTGTGTTGTTTGCCGGTGGCAGCTATTTCGACTGGTTCCCGCTACGCGGTCTCACCTCGCCGCAGTTTGATACGCTGCCGTGGTACAGCAAGATAGGCGATTATCTCTGGCACATTACGCTACCGGTGCTGGCCACCGTCATTGGCGGGTTTGCCACCCTCACCATGTTGACCAAAAACTCATTCCTCGATGAGATCCGCAAACAATACGTGGTGACGGCTCGCGCCAAAGGACTGGATGAAAAACGTATTTTGTATGGCCACGTGTTTCGCAACGCCATGCTGCTGGTGATCGCCGGTTTCCCTGCCACCTTTATCAGCATGTTCTTTACCAGTTCGGTCTTAATTGAGGTGATGTTCTCCCTCAACGGACTCGGCTTGCTGGGTTACGATGCCACCATTCAGCGCGACTATCCGGTGATGTTTGGCACGCTCTATATCTTCACGCTGATTGGCTTGCTGATGAATATTCTCAGCGATCTGACCTATACGCTGGTCGATCCGCGCATCGATTTTGAGGGGCGCTAATGGGTTTATCGCTAATTAACCAGCAGCGCTGGCAACGCTTTCGCCATAACCGCCGTGGTTTTTGGTCGCTGTGGATTTTTTTGCTTATTTTTGTGCTTTCACTCGGTGCGGAGTTACTGGCCAATGACAAGCCACTGCTGGTGCACTACCAGCAGCGCTGGTACATGCCGCTGCTGTTCAATTACAGCGAGAGTGATTTTGGCGGCGACTTTGCCACCCCGGCCGATTACCAGGACCCCTGGCTAAAACAGAGGATCGATCAGCAGGGCTGGGCGCTGTGGGCACCTATTCGTTTCAGTGACAGCACCATCAATTTCGCCACCGATGTGCCCTTCCCTTCTCCGCCCTCGAAGCAGAACTGGCTGGGTACTGACGCCAATGGTGGCGATGTGCTGGCGCGTTTGCTGTACGGCACACGCATCTCGCTGCTGTTCGGCATCTTGCTGACGCTATTTTCCAGCGTGATCGGCATCGTGATCGGTGCCGTGCAGGGCTATTTTGGCGGCCGTGTCGATCTGGTTGGCCAGCGTCTGATTGAAGTGTGGTCTGGTATGCCGTCGCTGTTTTTATTGATTTTGCTCTCCAGTGTGATTCAACCCGGCTTCTGGTGGCTATTGCTGGTCACCGTGGTGTTTGGCTGGATGAGCCTGGTGAGCGTTGTGCGAGCCGAGTTTCTGCGCACGCGTAACTTTGATTATGTGCGTGCGGCGCGCGCGCTCGGCGTGAGTGACGGGCGCATTATGCTGCGTCACATGCTGCCGAACGCCATGGTGGCCACGCTGACCTTCCTGCCCTTTATTTTATGCGGTTCGATTACCACCCTGACCTCACTGGATTTCCTTGGCTTCGGCTTGCCGGTGGGATCTCCTTCTCTGGGTGAACTGCTGTTGCAGGGCAAGAACAACTTACAGGCGCCGTGGCTGGGACTTTCCGGCTTCTTCGCCCTCGCGCTGCTACTCTCGCTGTTGATCTTTATCGGTGAAGCGGTACGTGATGCCTTTGATCCAAGCCGGGGGGTGAAATGAGCCTGTTAAGCGTCAATCATCTCGCCGTGGCCTTCAATCAGCGCCGCGTGGTGGAAGATATCTCTCTGCAGATTGAGGCAGGTGAAACTCTGGCGCTGGTCGGTGAATCCGGTTCAGGCAAAAGTGTCACCGCGCTCTCCATTATGCGCCTGCTGCCGCAACCGCCTGTGACGTATCCGCAAGGTGAGATCCTGTTCAATGGCCAAAATATCTTGCAGGCCAGTGAGCGTGAAATGCGCGGCCTGCGTGGCAACCAGATGGCGATGATTTTCCAGGAACCGATGGTGTCGCTCAACCCGCTGCATAACGTTGAAAAGCAGCTGTATGAGGTGCTGTCTCTGCATCGCGGGATGCGCAAAGAAGCGGCGCGCGGCGAAATTCTCAGCTGTCTCGATCGCGTTGGCATCCGCAATGCAGCATCACGCCTCGGCGATTTCCCGCATCAGCTTTCCGGCGGAGAGCGTCAGCGCGTGATGATTGCCATGGCGTTACTGACACAACCAAAACTGCTGATTGCCGATGAGCCCACCACCGCGCTGGATGTCACGGTTCAGGCACAGATTCTGCGCTTGCTGCGTGAACTGCAGCGTGAACTGAATATGGGCATGCTGTTCATTACCCACAACCTCAATATCGTCCGCCAGCTGGCGCATCGCGTAACGGTGATGCGCAATGGCCGGGAAGTGGAGCACAATCTTTGCAAGCCGCTGTTCAGCCAGCCACAGCATCCCTATACACGTGAATTACTCGCCGCAGAGCCGGATGGCCAACCGGTGCCGCTTATCAATACCCAACCGCTGCTGCAGGTCAAAAACCTGCACGTGGGCTTTCCGATTAAACGCGGATTGTTCAAGCGCAGCGTGGCGGAAAAAACCGTACTCAGCGATCTCAACTTCACACTGCGCCGGGGTGAGAGCCTTGGGTTGGTGGGGGAATCCGGTTCAGGTAAAAGCACCACTGGATTGGCACTGCTGCGTTTGATTGCCGCGCGCGGTGAGATTTGGTTTGACGGTCAGCCGCTGCATAACCTATCGCGTAAACAGCTTTTGCCGCTGCGTCCGCATATTCAGGTGGTGTTTCAGGATCCCAATTCATCACTCAATCCGCGCATGACGGTACAGCAGGTGATTGCGGAAGGACTGGCAGTGCATCGTCCTGAATTAAGTGCTGCCGAGCAGGAAGCGAAAGTGATTGCCGTGATGCAGGAAGTAGGACTGGATGCAGAGAGCCGTTCACGCTATCCCGCCGAGTTTTCCGGTGGACAGCGCCAGCGTATCGCCATTGCCAGGGCGCTGATTCTGGAGCCGCAATTAATCGTGCTGGATGAACCGACCTCTTCGCTGGATCGCTCAGTGCAGAAGCAAATTCTCACCCTGCTGCGCCGTTTACAGCAGGAGCACCAGTTAGCGTATCTGTTTATTAGCCATGATTTGCAGGTGGTGCGCGCACTCTGCCATCAGCTGATTGTGCTACGCCAGGGTGAAGTGGTGGAACAGGGAGAATGCGAAGCGTTGTTTAATGCACCAGCCAGCGATTATACGCGTCAGCTTTTGGCCTCCGCGCAGGGTGAATCGTTAACTTAATGACCTTCAAAGGTTTCTGCGATGGCAACGCCCTGATTTTTCAGGCAACAATTGGTCGTGCTTTCATCACCGCGCTGAATCAGTAAACAGGGTTGCCCTTCGCACAGCGCAATTTTGCATTCGACCTGAATCTGCGCCAGCGTCTCTTGCAGCTGGTGCAAAATTTCCAGTGCGGGATGCCCATCGTGGCTTAACAGACGCAATGCGACGAGATCTTCATCGTGCACACCATTTACCGCTTCCTGACGCTCAATTTCACCAACATGATCGGCTGACCAGCGATAATGTTGCGGTAAGCGATGCATAACCGAAAGTTGCAGCATAGTTACAGTCCCCAGAGACGTTAACGCTTATTCACGACGACGGCGATTACGCAGTGAATCCCTACCTGGTAAACTCAGAATACGGACGTCAAGGTTTGCCTTCTCGTTTTAAACACAAAGCATGTAGCAAAGTTATTATTTGCGAGCTTTCTCGCATTTATGCCTATGTGTACCTTGTTCGGCGGCAGTTAACAATCATTTTAGACGCAATGTCGTTACTTTTTTACCCCTTAATTTTCACATTATGGAAACATTAAGCATAACGAATATGTGGGGATTCGCGAGTGGGGCTGAGGAATAGAACGCTTGCAGCAAGTGGGAATGTGATTGCGGCGCGGTTTTAACCACGAAGTCATTGGCTCTAAAGCTCAGCGAACTCCGCGATAAACCGCGCCGTCAGAGGGATGTGCAGAATTACGTGTGGCGTGGACGTGCGGCGTAGCTAAACAACACAATGGAGACGGTTGCGCACAGGGCAATGGTCGCCACCATCGGCCAGGCGCTGTTAATACTCACCAGTGACAGCAATGCGCCCACCAGCGCCCCCACGCCAAAGCGTAAGGTTCCGGCCAGCGACGATGCGGTGCCTGCCATATGCGGAAACTCATCGAGAATCACCGCCATCGCGTTCGAAGAGACCGTCGAGACGCAGCCAATAAACATCGCTACGCCAAACACCAGCGACAGGAAACCCAAATCCAGCGCACTGGCAATCAGCAGCCAGATACCCATTGCGAACTGAATAATCAGCCCGATACGGAACATCGCCAGCGGCCCAAAGCGGCGTACCGCACGACTGTTAATCAGCGTCATGACAAACAGGAACACCACGTTAAGGCCAAAGTAGTAACCAAAGTTTTGCGGTGAAACGTGATTGACTTCGATGTAAACAAATGGCCCGGCGTTGAGGAAGGTAAACAGCCCCGCAAATGAGAAGCCGCTCGCCAGCATATAACTGAACGCGCGTTTGTGGCGCACCAGCGCCACAAAGTTACTGATTGTGGTACGCAGATGGAATCGCTGCCGCTGTTCAGGCTTCAGCGTTTCACGGATCTGTGTCACCACCAGTACAGTGGTGATCAATGCGGCCACGGCCAGCGTCCAGAATATCGCGTGCCAGTTCCACAGCAGCAACAGCCAACCGCCGATAATCGGGGCCAGTAACGGCGCAATCGTCGTGACCAGCATGACAAACGACATCATGCGCGAGAAATCCTCTTTCGAGTAACTGTCTCGCATCAACGCATTAATCACCACGCTGGCCGCTGCCGCCGACAAACCGTGCAGGAAGCGCATAAAGATCAGTTGATCAATGGACTGTGACAAGGCGCATGCCGCCGCGGCGCAGGCAAAGATTAGCGTGCCCAGCACAATCACCGGTTTACGTCCGTAGCTGTCCGCCAGCGGGCCATACACCAACTGCCCGATAGCAAACCCCAGGATGTAAAGGTTAAGCGTCATCTGCACGCTGCCTGCCGAAACGGCAAATTCGCGAGCAATTTGCGGCATAGCCGGCAAATACATATCAATGGAGAGCGGCATCAGCATCGCCAGCAATCCCAGAATCACGACTAAACCTACCGGTGAATTCTTTTCCTTACGCACCGCTCTCTCCCGCTATTTGCGTTTTTTCAACTCTTCTGGCAGGCCGATGCTGTCGACCTCTTCTTCCGTGAGTTCACGGTATTCACCTTCAGCCAGATCGTCATCCAGCACAATCTCACCAATGCTTTCGCGATGCAGCGCAGAGACATGGTTTCCCATCGCGGCAAACATGCGTTTGACCTGATGATAGCGGCCTTCCGTGATGGTTAATCGCGCGGCCTTTTCATCCAGGATCTCCAGCACCGCCGGTTTGGTCAGCTCTTTCTCATTGTGCAGTTGAATCCCCGCCGCAAACTTCTCCACCAACGCAGGGTCAATCGGCTCTTCGACCTCAACCAGATAGGTTTTTTCGAGGTGATGGCGCGGAGAGGTTATACGGTGTGACCATTGACCATCGTCCGTCAGCAGAACCAGACCGGTGGTATCGATATCCAGACGCCCTGCCGCATGCAGCTTAAAGGCAGCGGGTTCTTCCATGAAGAACAACACGGTAGGATGATCGGGATCGTCAGTGGAGCAGACATAGCCCTGCGGTTTATTCAGCATGAAGTAGCGAGGACCGGTTTGCACCACCAGTGGATTGCCGTCGTATTCGATTTCGTCGTCTGGCAACACTTTGTAGCCCGCATCGCGCACCACTTCGCCGTTAATAGTGACTTTCCTGGCGCGGATTTCGCGGCCGGCGATAGCACGGCTGACTTCCAGCTGCTGAGATATGAATTTTTCGAGTCGCATGAATTCGCTTTTGCCTGTTACTACGGAGGGAACTGAAACGGCGTTTTTAAACCGTTAAAAAAGTGTGGGCAGTATAGCTTGATCCTTCGCCTGCTAACAGTACCGCGCCTGCGTTTCAGCTGTTTTCATGGCATAATGCGTGCCCGTTTGAAAAAAAAAGTTTGTCCTGATGTCCTTCACCCTGCGCCCGTACCAGCAAGAGGCGGTTGACGCCACGCTCCAGCATTTTCGCCGCCACGATGCGCCCGCCGTGATCGTGTTGCCGACGGGCGCCGGTAAAAGTCTGGTGATCGCTGAACTGGCGCGGATTGCCAGAGGCCGTGTGCTGGTGCTGGCGCATGTGAAAGAGCTGGTCGAGCAGAATCACAGTAAATATCAGGCGTATGGTCTGGAGGCCGATATTTTTGCCGCCGGTTTGCAGCGCAAACAGAGCGAAAGCAAAGTAGTTTTTGGCAGCGTGCAGTCGGTGGCGCGCAATCTGGATCGCTTCGACAGTGCCTTCTCCCTGGTGATCGTTGATGAGTGTCACCGCATCAGCGACAACGAAGAGAGCCAGTATCAACAGCTGTTCGCCCATCTGCGACAGCACAATCCGCAGCTGCGGCTGCTTGGGCTAACCGCCACCCCTTTCCGCCTCGGTAAAGGCTGGATTTATCAGTTTCACTATCACGGCATGGTGCGCGGCGATCAGCACGCGCTATTCCGTGACTGTATTTATGAATTGCCGCTGCGCTACATGATCAAGCACGGTTTCCTTGTGCCGCCCGAACGGCTGGATATGCCGGTAGTACAGTACGATTTCAGCCGTCTGATCCCGCAAAACAACGGCTTATTCAGCGAAGCCGATCTCAATCGCGAATTGAAGCAGCAGAATCGCGTAACGCCGCACATCATCAGACAGATCGTGGAGTTCGCGGAAGATCGCCGTGGTGTGATGGTGTTCGCCGCCACGGTAGAACATGCGCGTGAAATTTTATCTCTGTTGCCCGAGAACAGCGCGTTGGTATCTGCGGAAACCGTGGTGAAAGAACGCGACCGTTTAATCAGCGAATTTAAAGCGCAGCAGTTAAAGTTTTTAGTGAACGTCGCGGTACTGACCACCGGTTTTGACGCGCCACACGTCGATCTCATCGCCATTCTGCGCCCCACTGAATCTGTCAGCCTGTATCAGCAAATCGTCGGGCGCGGCCTGCGTTTGTCACCGGGCAAAACCGATTGCCTGATCCTCGATTACGCCGGCAATCCGCACGATCTCTTTACCCCGGAAGTCGGTACGCCAAAAGGCGCCAGTGACAACCAGCCGGTGCAGGTGTTCTGCCCCGCCTGTGGTTTCGCCAATACCTTCTGGGGAAAAACCACCGAAGACGGCCACATCATTGAACATTTTGGTCGTCGCTGTCAGGGCGTGATGGAGGATGATGAGGGCAATCGTGAACAGTGTGACTATCGCTTCCGCTTTAAAAGTTGTCCCGACTGCGGTGCAGAAAACGATATTGCGGCCCGCCGCTGCCATCAGTGCGATCGTATTATGGTCGACCCGGATGATATGTTGAAAGCCGCGCTAAAACTTAAAGATGCACGCGTGCTGCGCTGCGGCGGTATGACGCTGGAACAAGGACGTGACGAGAAAGGGGAATGGCTAAAAGCGACCTACTTTGATGAAGATGGCACCAGCGTCAGTGAACGTTTCCGTCTGCAAACGCCTGCACAACGTAAAGCCTTTGAGCAGCTGTTTATGCGCCCACACCAGCGCGCACCCGGCGTGGAACTCGGTTGGCAAACGGCTGCGGATGTTATCGCTTTGCAGCCACTGCTGCGCCATCCCGATTTTGTGGTGGCTCGCGCGAAAGGTCATTTCTGGCAAATTCGCGAGAAGATGTTCGATTATCAGGGACGTTATCGGCGCGCGAATGAGCTGCGTTAAGCGACGGAATCATTTGCCCGCGTCTTCTATTGCGGCTATAATGCCGCCCGCTTTTGCATCCGTAAAAGCATATGAATAACCGTCTGTTGCTGGGTCGCCTGTAGCAGAAATGATTGAAGAGAAATCAAATGACCACTTTCAACGCTGAAGTACGTAAAGAGCAGGGTAAGGGTGCGAGCCGCCGTCTGCGTGTAGCAAATAAATTCCCAGCCATCATCTATGGCGGAAACGAAGCGCCAGTTGCTATCGAACTGGACCACGACGTTGTAATGAACCTGCAGGCTAAGCCTGAGTTCTACACCGACGTGCTGACCATCGTTGTTGATGGTAAAGAAGTTAAAGTTAAAGCTCAGGCGGTACAGCGTCATCCGTTCAAGCCAAAACTGCACCACATCGACTTCGTTCGCGCTTAATCGCCAACGAGTTGAAAAGAGAACGCCGCTTACGCGGCGTTTTTTTTTACCTGGAAATCAGTTTCCGCCTGTTCGGCGCTGTAACTGATCGCGCAGATTAGGTGGTGTCCCTTTGATGGTCAGGGTATCGGTCGCGGGATCCCAAAAGATGCGCTCACCCAGCAGCATGGCATCAAAATTCAGCGTCAAGCCGCCACCGCTGCCAGCAAACCTGGTCAGTTGGCGCAATGTGCTACGGTCAGCCGGGAAATGCTCTTCCAACTCGTAACCCTGCTCCTGGGTAAAGGCCTGGAATGTTTTCTCTCCCAGCGGCGGCAGTTCACTGGACAAATCTTCCAGCGCAATCTCCTCACCTGCCTGCAGTTGGTCGTTGCAGTAGCTGTAGACCTGCTGACGGTAGTTCTGGCGCTCGTTCTTATCGAGATTCGATTCCGCGCAGTAATCATCTACCGCCTGCAGCAAACCCCGGTTCTGTGCTTTCGTATCCAGGCCTACGCTGGCACCGAGGAAATCCATAAAGAAATCGGCCACCTTGCGCCCGACACGTCCGCGCAGGAAGGTCAGATAACGGGTGGATTCTGGATTGGTTTCCCACTCAGTGAGATCAATACGCGCCACAATATCCGCATGATTGATGTCGAGATAATGGGTGCTGCTGATATCCAATTCCTCATTGACGCGCATGCTCGACTGGCTGCTCAGCATCGCCACCAGCAAGTACTCAACCGCCAGATAGCGATAGTGCAGGAACAGCACCACACCACTTTCCGCAAACGGGTATTTGCCCAGCTCATCACGCAGACGGCCGGTCGCCGCACGGCTGAAAGCCAGAAAGTCATCTTGCCCTTTGCGGCAGTTACGCAGCGCATCGGCCAGTTCGCTCTCTTCATTGAACAAACCGTAAGCCTTACTTTTGGCGCTGTACACCCGATGCAACTCTTCCGCCATCTCTTCTACCGCACGGGTCGTCGGCAGTAATGTGTCACGCAGGACCAGCTCAAGCTGATTTTCATCACGTTTAACTAACTGATGCAGGGCAATCTGGTCGATATCCAGACTCATGGTAGACTCTCCTTTAGGCTCAGGCGCGTATTCAAACACCGCCCGCCGCTGCTTTCAACTCTACGCACAAACTGATCGCTCTGCTTGCGATTTAATTGCGGAAAAAAGCGCGTTGTTACGGTAATATACCGCCTTTTCACACTTGATTAGTCGACGATATGCCACAATCATCCCGTTATAGCGACGAGCGCGTAGAGAAGCTTCTCGCGCAGATGGCGCAGATTCTTGAAAAAGACAAAGCGCCAACCGACCTTTCCCTGATGGTATTAGGGAACATGGTAACCAATTTGATTAACACCAGTGTCTCGCCGGCCCAGCGCCGCAGCCTGGCGAAATCTTTCGCGGAAGCGTTGCAGTCTTCCGTTCGCGATGACAACGCCCACTAAATTGCAGATCTGACCTCATAAATATGGTAACCAACCGGCAGCGCTATCGCGAAAAAGTCTCCCAGATGATCAGCTGGGGGCACTGGTTTGCTCTGTTTAATATCATCTTCGCGCTGATTTTAGGTAGCCGCTATCTGTTGGTCGCCGATTGGCCTGCGTCACTCGCGGGCCGTATTTATGCCTATACCAGCTGGATTGGCCACTTTAGTTTTATCGTGTTCGCCGGTTATCTGCTGGTGATTTTTCCGCTCACGTTTGTGGTGATGTCACAGCGATTGCTTAGGGTGCTGTCGGCGATTATCGCCACTGCCGGGCTGACGCTGATTATGGTCGATAGCGCGGTGTTCAACCGCTTCCACCTCCATCTGAACCCGGTGGTGTGGGAGTTAGTGATCAACCCGGACCAAAGCGAAATGGCACGTGACTGGCAGCTGATGTTTATTAGCGTACCGGTCATCTTCCTCGTGGAGATGTTGTTTGCCACCTGGAGCTGGCAGAAGCTGCGCAGCCTGAATCGACGCTCATTTGGTAAGCCGCTGGCCGCGCTGTTTATCTGTGCTTTCTTTGCCAGCCATCTGATGTATATCTGGGCGGATGCCAATTTCTATCGCCCGATTACCATGCAACGCGCCAATCTGCCGCTCTCCTATCCGATGACCGCACGACGGTTTCTTGAACGCCATGGCTTGCTGGATGCGCAGGAGTATCAGCGCCGTCTGGTGCAACAGGGCGATCCTGAGGCGCTGTCAGTGCAGTATCCGCTGAGCGATATCACCTTCCGCGATGGCGGCACGCGCCACAACCTGCTACTGCTGACCGTTGATGGTTTGAGCCATGACAATCTGGATAAGGCACTGCCGTCGCTGAATCAGTTTGCCAGCGACAACGTACGCTTTACCCAACACTACAGTGCCGGGATTGCGCCGGAGAAAGGCGTGTTCGGGCTGTTTTACGGCATCTCCTCCAGCTATATGGATGGCGTACTTGCCGCGCGGATGCCTTCGGCGTTACTCGGTGCGCTAAATTCGCAGGGATACCAGTTTGGTCTGTTCTCCTCCGATGGTTTCAGCCAACCCCTGTATCGCCAGGCACTGTTAGCGGATTACAGCTTGCCTGAAGCTGATTCTCAGCCAAACAGCACGACGGTGAACCAATGGCAAAACTGGCTCAACGGCCAGAAAGCCGAGGGTGCGCCCTGGTTCTCATGGATTTCACTTGATGGCGTCAACGTGACTGGCGAAAGCATTAAAGCGCGTCAGCGCAGCTATTTGCGCCAGGCTAACAGTGTTGATGAGCAAATTGCGGCCGTACTACAGGCGCTAAAACAACGCGACTTACTCAAAAATACCGTGGTGGTGATTACCGCTCAGCGTGCAGTGACGCCGGAGAATGATGACAATCCTGGTAATCGAGCCACGCTGCAAGTGCCGCTGGTGGTGCATTGGCCGAATACGCCGGCGCAGACCATCGATCGTCTAACCGACCAGCAGGATGTGATGACAACGTTGATGCAACGTCTGCTGCATGTGCGCACCAATCCAGCCAACTATTCACAGGGTGAGGACCTGTTTGCTGCTCAGCGCAGCCACAACTGGGTGGCCAGCAGTGAAGAGGGCAAACTGGTGGTGACTACGCCAACCGTGACGCTGGTGCTGAATAACAACGGTAGTTACAGCGCCTACGATGCACAGGGCCATAAGCTGAAGGATCATAAACCGCAGCTGGCGTTACTGCTTCAGGTGTTGACAGAGGAGAAGCGCTTTACCGCAAACTGATTAATAATGAGGCAGTTAAAACCTGCACATATTGCAATCGCGAGCGGAACCAGTAGACTACTTCTCCACGTTCGGCACGTAGCGCAGCCTGGTAGCGCACGGTCATGGGGTGTCCGGGGTCGGAGGTTCAAATCCTCTCGTGCCGACCAAAATCCTATAAAAAAGCAGCCCTTAAGGCTGCTTTTTTGCTTTATGAAGGCCGCTATCCTTTATCACGCTGCGCCAGCCACTCGTCACGCGTCAGCTCCCAGGTGCCCGCCGGTAACTCGCCCTCAACAAAAGTTTTGCTATAGGTATCCACTAACCGCATGCCGGTGCGTTCCGAGATGCGACGAGAAGCCAGATTATCCATCGCCTTGGGCACACGCAGACGCGTCTGGTCGAGATGGATAAACCAGAATTCGGTGACTGCTGCGCAGGCTTCACTCATCAATCCCTGCTTCTGCCATTCAGGCACCAGCCAGAATCCCCGGTTATCTTCCGGCCCCAGACGTAGTGAGATTAAACCAATCAGACTGTTGGGATCAGATCGATGGCGAAGGCTCCAGTGCCACGCCTGCCCTGCTTTCATTGCGGGCAGCGCCATGCCCTCAATATATTGACGGGCACCATCAGCGGGATAAGGCCAGGGCACAGAACCTATCAGATGCCGCACGATCTCCCAGCGCGGGAAAACCTGCTGTACCTGAATCGCATCTTCGCTTCGCAGCGGTTGCAGCAGTAAACGGGGCGTTTCCAGACGGGGTATTTCCATGACAACCTCCTTGGTTAACCCATTCAGTATTATCGTAAAACGGCCGGAGTGGGAATGCTTCTGGCAAATAATCAGTCAGTTACCGGAAGCAATCAAAGCGGAGCGGGATCACATTTTTCGTCAAATATGACAGCATTTCATCTGATTGAAACAAAACTGTCATACAGTTTAATTACTCTTATCCTTCCTGTTTTTCGATGGACACTTGTTATGGTCATCAAAGCTAAAAACCTGCAGGACGCGGAAGAACTCCTGCATTCAGGTATCAGTAAAGTTGAACTGGCTTACGATATCGGCAGCGACGATTTTTTCCGCCTGGCTTCGCGGTGGTGTGACCGCGGTGCACGTATAACCAAAGGCAACGAGCACTTTGTGGTACAGATCAAAGGCATGTCGATTCCGCCTAATCACTAAACGTGGGTGAGCCGCTTTGGCTTGCTCTTTTCACGGCTGACGGGTAAAAATAGCGTTTTAACCGTCAGCCGTGATGCTTAATGTTTGCTTCTGAAATTCCCCTGGCACTGCCCCCCTCCCCGTTTATCACCGCTGCGGCTATGACAAGCTCTCCGCTCCCTATTGCGTGGTGTGAATTTAATCAGCAGGCCTGGCACAGCGATCTGCATCAACACTGGCAACTCCCGCTACCACTGGCGCTACACAGTGCCGTCACTAAGCGTAAAGCTGAGCATTTAGCCAGTCGCTGGCTGGCACAGCAGATGCTGGCACGCTTTGCGATGCCTGACTTTATCCTGCGAAATGCGCCCGATCGCTCGCCGGTATGGCCAGTGGGGATTCAGGCCTCACTCTCGCATTCGCAGCAAATGGCCGTCATCGCGGCAACGCAGGCGCCCCTCTGTATCGGCGTTGATGTCGAGCAAGTGATGGCAGAACAGACCGCAGAGGAAACGGCGGAGATGCTGATGAGCCGTGCAGAACGTCAACGGTTAGCCGCCGCTGCGTTGCCGTTTGCAGCAGCGGCCACTCTGCTGTTTTCGCTGAAAGAGAGTGTCTATAAAGCGTTGTGGCCACAGTTGCATCAGCCGATGGATTTTCTGCAAGCGGAGTTGCTGGAGTGGGATTTGGCGCAAGGCCGCGCCAAGGTCACTTTGACGCAGGACTTTTCACGCGAGTTTAACGCCAACACACGGCTGCAGGCGCATTTCTGGCAACGTGGCGACCGCGTTATCACACTGATCGCTCATCCACTGAGCACCCCATAAAAAAACCGGCTCAGAATCAATCTAAGCCGGTGACAACACAAGACGACAGAAGTGTTCCAGGGAGACAGAGACGAGGAATCTCTGTTGAAACTTACCTTACCTGCCTGACAACACCTTGCCCAATAAGGGTTTTTGCTAAGCTATCCCAGTTGACGTTAATGACCCGTTTCAGTGCGCTTTACCGCATCCAGCGTGGCCATGTCACGTTCATTGCCCGTCAGTTCACTCAACTGGCCTTCGCGCATCTCCAGCAAGCGGTCAGCATGGATGAAGTAGTGATCATCATGGCTGATGGCGAATATTGTTTTGCCCGATGCCTGTAGCCAGGGCAGCAATTCACGGTAAAAGATACGACGGAAATGCGGGTCCTGATCGGCAGCCCACTCGTCCAGCAGCAGGATGTCACGTTCCTCTACCGCCGCCAGAAGCAGTGCCAGTCGCTTGCTTTGCCCTTTAGAGAGTTGCAGATTCAGCACCTTATTGCCTTGCAGCTTCAGTTTGTCCTGCATCTTCAGGCGTTCCAGCCACTGCTGCACCAGTCCAGGATTCGCTGGCTGACCGCCGTGACTGATCAGGCGATCAAACAAATGCACATCGGTAAACACCGCTGAGAAGTGTTTGCGGTAAGCATCGAGGTTATGCCAGTCAACCACTTTGCCGTCCAACAGCAAACTGCCTGATTGTGGCTGGTACAGGCCCGTGAGCAGCATCGCCAACGTGGATTTACCGCTGCCGTTGCCACCAATCAGGAACACTAACTCACCACGATGCAGCGTCAGATTAATCGGGCCAACCTGGAAACCGTGATCGCCATAATGGAAGCAGACATCGCGCAGTTCCAGTGTTTGCCAGTCACTCACCTGTGGCAGCGCTTTGAACTGTGCATCGTAAGGCGCGAGATCGAAGGTGTTGATTTTACGGAAGGCGACCTGAGCGCTCAGTAAGGTCGGCAAGGCACCCACCGCAGCCAGCAACGGCGTACGCAGGAACAACAGCGTCAGTGAGTAAGTCGCGGCCACCGCCGTGTTCGCCCAACCCAGCCCATTGGCCATAAAGAACACAATGCCAATTGCACCCAGCATCATGATATTTGACCAGTTAACCGCGCTGAGGTGGAAGGTGTCGGCACGAACGATATGATGACGATAGCTTTTGGCGTTTTCCTGATACACGGTGTCGTAAATCAGTTGAGCACGCTCGCGGTTAAGCTGTAGCTCTTTACGCCCTTCAATGATGGTCTGGAAATCACGGTAAAGGTCGTCTTCGATTTCACGCAGTTTCGCCATGTGTTGATACACACGTGATACCAGCAACCAGCCGCCCACCAGAGTGATGACTAACCACAGCGAGGTCAGCAGCAACATTTTAGGTGACAGCCACGCCAGATAGAGCGCGGAACCCAGGGTAATAATGATGCCCTGAATCAGTTCCGGCAGGCGGACAAAGGCGATGGTGATCGCACGCACATCACTGGTGAGTCCCGCCAGCAGTTGCGCGTTACCTATCTGCTCAATGCGCTCGACGCGCGTATCCAGAATACGCTTGATGAACTCGCCGCGCAGGCGCCAGACAAAGTGATGGCCAAGCTGAGTTAACGCCAGTTGCGAACCTAGCGTCACGGCCATCAGCAGAAACAGCTGCCCCAGAAAACTCGGCAGCACAGAAATCGAGGTATTCACCGCGACGATCAGCTCGTTATTGATATAGGCGATTAAGCCGATGCCGAGCGCGGCGCTTAACAACGTCAGCAGAATGACGCCAATAAAAGGCCAGCGATACTGGCGATAAACCACATGCAGCAATGCCATTAACAGATTCCGGAGGTCGTCCAAGCAGCCTGCAGTTTAATGGTGCTCCGGATGATAGCAAGATTAATTCTCATTCACTACGCCGTTAATGGGCGCGGCGGAAAGTGAGGTTAAAGCGAAAGGCGCCCGCTGCCGGGTGAATACCGGGTTTGAGCGGCAGAATGCCGTGATAACGCAGGCGTGAGGGGCCGCCCCACACCACGATATCACCGTGCTCCAGCAGCACCCGTTGCGTGGCATCACTGCGCTCAAAACCACCAAACTGGAACACCGCGGGCAGGCCTAATGACACTGAAACAATCGGCTGACGCAAATCCTTCTCGTCCTTATCCTGATGCAAGGTGAGTTTGGCTCCGGGTTCATAGCGGTTGATTAAGCAGGCATCCGGGTTAAAGCCGGAAAAACCCGCTTCCTGTGCGGTTTGTTGCGCCAGCGTGCGGAACAGCGCAGGCATCGGCGGCCATTTGTGCCCACTGGCGTTATCCTGCTCCGTGTATTGGTAGCCGCGCGAATCCGTTGACCAGCCTAAATCGCCACAGTTGGTCATCGCCACCGACATGCGATGTCCACCTGGTGTAATGCGGTGAGCAAATGGATTCTGCCCGGCAATCTCCTGTATCGCCGCCAGCAATGCATCCGCATCATCGCGTGCACGGCGCCGTAAAATAACCGCGCCTTCCGCTAACGGTTCCTGCCATGGTGCTTCGTCACTAAACAGATCCAGCATCTGCGCCTCCTGCCGTTATTTGCTTTCCTGATCGATCAGGAAGGATTTGAACTGGGGCGACATCCAGTGCGTAAAGCCGTCCCCCTGCTTGCTGATCAGATAAACCGCCAAATGCTCCTTGAGTGCCAACGCTTGTGCCCGCTCGCTGCCCAGCACCATCAGCCCGGTGTCCCAGCCATCGGCTTCCAGCGCCGTGGTGGCGATCACGGTGGCCGACACCAGCTTATGTTCGATGGGGCGTCCGGTCACGGGGTCGATCACATGTGAAATGCGTTTACCATCCAGTTCATAATAGTTGCGATAGCTGCCTGAGGTGCTGATACCGTGACCTTGCAGATCAACGCGCGCCTCGACGGCGTTTTCACGATCGGTGGGTTTCTGGATCGCCACACGCCAGGGTTGATTGTTGGCATTCTGCCCACGGGTTAGCACTGCGCCCCCCACCGACACCAGATAGTCGGTAATACCCTGCTGCTCCATCAGTCGTGCCAGATGATCGGTGGCGTATCCCTCCCCCATAGTCGAAAGATCGACATCCAGCGCGGGCAGATCTTTCTGCAACCACTGTCCATCCACACTCTGGATCACATGCAAATGTTGTAAGCCAGTTTGCGCTTTCGCTGCATCAATTTGCGCCTGGCTCGGGGTGTGCACAGGCTGTTTCGTGGGTCCGAACCCCCACAAATTGACCAGCGGGCCGACGGTGATATCCATCGCGCCACCGGTTTTATTGCCGATGCGCAAGGCTTCAACCACGATATCGGCCATATCCGCGCTCACCGGCTGTGGCTGATTACCTTGATATTGATTGAAGCGCGACAGCACCGAATCCTTTTTCCAGGTAGAGAGTTCATGATCATCGCGATCAAGCTGCTGCTGAATAGCCTGCTGCAAAGCGGCCTGGCGCTGAGGATCTACGCCCGCCAGACTGACGCGCCACTGGGTGCCCATGGTTTTCCCCTCTAACACCAGTGCGCTGCGGGATGCTTGCTGATCGCAACCGGTTAACGCACCGGCCAGCGCACCAATTAGCAGAATATTCTTAATACTCATCACTTCCTCATCTGTAACCCATTAATTCATCCTGTTTCAAAGCATAAATCGCTTGTAAAACAGGCTAAAGCTGCTTGATGTCCATACCAGAGTGGCAGAGGATTAAGCCTTCAAGCCCCTAACCGCACAGGAGCGACTGATGATTTTTATGATTCTCGCTGTATCCGCCGTTCTGTTCATCTTCGGGACTTTCCGCTGCTGGCAGCACTATCGCCATCGACTGATTCAGCATTACCCCTCGCGCAAACGTTAAATTTTTGCACCATGGAATCATGATATGCACCGCTTCAGCGCTGCCGGAGTGTAGCAAATTAGATTGAGGCCGCGTGGCGCTGAGAGCGGTGACCTGGCATGAATTCTGCACCGTTGAGACTGAGTTGAATATCAGCGAGGTGCAAAATGGACAAGACAAAAACACAACAAACCTGGCAACACTGGCTGCGCTTCTCAGCGTTTACGCTGGCAGGCGTCGCGATGGAAGGCGGCGTACCGACGCAGAATACGTCGGCGCCACCTACGCCAAAAGCCAAAAAATGGCGCACAATTTCGTAACGTTACAAACCCAGCTCGCTCAGGCCCGGATGGTCATCCGGGCGTCTTCCTGCCGGCCAGTGAAACAGTCGCTGCTGCGCCGTTATCGGTAAATCGTTGATACAGGCAAAGCGTTGAATCATCAACCCATCTGCCCCAAAGTGCCAGTTTTCGTTGCCATAGCTGCGAAACCAGTTGCCGCTATCATCCTGCCATTCATAAGCAAATCGAACAGCGAGCTTATCTTCGTGCCACGCCCAAAGTTCTTTGATCAGACGATAGCTCAACTCTTTTGCCCACTTGCGCTGTAAAAATGCCACGACGTCAGCGCGCCCATTGACGAATTCACTCCGATTACGCCAGCGCGTATCTTCACTGTAAACCTGAGATACCCGCTGTGGATCGCAGCTGTTCCAGGCATCTTCCGCCATGCGCACTTTCTCTAAAGCCGTCTGGTAATTAAACGGGGGAACCAGCATAATTTCTCTCCTGAGCATGTAGACAAATCTGTCTACTTGATTCATCCTGCCGTATGTAGACAATTCTGTCTACCCCAAATTTCAGGAATGTATTGATGCTGGAACCTCTGGTTTTTGACGCAAGTGCCGCCGCGCGCGATCGCATCCTGCTCAGCGCACAGCAACTGTTTTACCAACAAGGCATTCGTGCCACAGGCATAGACAAGATCATCGCTGCGGCTGGCGTCACGAAAGTGACCTTCTATCGCCACTTTCCGGCGAAAAACGCGCTCATTCTGGCTTTTTTGCAAACGCGTCATCAGCGCTGGATGACCGCCTTTCGCAGCGCGTTGGCGCAGCACGAGGATCTGGTCGATGCCCTGCCCGCCGCGCTGCTGAGCTGGTTTAACAATGACGACTATCGCGGCTGTGCGTTTATTAATACGGCAGCAGAATTGGGCAATACCTTGCCGGAAGCCAGCCTGCTGATTAGCCAGCATAAACAGGACATGGCCCAGGCCATCGCTGATAAATTGCCAACCGAAATCCAGGACAAAACCGCACCGATTGTGCTGTTGGTCGATGGGGCTATTGTGCAGGTACAGATTGGGGAAGAGGCAGAGGAGATCGTGCAGGTATTACGAAGTGCGCTAACGTCATTGCTGCAGTAGCGGCGGCCCGAAGGCCGCCGAAGGGCGAACAGTGGTACGCCCTACCAGGCTGCAACTTAGAACTGGTAAACCAGACCCAGTGCCACAATGTCGTCGGTGTTGATGCCGGCTGCATCGGTGAAGTTGTTGTCGTCCAGCAGGTTGATCTGGTAATCAACATAGGTCGACATGTTTTTGTTGAAGTAGTAAGTCGCACCCACATCAACATATTTTTTCAGGTTCTGATCGCCGTAGTTCTGCACGTTGCCACGAGAAGAGACGAACGCCAGGGAAGGACGCAGACCGAAGTCGAACTGGTACTGTGCCACCAATTCCCAGTTATCCGCTGTATCTGCGTAACCATAAGAGGTCGCATCGCTTGAACCAAAGCGCGTCGCGTTGTACGAACGGGTGTACATCGCGGCCAGATACACGTTGTTGGCGTCATATTTCAGGCCGCCAGTGTAAGCAGAAGCTTTGTCACCACGACCAAGGATAGCGCCGGTGTTCTGATTATTAGTACGGTCAGACTGGAACATCGCTGCACCAATGCCGAAACCGGAACCGATGTCATAAGTGGTGCTCAGGCCGTAACCATCACCGTTCTCACCCAGCACATCACGGCCGCTAGAGGATTCAGTTGGGTTATCGTTTTTGCCCTGATACTGGACCGCAAAGTCCCAGCCATCCACCAGGCCAAAGAAATTGGTGTTGCGGTAGGTCGCCATGCCGTTACCGCGCTGGAACAGGTAGTTGTCCGCGCCGTAGGTATCGCCACCGAACTCTGGCAATACGTCAGTCCAGCCAGAAACATCATAGATCACGCCATAGTTACGACCGTAATCGAATGAACCGGCATCACCGAATTTCACACCGGCAAAACCGACACGCGTAAAGCTGTTGGCGGTGCCTTCGTTTTCAGAGGTGTTCAGTGCAGCCTGGTATTCCCACTGGCCATAACCGGTCAGTTGGTCTGTGACCTGAGTTTCACCTTTGAAGCCGAAACGCAGGTAAGACTGATCACCGTCAGAACCTGAGTTGTCGGAGAAATAGTGCAGACCATCGACTTTACCGTAGAGGTCTAATTTGTTGCCATCTTTGTTGTAAATTTCAGCTGCGCTTGCTGAACCTGCAACCAGCAATGCAGGGATCATCAGGGAGAGAACGCGACGTTTCATTTTATTACCCTCTTTAATGTGCCTTTATTTATGCCACTGCAAACTGAACGATTAAAAATTCAGCCGGCAAGCCATTGTTATTTTATACGGGGCAATAATCTATCACGAAAATGATACTAAATTTCCAAAAGTGTTTCATAGTATTTAATAGTTATTTCTAAATGTAAATATCGTGGAACTTATAACCAGCACAGATCAACAAAAAATATAGCACACATTGATAAACCATTTTTTTAATGTTTAATTTCAATTATTTAAATACAATGCAATGCCGCACTGAATGACAAAACTTAAATCCACTCAGCGCATACAATTACTCCCGCTATCATCATTTATTTCATTATTACCTTCATTCACCCCGAATGAGTTGTTTTACCCTAATTCCCGCCGGACATGTTTGTCCGGCATTTTTTTGCCTGCGATTCGCACCTTCCCTTCTTATACCAAGTAAAGTTAGTTTTACGGGTTAAATTAACACCACCTTATTTTCACATTATTTGTTTATTTTCGCACTTTTTGTTCATTGCTTAGCCATAAAAGGGCAATGTTAATTTCCGCCAGTAACAAAGATCGCTGAAATATTATCCGGCCCGTATATTTAACGCTCTCTGAGAGATTCTCTAGCTTTATTCAGCGGCTTAAGAAGATAATCCATCACGGTTTTCTGACCGGTTTTTATCTCAACATCAGCCACCATACCGGGCATGATGGCAAATTTCTGACCTTGAGGGCTGAAGAGTTCAGCTTTTTGCGTTCTGACATACACCCGGTAATAGTATTGCTCGTGTTTAACCTCGTCCTGTAAGGTATCCGGTGACACGTTTTCCACTTCGCCTTTCAAAACCCCATAGATAGCCGCATCATAAGCCGTCACCTTGACCACTGCCGGCAAACCAGGCCGAATGTAGCCGATATCACGTGGACTAATGCGGGTTTCGATCAGCAACTGATCCTCCAGCGGGACGATTTCCATCAACTTGCTACCTGGCTCCAACACACCACCGACGGTCGTCACGCGAATGTCTTTTACAATGCCATACACCGGTGAAAGCAACGCGGTGCGCGCTAACTGATCCTGTTTACCCGCTGCGACCTGTTGCTGGGCATCCAGTTCACCGTCATTCTTGACCTGTTCCTCGTGGGCCCGGACATAATAGTCATTACGCACTTCATCAATTTTGCCCTGCAAATCACTGACCTGACGGCGTAAACGAATAAGGTCCACTTTGCCCGCCGCCCCGCGCAACACCAGCGGTTGCGTGATATTGAGCTCATCCTGCACCAGCTTTAATGACTGCTGCAGATTGCGAAGACTTTCGGTGAGATTCTGCCGTCGTGACTGGTAAAGCTGAGTTTCACGCGCCACTAGCTGAGGATGTTGTAGGATATCCGCACTAAAAGTCAGCGGCTTATCGTTCAGTTCGGCTTGCAGCCGCTGCGCGGAGGCGCGCAACATGCGCACACGAGCAATGGCTTCGCCGAAGCTGGAAGCAAAGCGAGTTGCGTCTAATGTCGCCAGCACCTGCCCACGCTCAACAATACTGCCTTCATGCACATTGAGCTGTTTGATAATGCCCCCGTCGAGGCTGTCGATCACTTGGGCTCGGCTTGAAGGGATCACTTTGCCAGAGCCCACAGTGACCTCATCAAGCACGGCGAAGTGGGCCCACACCAGAAACAACAGCAGCGTGAGTGTACACACCCAGATAATCGCGGAGGTTTTACGCTCACGCTGAGCCAGGGTTTGATTCACCATCGCCCGATTCATGCCGCACCGCCTTTCATGCTCACAGCATGGCGCAATATCTCCTCACGAGCACCATCGGCCACAATACGCCCGTTATCCATCACCACAATCCGCTCCACCATCCGCAGCAGCGCTGGGCGATGGGTGACCAACACCAGCGTGCGGTCCGTCATCCACTGAGACAACTGACGAATCACCTGCGCTTCCAGCGCCTCATCCATCGCCGCGGTGGGTTCGTCCAGCAGCACCACCTGAGGCTGTCGCAAGATTAATCGACTGAGCAGTATCATTTGCCGTTGCCCACCCGATAAGCCGCGCCCACCTTCCTGAATCACCCGATCAAGACTCGCGGCATCTTGTTGCACCATCGCCAGCGCCCCGCTGATGCGCAACGCTTGCAGCATCTCCTGTTCACTCGCATGGGGATTACCGAGTAGCAAATTCTGACGTAGCGTCCCAAAAAACAAACGCGCATCCTGGGACAACCAACCCAGTTGGCGGCGCAGATCGATGGGATCAATCCCCGCCATATCCACACCATCTACCCAGACCCTACCCTGCGTCGCTCGCGCCTGACCGGCCAACATTTTCAGCAGCGTCGATTTTCCCGCCCCCACTTTGCCGAGAATCGCCACCCGCTCACCGGGATGAATCTCCAACTGCGCAATATTCAGGACGCTCTGGTGACTTTCTTCTTCATAGCGATAGCGCACATCTTGCAACTGGAAGTGGCCTCTCAATAAGGGGCAGTGCGCAAGGCTTGGGTGCTCCGGGCGGTCGAGTGGTTTTTGCAGCAGTGCATCGAGCCCTTTCATGGCTGATTTAGCATGCTGCCAGCGGGAAAACACCATGGTGAGTTGCATGAGTGGAGCGAGAGTGCGTGAAGAGAGCAAACTACTGGCCACCAGCGTACCCGTTGTAATCTGGTTGTTTAAAATCAGGTAGACACCGAAGACCAGCATGCTGGCATAGGTAAGTTGTTGCACGCTGGCCGCCCACCCGGTTAAGCGCGCACCCCAGAGCCGTTGCTGATTGCTCACGGCGGCACTGACTTCGTGCGTTTGCTCCCACTGGCGCTGAAAATAGGGTTCCGCTTGCAGCGCTTTAATATCTTCTACACCTTCCAACGTTTCCACCAATACCGCCTGACGCAACGCCCCCTCACGGAGACCTTGCTGTGCCAGGCGTGCCATCGGAATTTGTATCAGTAAACCGGGGATCACAATCAGCGGGATAGCCAGCAGTGGAATGATCACCAGCCAACTCCCGATTGACGCCATGATGAATAAAAACAGCAGCACAAAAGGAAGATCGGCGGCCGCCCCCACGGTGGTAGAGGTCAGCAGTTCTCGAACCTGATCGATTTCACGCAGTTGCGCAATAAATGCGCCAGTGGATCGGGGGCGCGCCTCATTACGGATGTTCATGGCGCGCGCGAACAGCATCGAAGAAAGCTTTAAGTCGATACGCTTCCCCATGAGATCCGCTACCTGAGTTCGCATTAAGCGAATCAGATACTCGATGCCTACCGCCAGCAGCACCCCCGAGAAGAGCACCCACAAAGTGGATTGCGATTGCGCCGGGATAACCCGGTCATAGACCTGCATTGAAAACAGAATCCCGGCCAGTGCCAGCACATTCCCGACCACGGAAGCCAGGCTGATTTCGACGATACGCCGCTGCATGCCTCGAAAATGTTGCCAGAACCAATGCGGCTGATAGGGCTGCATAAACTCATCGATGCGTTGGTCACGCCCGCGGGCCGCCACACCGATGACACCGACTTCCGGTAGGCTCTGCGCCAGTAACTCGCTGAGTTGACCTTCGCGTATGACATTACCGCCTTCACTTAACCAGTAACGCACCTCTCCCGCGTGATTGATCTCTTCCAGCAACGCAATCCCACCGTTATTTAGCATCAATAATATGGGCGTGACGTCGGGTCCCCAGCGCAGTTGCTGCTGTGTCGCAGAGGTACAGTGCAGGCCAAGCAACTCGGCCATGCGCGCTAATTGTTGCAGCGGCGCCAGATGCGCAAACCAGCGCATCTGCTGCTGTAACCTAAGGTGGTCAGCGGTTTTACCCAAATGCGCGGCGGCACGCAGCATGGCAGCGATAAGATTGTCGCTGAGATTCGGTTGTGAGTTCATCCCTGGAATTTCCTTGAAAGGAATAAAGAAAGCGCCCGCTGTTGCCACGGGCGACGAATGCCTTACACCATGGTTTGTGCGGTGTGCTGCTGTTGCAGATGATCGGCGAGGGTATATCCGCTATCGCTGGCACTGTAGTGGGTGTCCAATGTCCGACTGACCGCCGCATCGCTTGGCTGGCTACTGTGGCTGGCGCCACTCTCACTAAGATTGACCAGCAAGGCATCCACCTGCTCACTGCTCAGGCTGGCGTTGCTGTCGTGGCTTTCCACCGCCACAGGCTGACTCGCACTGGCCACATTGCCGGCTTTATCCTGCGCGCTGGCTTTCATCTGATAACTGCCGTCATCCAGCGTCGCCAACTGGCCCGCCAGAACAGTGAATGACCAACTGCCATCCGCTTTCACCGTGGCGCTGTAGCTTTGGTCACCTAAGCTGACGGTCACTATACTTCCCTGATCAAGATGCGTACTGGTGCCCTGAATCAGGTGCCATGTATTCACGTCTGCGGCATCAATCACACCATCATCGAAAGGTTGATTGAGCGTCAGGGTCGGCAACTGATGGGTTGCAACAGTGAAAAGCGTGTCGATGGTTTGCGTATCATGATTGCCATACTGATCGGCTTGCGCGGCAATAGCAGAGACGGCCCCGTCTGGCAGCGCCTGCAAATCGGCTGCGCTGAGCGTCACCATGCCATCGACAGGCGTGTAGGTTTTGCCGTTAATGGTGAGTTGATTAATATTTTCGGTATAGAAACTCAGATCGTGCTGCGCTTCGGCAAAATTCAGTGTGGTATCGCCACCGATGTCGATCTCGTAATAGATATCGGGCAACTGGGTGACCACATGGAGTTCCAGCAGGGCATCGGTACTGTTATTCGCGGCATCGCTGGCATATACACGCACTTCACCTGGTGCGATGAAACTGGCGACCTCAGCAGCGGGGATAGTGACCTGCCAATGACCATCACTCCCTACCTGTGCCTGATAGACGGCATCGCCGCTGCATACGCTCACTTGCTGTCCCGGAGCCAGCACCGATAAGCTGCCGCTCAACGTCAGATCGCTTTGGCTTTCCTCTTTATTGATCACGTTGTCATCGGTGACGCTATCGAAGCTGATCTCCGGCAAGCTACTGGCGTGCGTGATTAAGGTGAGATCGTGCTGCGTGGAGGTGGTTTTGCCATTTGGATCGATTGCGCTGACCTTCAGTGTGTACACGCCATCCTGGAAATCGTGTAAATCATCCGCACTGATAGAGGCACGCCAGTTACCGTTCGCGCTGACATCACCAAGATACGTTTTGTCACCTAATGTCAGCGTGACATGGCTGCCAGTCGGCATATGCGTAGACGTACCGCGGATCACCAGATCGTAAACCCCTTCAGAGACACTCACCGCGTTATCTTCGCTTACTGGGTTCAGCGTCAACGTGGGTTTGATACTTTTATCGACATAAACGCCAAAACCGACCTGGGTATCGGTGCTGTTACCCGCTTTATCGGTGATGGTCAGCGTCAGGCTGTAGTTCCCGTCGGCCAGCCCACTTAATACCGATGGCGGCATGGAAGCGTTCCAGTATCCCCACTGATTCACCGTACTGGTCCAGCTCTGATCGTTGAAGGTTAAGGTGACGGTTGCGCCAGGCTCTGATTCGGCTCGACCACGCAGATGGATGTTGTTGTTCGCCTCCCAGGCCGCTATGACACCATCCTGTGCGACGGGCTCATAGGGACGCAGTGCTGCGGGTGGCGTGGTATCGACGCTGAGCGTTTGCAAAGCGACTGATTCGTCAGCGACCGGAAAAAGCGTCGCGGCTGACTGAAGAATCGCAGTCAGTGGTAAATCATTTTGAGATGAAGACATGGGTAACCTCATTGCAGGAAAACTTTCGCGCCAGTGATTAAACCCACTAATGGTTTAAGCGTACCGGCACGCCTTGTAGGCCACATTAAAGTGGCCCGTTTCGCCTGATGAAAACGGGTTACCCGCAGGTAACAAGGAGTGAATTAAGGCACAGCAAAAAGTCCCCCCTGAGGGAGAAATAAAAACGATCTCGCTTTAATCCGCTTAATTAGCCGGGATGGTGCTTAACATATCGGTTTTATCTGGTCGCTGCCTACTGGCGAAAATCTGGAAACAATAACTTTGCGGGCGCGCCAGAAAATCAGTGTGGAGGCCGCCTGCGAAGCGGCTTGTATCATCAGTATACTGCAACTATCAGAAGAGGAAATTTTAGTTAAGTCACTCCAGAAATGATTGGCCGCTGCCAGGAAAGTTCTGGAAAAGCGCAACGCCAGATAAAATATCGGTAATATGCCTGTTTCTGGCGATCATCACAGGCGAACCGATCGGTTCCCGGCAGCGGTGCGATGCCAGCTTTGATGCTAAACTTCGTCGCTTTAATAGCTAATGAAAAAATAACTTTTATGACAGCACTGGACGCCGCACAGCACAACAACTTACCTCAGCGTGTCAATATGGGGACGCGTATCGTTTTCCTGATTGCCGGACTTTGCATGTCAGCATGGGCGCCATTGGTTCCCTTTGCCAGCCAGCGTCTGGCACTGAGCGGCGCATCCTTAGGTGGGCTGCTGCTGTGTCTCGGTGTGGGGTCACTGGCGGCGATGCCGATCACCGGTGCGTTAATCGCCCGAGTGGGCGGTCGTCGTGTGATGTTATGTTCCACGTTAGTGGTGCTGGCGATCCTGCCACTGCTCACTCTGTTAAATGTGATGTGGTTGATGGCTGCGGCACTGATGATCTTCGGTGCCGGGTTAGGCATGCTGGATGTCGCCATGAATGTGCAGGCCGTTGAAGTGGAGAAAGCTGCACGCAAGCCGATGATGTCGGGTTTCCATGGCTTCTTCAGCCTTGGCGGGATTATTGGTGCCGGTAGCGTCAGTTTGTTGCTGGCCAGTGGTCTCTCTCCCCTGCATGCCGTCGCGGTGGTGATGGTGTTAATCGTGGTGCTGCTGGTGATCAGCCTGCCAACGTTAATGACTGAACGGTTGCATCAGCCGGATCAACCCTGGCTGGTGATCCCACGCGGTTGGGTCGCCTTCCTGGGGTTACTGTGCTTCATTCTGTTTTTGGCAGAAGGCGCGGTGCTCGACTGGAGCGCACTGCTGTTACTGCAAAACACAGAGATGGACGTAGCACATGCGGGATTGGGCTATGCCATCTTCTCCGTGGCGATGACAATCGGCCGTCTCACCGGTGATAAAGTGATTCAACGTTTTGGCCGTTACCCCGTGATGGTTACCGGTGCGTTAGCGGCGGCGGCGGGCATGACGCTGGCAGTGTTGCTGCCCTGGCCTCAGATTGCATTGCTGGCTTTCTTGCTGGTGGGATTCGGCTTAGCCAATACCGTGCCCATGCTGTTTAATGCGGCAGGGAATCAACACGATATGCCGTCGAATCTGGCGATTTCTGCCATGACAACATTAGGCTATGCAGGTATTCTTTCAGGTCCGGCTTTAATCGGATTTATTTCCCAGTGGCTCAGTTTGAGTGGCGCATTTTTATTGATCGCCCTACTGCTGCTGGCCGTTGCCGCCAGTGCTCGCCTGGTGGCGCGCTAATCGCAGGATCCTGAGACACTATGCTGCCTTACAAATTTCCGCTGACCTCGGGTAACGTTACCCGTTTCTTCGTGGTGTTCAACCTGGTGCTGTTTCTGGCGCTGGGTGCCATGGTGCACAATAGTGTCAACGCCTGGATCACCGAGAAGCGTTACGCGATGACCGATTTGGCGCGTGCGGTGCAAAAACGTATCGATGCCTCGCGTTTCGCGACCTGGCAGATTTATGAAAATCTCGCCACCAGTGCGGCCGGATCTGCGCCCAATGCCAATCTGCTGGAAACCCGCCTGCGCCCGGATGTTTATTATCTGGAAAAGACGCGCCGTAAAACGGAGGCGCTGATCTTTGGCTCGCACGATAGCAGCACGCTGGATATGACGATGCGCATGTCCAGTTACCTCGATACGTTGTGGGGCGCTGAGAATCCCACCTGGTCGATGTATTTCCTGAATGGTCAGGACAACAGCCTGATCATGATCTCGACGCTGCCGTTAAAAGACATGGCAACGCGTTATAAAGAGAGCGCCATCAATACACTGGTCGACAGCCGTCGCGCTGAGATGTTGCAACAGGCAAATGCGCTGGACGAACGTGAAAGCTTTTCACCGCTGCGCCATTTCGCCTGGCAGAACGATCACTACTTTACCCTGCGTACTACCTTCAACCAGCCTGGTCACCTCGCCACGGTGGTCGCTTTTGATCTGCCGATCAACGATTTGATCCCACACAGCATGCCGCTGGAAAACTTTCAGTTAATTCAGGATTCCACGCAGTCTTCCAGCACCAGTGGCGACGATTCCACCAGCGAAACCACTCATGTGTCGCTGGCGAATCCCAATCTCGAAATTGCGGCGTCACTGCCCAGCACGTCGTTACAGCTGGTCTATCGCGTGCCGCTCACCAGCCTCGCTATCGATACTCTGCACAACCTGATGTGGCCGCTGTTGATCAATCTGGTGCTGCTGTTGCTGTCCATTGCCGGTATCACCTTATTGCGCCAACAATCATTGCGCCCGAATGAGAACCAAAGCGCCGAATTAGATTCGCTGCGCATGCTGAATGAAGAGATTGTTGCGAGCCTGCCGGTGGGTTTGCTGGTGTATGACTTCGCCACCAATCGCACTCTGTTAAGCAACAAAATTGCCGAGCATCTGTTGCCCCATCTGAACCTGCAGAAAATCATCAATATGTCCGATCAGCATCAGGGCGTGCTGCAGGCCACCATCAACAACGAGGTGTATGAGATACGCCACGCCCGTAGCGTTCTGTCACCGCATACTCAACTGTTTATGATGCGCGATCAGGATCGTGAATTGCTGGTGAATAAAAAGCTGCAGAAGGCACAGCAGGTGTTGGATCGTAATCATCAGATGCGTCAGCAGTTGATGCAAAATCTCGGTCACGCCCTCAACCGTCCGCTTGAGAGCATGGTGGCGCAACTGGTGCAACTCAGCCAGCGTGATGACGATGAAAGCGTGCTGGATTTGCTGGATGAAAGCCAGGGACTGTCTCGTTTGGTCGATGACATTGTGTTGCTGAACCGCCTGGAAGCACATGACTGGTCGCCGGATGCCAGCGTGTTCAATTTGCAGGAGTTGCTGGACGACATCGCGCTGGAAAGCCTACCGCTGATGCGCCGTAAAGGGTTGGCGCTGGTGGTCAACAACCATCTGGCGAACGACGAGATGCGCTTTGGCGATCGCCGTGCACTGCGCAAAGTCCTGACCACCCTGATGCACTATGCGCTAACCACCACGCAGTGGGGCAAGATTACGCTGGAGATTAAAGCCAGCGAGAACAAACCCAACTCAGTGCTGCTGCAACTGGTGGATACCGGCTCCGGCCTGAGCGTCGATGAGCTGGCGAATGTTGATTTCCCGTATCTGGGCGAAACCACCCAGGATCGTTACGGCCAGGCCTCTGGCATGGCATTTTTCCTCTGCAAGCAGCTGTGCAAGCAGATGGGTGGCCAGCTGGAGATCATCGCCAAGCCCGATATCGGCACGCGCTATAATATTCAGCTGCCCCTCGCGCTGGAACTGCAGGGTGAGCAGGAAGAGAAACTGCTGGAAGGCGTGACCGCGCTGGTTGATATCGCCGTCGAAGATGTGCACAAAATTGTTTGCCGCCAGTTAGAAAACTGGGGAGCGAATTGCCTGACCTCTGACGAACGTTTATCCGGTCAGGATCATGATGTGCTGATCACTGACGATCCCGCCCGCCTCAATGGCTGGGCCCTGCTATTAGCCGGTGACGAAATGGGTCACCACGCATTGAACGATCAGCAATACCGGGTCAATTTCAATCTCAGCAATGCGCTGCTTGACGCGCTGCTGGCACTGATTGAAAAGCAAATGGCTCATGATTTGATGGAGGAAAGTAGTGAAGATGAGGCTGCCACGCCGTTAATGAGCGGAGGCTATTTTCAGCTGTTTACCGAGACAGTACCGCCTGATGTGAAGAGACTGTATACTGAGGCAGCGGAGAAGGATTATCCCTCGCTTGCTCAGACTGCACATCGCCTGAAAGGCGTGTTCGCCATGCTAAATCTGGTTCCAGGTAAACAGCTTTGTGAAGAGTTAGAACATCACATAAAACTATGTGAAGATTTAACCATTATAAATACCACCAGTGAAATTGACGCATACGTCAACCAACTGCTGCAGCAAGGTAACCCATAAGATGAATAACCTGAATGTAATTATTGCCGATGACCATCCGATTGTTCTGTTCGGTATCCGTAAGTCTCTGGAACAGATCGAATGGGTCAACGTTGTAGGTGAGTTTGAAGACTCAACAGCACTGATTAACAGCTTGTCCAAACTGGATGCTAACGTTCTGATTACCGATCTCTCTATGCCTGGCGAGAAATACGGTGATGGCATCACACTGATTAAGTACATCAAACGTCACTATCCGGATCTATCAATTATCGTTCTGACCATGAACAATAACCCAGCGATTCTGAGCGCCGTATTGGATCTGGATATCGAAGGGATTGTACTGAAGCAAGGTGCACCCACCGATCTGCCAAAAGCGCTGGCAGCCCTGCAGAAAGGCAAAAAATATACGCCTGAAAGCGTGGCGAAACTGCTGGAAAAAATCAGTGCTGGCGGTTACGGAGACAAACGTCTGTCGCCGAAAGAGAGTGAAGTTCTGCGCCTGTTTGCAGAAGGTTTCCTGGTAACGGAAATCGCTAAAAAACTGAACCGCAGTATCAAAACCATCAGTAGCCAGAAGAAATCGGCGATGATGAAGCTCGGGGTGGAAAATGATATCGCCCTGCTGAATTACCTCTCTTCCGTGAGCGCGACTCAGGTTGAAAGAGATTAAAAAGTCAAAAAGGCGCACTTCGGTGCGCCTGTTCTTTTGTACTACCCTTTCCTGCTTTTTCTTACCCGCTCGGCATAGGTTGCCAACGTGGATTTCAACACATCAAGCGTAACAGGCTTGGATAGGCAGTTATCCATCCCGGCATCCATACAGCGTTGCTTCTCTTCTGCCAACGCATTGGCCGTTACCCCAATCACCGGGAAGGCATGGCCCAGCTGACGCAGGCGCTGCGTCAGGCGATAACCATCCATATTCGGCATATTGACGTCACTCAGCACAATATCAATGTGATTACGGCTCAGCACGTTCAGCGCATCGACCCCATCCTGTGCGGTTTTGGTTTGATAGCCCAGTGTGCCGAGCTGCTCAGAGAGCAACATACGGTTAATCGGGTGATCATCAACAATCAGTACCATAATGTCATCGTAACGGTTGGCCTCTTGCGGTGCGGCCAACTGCAACGGCGTGCTGGTTTCGCTATCAATATTGATGCGATAGATGCGGCCAAGTAATGAAGGCAGATCGTGCAGCATCGCACTGCTCTGCACCCACTGACCCGGCGCGGTTTCCTGCGGCATGTCGATATGCTGACCACAGATGTGAATCTGCGCGCGCACGGCCTGTGGCACCGTATCCTGATGGTCGCTAATAATCACATCGTCGCTACCGGCATTGCCCTGATAATGCGCGATCGTAATACCCTGTTGCTGCAACAGACGTAGCAGGAAGACCGCGAGATAATCATTGCGCATATCCAGCCAGATGGCTTTTTCCTGCAAACCATCCAGCAGCGGCGGCGCAGGCTGTTGTCCCGCGTAAATGGGGATACGGATGATAAACTGGCTACCCATGCCCGGCTCAGAGTCGACCTCAATATCACCGTCCATCATGTTGATCAGCTTTTCACAGATTGCCAGACCCAGCCCGGTGCCCTGGAAATTGCGCTGTACGCCAGAGCCCACCTGGAAGAAGGGATCGAACAGACGCGTCACTTCTTTCGCAGGAATACCGACGCCGGTATCGCGCACGCGGAAGGCTAAATAACCATCTTTGACATAGGCATGCAGAATAATGCAGCCAGTATGGGTGAACTTGATGGCGTTATTCAGCAGGTTAGAAATGACCTGCTGCAGACGCATTGGATCGCCATCCATCGTCAGCGGCACATCGTTTTCAATCATGACATATAACGTCAGGCGTTTACGCACCACCAGCGACAGATAGTTGCTGGCGATGTGATTGACCACCTCACGTGGCGAGAACGGGCGCGGCTCAATTTTCAGCTGCTCCGACTCAATTTTCGAGAAATCGAGAATATCACTGATAATTTTCAGCAGCAGGCTCGAGGAGTTGTTCATCGCCGTTACCAGCGATTCGACGCCTTTCGGCAACGACTTGGTTTGCAGCAGGTCGAGGTTACCGATAATGCCGTATAGCGGGGTACGCAGCTCATGGCTGACGGTGGCAAGGAACATGGATTTGGACTGGCTGGCCTGCTCTGCCGCATGCGCCATCTCCTGCAACGACTGCTCCATGCGTACACGCGCTGAGACGTCTACCAGCACGCAAATCGCTACGTTTTCATTACGATAGCGTGAATGCACAAAGCTGATTTGCAGGTTGGTATTGGTGCCGGTGAGCACATCGACAAAGTTGACCTGCTGCCCCCCGATAATCTCATTCAGACGCTGGCGATCTTCCTGCGTCAGTAGCGTCAGGTAGTTGTGCGCCAGTTCGTTACTCAGAATATTGGTGCCATCGCTGGTGCGCAAAATACAGATGCCAACCGGTGCCGAAGCGACAATTTTGCGGTTGAACTGCTCGTGCTCTTCCAGCCGATGTGCGTTGTCTTCCGCCGGCAGGAACATGCGACGTTCGAAAACCCATGCCAGCGTAAACAGGATCAGCGCACTGAGGATGTTCAGCAATAGGGCGTTAATCAGCATGAGCTTGAGCTGATCCACCAGCACATCGGTTGAAAGCGACCACACGACGTTGAGATTGGAGGGCGGCAGCGGCTTTTTCAGCACCAGTTGGTGATAGCTATTGAGATAGCCAAACCAGGTGCTGTCATCCGGCAGATCATCCAACGCGTAACCCGGCCCACCGCGTCGCGAACTCAACAGCGGGCGATAATTCTCGTCAGTGATGGTGGCAACCAGCGGCAATCCGCCTGGCTGAATAAACTCATCAAGACGGATATTTTGTTCCACGCCCAGCAACGCCTGTAGCTTGTTAGCCACATAAACCGGCATCACCATATAGAAATTACCGACGCCAGGCTGGCTGCTCGGTGTGATCCAATACATCGGATTACGGCGTTCTTCTTCGTTGCCGCTGCGATAGTGCAGCACACGCTCACGCAGCGCTTTCAGGCTACGTTCACGATCGACCGAATTGTTATTACCAATGGCAAAATCGGCCAGACACTGGTTTTCACCACCAATAAAGAACACCCGGTTGAGTTCGTAGGCGGAGGCAAAGTTGCTTTTCCAGTAATTGATGAAGTAGCCCAGCGAATCGAGCGAGTTGCGCCAGGTATTGCTCATTGAGGTGCAGTCACCATCGGAAAACAGCGGCGTGAACTGCGGCAAGGTACTTTTGCCGGCAGGCAGGCCATTCAGCACATCAAGACCATTGCTGCTGTTGCTCAGACGATTTTCCGTGATGTACTTCAGTTCACGCATCACGTCAGCAGAATGGCGTACATACCATTCGGCCTGGCCATAATTAGTCGCAAACTCCTGACGTACCGCATTTTCTTTCTCGTGTAGCACGTTGATGATGAAAAAAGTGGTCAGCAACGCACCCAGCGTCCAAAGCAGCAGCGCCAGCGCACGGAACAGATAGCGCGAGATGCGAAGCGTGGTGCGAAAGGAGACGAGATATTTCAAAAGAGGCTCACTGGCGGTAAGGGGTTGTCAGGAAGTTGAAAAACTCTCATACACTAGCTTTATCGGCCCGAAAAAGCCAGTTGGTGCGCGACTTTGGGAGTAAAACTCAGATAAAAAAACGGCAGGTCGGTTGCCCTGACCTGCCGCTGTTCTTCACCGCTGCGGATTACTCTTCTTCATCCACTTCAGGTGCATCGTCGTCGTTGTCGACTTCCGGCGCGATATCCTCTTCGCCTTCTGCGACGCTGCCGTCGATGGCGTCGAGTTCTTCCTCTTCCACCGGCTCAGCGACACGTTGCAGACCCACAACGTTTTCGTCTTCAGCGGTACGAATCAGAATCACGCCCTGGGTGTTACGTCCGACTACGCTGACTTCTGATACGCGGGTACGCACCAGCGTACCGGCATCGGTGATCATCATAATCTGATCGCCATCCACCACCTGCACCGCGCCAATCACTGGCCCGTTACGTTCGGTGACTTTAATCGAGATCACACCCTGTGTTGCACGCGACTTGGTTGGGTATTCGCTATTCGCCGTACGCTTACCGTAACCGTTTTGCGTCACGGTGAGGATGGCGCCCTCTTCACGTGGCACGATCAGGGAGACCACTTTATCGCCTTCGGCCAGCTTGATACCACGCACGCCCGAGGCTGAACGGCCCATGGCACGTACTGCGGTCTCAGCGAAGCGCACCACTTTACCCGCTGCAGAGAACAGCATCGCCTCATCGCTACCGTTGGTCAGTGCAACACCGATCAATTCATCATCTTCACGCAGGTTGATGGCGATGATACCGGCGCTACGTGGGCGGCTAAATTCCTGCAGAGCGGTTTTCTTCACGGTACCGTCAGCGGTGGCCATGAAGATGTTAAAGCCTTCGGTGTACTCACGCACTGGCAGAATAGCGGTGATACGTTCGTTGGCTTCCAGTGGCAGCAGGTTAACAATTGGGCGACCACGTGCACCACGGCTCGCTTCTGGCAACTGGTAAACTTTCATCCAGTAGAGGCGGCCACGGCTGGAGAAGCACAGAATGGTGTCGTGGGTGTTGGCCACCAGCAGACGATCAATAAAGTCTTCTTCTTTGATACGTGCTGCGGATTTGCCTTTACCACCACGACGCTGCGCTTCATAGTCAGTCAGCGGCTGGTATTTGACATAACCCTGATGCGACAGCGTGACCACAACATCTTCCTGATTAATCAGGTCTTCAATGTTGATGTCGGCGCTGTTGGCGGTAATTTCAGTACGACGCTCGTCACCAAACTGATCGCGCATTGCCACCAGCTCTTCGCGGATGACTTCCATCAGACGCTCGGCGCTCTGCAGGATGTGGATCAGTTCTGCGATCTGGTCCAGCAGTTCTTTGTATTCGTCGAGCAGCTTTTCGTGCTCAAGGCCGGTCAGTTTCTGCAGACGCAGATCCAGAATTGCCTGAGCTTGCTGTTCAGTCAGGTAGTACTGACCGTCACGAATACCGAACTGGGCTTCCAGCCATTCTGGACGTGCTGCGTCATCGCCCGCGCGTTCCAGCATGGTGGCGACGTTGCCCAGATCCCATGGCTGTGCCAACAGGCCCGCTTTCGCTTCAGCTGGGGTGGGTGCACGACGAATCAGTTCGATAATCGGATCGATGTTGGCCAGCGCAATGGCCAGACCTTCAAGGATGTGTGCACGGTCACGCGCTTTGCGCAGTTCGAAAATGGTACGGCGCGTCACCACTTCACGGCGGTGGCGCACGAAGGCTTCAATGATGCCTTTCAGCGTCATGATCTTCGGCTGGCCCTGATGCAGTGCCACCATGTTGATGCCGAAGGAGACTTGCAGTTGCGTCAGCGAATAGAGGTTGTTGAGCACCACTTCACCGACCGCATCGCGTTTGATCTCGATGACGATACGCATACCGTCTTTGTCAGATTCATCACGCAGGCCGCTGATGCCTTCAACACGCTTCTCTTTTACCAGCTCGGCAATTTTCTCGATCAGGCGCGCTTTGTTTACCTGATACGGGATTTCATTGACGATGATGGTTTCGCGGCCGGTTTTTGCGTCGGTTTCAATCTCACCGCGTGCGCGGATGTAAATTTTACCGCGACCGGTGCGATAGGCTTCTTCGATACCACGACGACCGTTGATGAACGCCGCAGTCGGGAAGTCAGGGCCGGTGATGTGTTCCATCAGGCCTTCAACAGTGATGTCTTCGTCTTCGATGAAGGCGAGGCAGCCGTTGATCACTTCCGTCAGGTTGTGCGGTGGAATGTTGGTCGCCATACCTACGGCGATACCGGACGAGCCGTTCACCAGCAGGTTAGGAATTTTGGTCGGCAGAACTTCAGGAATCTGCTCGGTGCCATCGTAGTTCGGCACAAAATCGACGGTCTCTTTTTCGAGGTCCGCCAGCAGTTCAGAAGAGATCTTCGCCATACGCACTTCGGTATAACGCATCGCTGCGGCGGAGTCGCCATCAACGGAACCGAAGTTACCCTGACCATCTACCAGCATGTAGCGCAGGGAGAACGGCTGGGCCATACGAACGATACTTTCGTATACCGCGGAATCACCGTGTGGGTGATATTTACCGATCACGTCACCGACCACACGGGCCGATTTCTTATAAGCTTTATTCCAGTCGTTACCCAGTTCGCTCATGGCAAAAAGCACACGGCGGTGCACCGGCTTCAAGCCATCACGCACATCGGGTAAAGCTCGGCCAACGATGACCGACATGGCGTAATCGAGGTAGGAGTTTTTTAACTCTTCTTCGATATTGACCGGTGTAATTTCTCTCGCAAGGTCGCTCATGGAGCCGCTATCCCTCTACATAATGCCGGTTTTTAATGGTGCGAAAGTATATCACAGTGGTTGCCCTCGGTGAACGTAAAGCGGGGTTTAATGCCGCTTTTCCTTGCAGGTGAGAGATGCGCTAGCAAGAGTTAAGCGTTTATACTGAGGGAATATTTTGTCAGGAGTCGTGATTCAATGAGTGAACAACCGCAGGAAAGCCGCCAAAACGTCGACCACGCTGAGATTGCCAAGTTTGAAGCGGTCGCATCGCGCTGGTGGGATTTAGAGGGTGAATTTAAGCCGTTACACCGCATCAATCCCCTGCGTCTTGGCTGGATTGCCCAGCACAGCAATGGCCTGTTTGGTAAGAAGGTGCTGGATGTCGGCTGCGGCGGCGGGATTTTGGCAGAAAGTATGGCGCGTGAAGGGGCCAACGTGACCGGGCTGGATATGGGGGCGGAGCCGCTAGAAGTGGCGCGGTTACATGCGCTGGAGAGCGGTGTGAGCGTGAACTATGTGCAGCAGACCGTGGAAGATCATGCGGTTAGCCATGCGGGCGCCTATGACGTGGTGACCTGTATGGAAATGCTGGAACACGTCCCAGACCCACGTTCTGTGGTGCTGGCTTGCGCGCAGTTGGTGAAGCCGGGTGGCGAGGTGTTCTTCTCCACCATTAACCGCAATCCAAAAGCATGGTTACTGGCAGTGTTCGGTGCCGAATACGTGATGCGCATGGTGCCGCGCGGCACGCATGACGTGAAAAAGTTTATCCGTCCCTCAGAGTTGCTGAATTGGGTTGATGAGACGCCATTGCGCGAGAGAGGCATGATTGGCCTGCACTACAATCCGCTGACTAATCAGTTCCGTCTGGGACGTGGTGTGGATGTGAACTATATGATTCATACCCATCGTCAGGATTGATCTTCCTGCTGCCCACTCTTAAAGCTGTGCAGAACTGCTGAAGGGTTGCTGTGCATGGCACAATGCTTCTCAGTTAAGTTCCTGCTCAGGTGAGGCTGCCGTTTTAATAAATGGCAGCTTTTTTACATGTGCGATTGAGTATGTTGTTGCGGGCCACAGCACCTCTGCTGCGGCCTCAAACAACGTGCCCTCTGTAGCAATAAAAGTGCTATCGCCTGAGTTATCGTGCCCTTTCCTACAGCGTAAACAGATGTTAGCAAGCAGGCTGGTGCCGCTGTGGGGGCTGGCATTTCGCAGCGCTGAACGGAATGAGGAAGCCAGGAGAGCCAGCATGGATGCTGGCGAAAGGTGCAGCCGGGACAGGGAAAGTCCCGTCTGCACCGGTCCGTCAGGCTGACGAGTGAAGTGAAGGTACCGCGTCAGCGGCGCGAGGACAGCCAGCCCCACAGCGGCATCAGACTGCGGTATCATCTGTACCGCCAGTCCAGAACGGCATCAGACTGCATTATCACTGATTGCTTAACAGACAAGCATCACTCCCTTCTCATGCCCTTACTCGGGAAAAATCCCCTTAAACGCGGTTTTCTTTCTCGGTTCGCTCATCAGCGCCTCTAGCGCCTCGATGCAGGCCAGATAGTGCGGCGTTTTCTTGTGTGCTAACACCGCGGCCTCATCCGCATAAGCTTCATAAATAAAGAAGCGTGTCGCCTCACTACTGTCCTGCAAAACGTCAAAACGCAGATTGCCAGGCTCCTGCAGTGCCCCTAAATGATTGAGCTTAAACACCCGCAAAAATTCGTCGATACAGTCGGGCTTCACGTTGATCTCTACCAGCGTTACTTCCATCGGCTTGTTCCTTTCATCACGATTTGCAGAGTGGCAAGCCTGGCCAGGCTCGCTGAATAAAACTCTCGCAGCGATCACAGTTCAAACTTTCAACGATGGGCTAAGCCCTTCATCTGGAGGTGAAAACGCTCACGCACAACTATCTTTGCAGTAACACCCGTTGGGCTGTCGGTGTGGAGCACTCTTTCCTTTTCAACAGGAGTTTCGTGATGACACACGCCCCACATCTGATGGCGCTCGACGCCGGCACCGGTAGCATTCGCGCCGTGATTTTCAATCTTCAGGGTGAGCAAGTCGCGGTGGCGCAGGCTGAATGGCGGCACCTCGCCCTGCCCGATGTGCCTGGCTCAATGGAGTTTGATCTTGAGCACAACTGGCAACTTGCCTGTCAGTGCATTCGACAGGTGCTGCAGCAGTCACAATTGCCTGCCAGGGCGATACGAAGCGTGGCCTGCAGTTCAATGCGCGAAGGTATTGTGCTTTACAACAAAGCGGGCGAAGCGATTTGGGCGTGCGCCAACGTGGATGCCCGTGCCAGCCGCGAGGTGAGTGAACTTAAGGAAATTCACCACGGCCAGTTTGAGCGAGAAATCTATCAGTGTTCAGGACAAACGCTGGCACTCGGCGCGATGCCGCGTCTGCTGTGGCTGGCGCATCATCGACCTGATGTTTATCGTCAGGCCGCCACCTTAACCATGATCAGCGATTGGCTGGCAAAATGTCTCAGCGGTGAACTCGCCGTGGACCCATCGAACGCCGGCACGACTGGCCTGCTGGATTTACACACGCGGCAATGGCGCCCTGACCTGCTAGAGATGGCGGGATTGCGCGGGGATATCTTGTCCCCGGTAGCCGAAACCGGCAGCAAGCTAGGAGAGATTACGGCCGAAGCCGCTCGCCAGTGTGGTCTTGAGCAAGGCACGGTGGTCGGCATGGGCGGCGGCGATGTGCAGCTTGGCACTCTGGGGTTAGGCATCGTGAATGCGGGGGAAACGGCTGTACTGGGGGGCACTTTCTGGCAACAAGTAGTGAACTTGCCGCAACCGCAGGTTGATCCTCAAATGAACATTCGCGTGAATCCGCATATGATCCCCGGTATGGCACAGGCGGAAGCGATCAGTTTCTTTACCGGCCTAACGATGCGCTGGTTCCGTGATGCCTTTTGCGGCGAAGAGAAACTGCTGGCGGAGCGCCTTGGTGTGGATTGCTACAGCCTGCTGGAAGAGATGGCGGCACGCGTCCCCGCCGGTTCGTGGGGCGTGATGCCGGTGTTCTCAGATGCGATGCACTTCAACAAGTGGTATCACGCTGCACCTTCCTTTATTAATCTTTCCATCGATCCCGAACGCTGCAATAAACAGACGCTCTTCCGTGCGCTGGAAGAGAATGCTGCGATTGTTTCGGCCTGCAATCTGGATCAGGTGGCCGCCTTTTCCGGTGTCCAAACCTCACAGATCGTGTTTGCCGGTGGCGGTGCGAAGGGCAAATTGTGGAGCCAGATTTTGAGCGATGTCACGGGGTTGACGGTCAAAGTGCCGCAGGTGAAAGAAGCCACCGCCCTGGGCTGCGCTATCGCTGCAGGTGTTGCCGCTGGGGTTTACCGCAGTTTGCAGGAAACGGGACAGCAGTTAGTCCGCTGGGAGCGCGAATTTCACCCCAACGCAGAACACCACCAACTCTATCAACAGCAAAAAGCCAACTGGCAGAAAGTCTATGCCGACCAACTCACCCTGGTGGACAGTGGGTTAACCACCTCGATGTGGAAAGCACCAGGTTTGTAACTCACTGCTATCCAGATCAATTTCCTTTTAGACGCGTACCACGCTTTTTTATAGGCTGCATTGGTCACAAAAAATTCATAAGCAATTTTAGATAAGTTCGCTACTGGCGGCCTTGTCAGGGCTTTTTTGACTTCAGAAATTTCCGTGATGAGAAGCTTTGAGCAATAAACACGCGCTCGATCAAAAAGTGAAAAAAAAGTCGTTGGCAGTTGACACCATTGGCAGGCCTTACGGAATGGGGATCCAGGAATTTCGCCACCCCCCTGGACGGATTTTTTCGCGAAAATCAACTCTTGTGATGATCAGAATGCTGACTAGAATACTCACCATATTGTTGTTCAAACTTCCCGCACCCCCTATATATAGTGTTTATCCACAGGCTTACTCACAACGAGCGGCTTGTGCATAGACCTTGTGAATAGATGGGGGATAACTCACTCTTTCATGGACAGGTAAACACGCGACATGAACCAAAGTCTGCTCGTTACTAAACGCGATGGCCGCCAGGAGCGCATTGATCTCGACAAGATTCACCGAGTACTGGATTGGGCCGCTGAAGGGCTGAATAACGTCTCCGTGTCTCAGGTTGAGTTGCGCTCCCACATTCAGTTCTACGATGGAATTCGTACTTCTGATATCCACGAGACCATCATCAAGGCCGCTGCAGACCTGATCTCCCGTGATGCGCCGGATTACCAGTACCTGGCTGCTCGCCTCGCCATCTTCCACCTGCGTAAAAAAGCTTACGGCCAGTTTGAGCCGCCGAAGCTGTACGATCAGGTAGTGAAAATGGTTGAGATGGGCAAATACGATCGTCACCTGCTGGAAGATTACAGCGTAGAAGAGTTCGAGCAGATGGACGGCTTCATCGACCACTGGCGCGACATGAACTTCTCCTACGCTGCGGTGAAGCAGCTGGAAGGCAAATACCTGGCGCAGAACCGTGTGAGCGGTGAAATCTACGAGAGCGCACAGTTCCTGTACATCCTGGTCGCCGCGTGCCTGTTCTCTGGTTATCCACGCGAGACGCGTATGGATTACGTGCGTCGCTTCTATGATGCCGTGTCTACCTTCAAGATCTCACTGCCGACGCCAATCATGTCTGGCGTACGTACCCCAACCCGTCAGTTCAGCTCTTGCGTACTGATCGAGTGTGGTGACAGCCTTGATTCAATCAACGCCACCTCTAGCGCCATCGTGAAATACGTGTCGCAGCGTGCGGGTATCGGTATCAACGCCGGTCGCATTCGTGCGTTAGGTAGCCCAATCCGTGGCGGCGAAGCCTTCCATACCGGCTGTATCCCGTTCTATAAGCATTTCCAGACCGCAGTAAAGTCTTGCTCACAAGGCGGCGTACGTGGTGGTGCAGCGACCCTGTTCTACCCGATGTGGCACCTGGAAGTGGAAAGCCTGCTTGTGCTGAAAAACAACCGTGGCGTTGAAGGCAACCGCGTGCGTCACATGGACTATGGCGTGCAGATCAACAAACTGATGTATACCCGTTTGTTGAAAGGTGAAGAGATCACCCTGTTCAGCCCGTCTGACGTGCCAGGCCTGTACGATGCGTTCTTCGCCGATCAGGACGAATTCGAGCGTCTGTACACCAAATACGAGAAAGATGACAGCATCCGCAAACAGCGTGTGAAAGCGGTTGAGCTGTTCTCTCTGATGATGCAGGAACGTGCTTCAACCGGCCGTATCTACATCCAGAACGTCGATCACTGCAACACCCACAGCCCGTTTGATCCGGCTATCGCACCCGTCCGCCAGTCTAACCTGTGCCTGGAAATCGCGCTGCCAACCAAACCGCTGAACGATGTGAATGACGAAAGCGGCGAAATCGCGTTGTGTACGCTGTCTGCCTTTAACCTCGGTGCGATTGACAGCCTCGACGATTTGGAAGAGCTGGCGATCCTCGCAGTTCGTGCACTGGATGCGCTGCTGGATTATCAGGATTACCCAATTCCTGCGGCAAAACGCGGCGCAATGGGCCGTCGTACTCTGGGTATTGGCGTGATTAACTACGCTTACTATCTGGCGAAAAACGGCGTGCGTTACTCTGATGGCAGCGCCAACAACCTGACGCATAAAACTTTTGAAGCCATTCAGTATTACCTGCTGAAAGCCTCGAACGAGCTGGCGAAAGAGCAAGGCGCCTGTACGTGGTTCAAAGAGACCACTTACTCACAGGGCATTCTGCCGATCGATACCTATAAAAAGGATCTCGACGCCGTTTGTAGTGAGCCGCTGCACCTGGATTGGGAAGGTCTGCGTGAGTCGATCGTTACGCACGGCCTGCGCAACTCCACGCTCTCTGCCCTGATGCCGTCTGAAACCTCTTCGCAGATTTCAAACGCCACCAACGGTATTGAGCCACCGCGCGGTCACATCAGCATCAAAGCATCCAAAGACGGTATTCTGCGTCAGGTGGTGCCAGAGTATGAGCGTCTGAAAGATCAGTACGAACTGCTGTGGGAAATGCCATCTAACGACGGTTACTTGCAGTTGGTTGGTGTGATGCAGAAATTTATCGATCAGGCGATTTCGTCGAACACCAACTATGATCCAAGCCGTTTCGCCAATGGCAAAGTGCCAATGAAACAGCTGCTGAAAGATCTGCTGACCGCTTATAAGTTTGGCGTGAAAACCCTGTACTACCAAAACACCCGTGATGGTGCGGAAGATGCGCAGGACGACCTGGCTCCTTCCATTCAGGATGACGGCTGCGAAAGCGGCGCTTGTAAGATTTAATTAGTCAGACGCCCTATCTTGTCAGGGCCGGCAATGGTCGGCCCTCATCACTTTTGGACTTAGCCATGGCTTACACCACATTTTCGCAGAACAAAAACGACCAGCTGTTAGAACCGATGTTCTTCGGCCAGTCAGTGAACGTTGCCCGTTTCGACCAGCAGAAATATGACATCTTTGAAAAGCTGATCGAAAAGCAGCTCTCCTTCTTCTGGCGTCCAGAAGAAGTGGACGTTTCACGCGATCGTATCGATTATCAGGCACTGCCAGATCACGAAAAACACATCTTTATCAGCAACCTGAAGTATCAGACGCTGCTGGATTCAATCCAGGGTCGCAGCCCTAACGTGGCCCTGCTGCCACTGATTTCGATTCCAGAACTCGAAACCTGGATCGAAACCTGGGCGTTCTCTGAGACCATCCACTCGCGCTCTTACACCCATATCATCCGTAACATCGTCAACGATCCTTCACTGGTGTTTGACGACATCGTCACTAACGAGCAGATTCTGGCGCGTGCGCAGGATATCTCGAAGTATTACGACGATCTGATCGAGATGACCAGCTACTGGCATCTGCTGGGTGAAGGCACGCACGAAGTGGCGGGTAAAACCGTGACCGTGAATCTGCGTGCGCTGAAAAAGCAGCTGTATATCTGCCTGATGAGCGTTAACGCACTGGAAGCGATTCGCTTCTACGTGAGCTTCGCCTGTTCATTCGCCTTCGCCGAGCGCGAGCTGATGGAAGGTAACGCCAAAATCATCAAACTGATTGCGCGCGATGAGGCTCTGCACCTGACCGGCACTCAGCACATGCTGAACCTGCTGCGCACCGGTGAAGATGATCCTGAAATGAAAGAGATCGCTGCCGAGTGCCGTGATGAGTGTTTCGACCTGTTCAAGAAAGCCGCCGAGCAAGAGAAAGAGTGGGCAGATTATCTGTTCAGCGGTGGCTCAATGATCGGTTTGAACAAAGACATTCTGTGCCAGTACATTGAGTACATCACCAACATCCGCATGCAGGCTGTAGGTCTCGATCTGCCGTTCCAGACGCGTTCTAACCCGATTCCATGGATCAACTCCTGGTTGGTGTCAGACAACGTGCAGGTGGCACCGCAGGAAGTGGAAGTCAGTTCTTACCTGGTCGGCCAGATCGACGCCGAAGTGGGCGAAGACGACTTTAACGACTTCCAGCTGTAAGCATGAGCCGTTCTGTTGTTATTCTGCGCAGTTCCGGCTCCCGGCTGGAGTGCGCAGAAGATCATCCCAATCTGCTTGTTGCACTGGAAGCGCACAACGTGTGCGTAGAGTTTCAGTGTCGTGAAGGCTACTGCGGATCGTGCCGGATGCGTTTGCTGAAAGGCGAAGTGGCTTACGCGGAAACCCCGCTGGCGTTTATTCAACAGGGCGAGATTTTGCCCTGCTGCTGCCGCGCTAAAGGGGAGATTGAGATCGAGCTATAAGCACCGGGTCGTCATCAATGGCGACCCGGTGAAATTCATCGCAAAGGCTGCCCACACACTTACTGTTTCACGGCTTCCAGCACATCAATCCAGCCATGCCCGGTACTGACTTCACTGCCGTGCAGCCAGCGACGCAACATGTTCATCGCCATCATCGCCACGACTTTCTGCCGGGTTTCCACATTGTGACGCCCATGGGTGAACTTCACGCGCTGGCCCCAGCTGGCTTCCGGCGTATGCAGCGCAATCGCCACTTCGCCCTCTTCCAGATTACCCACCGACAGCGCCAACACCGTGCCGTGATGCGCGGCCAGATTGCGCGTACGCTCGACCTGAGCTTCCAGCGGTTCATCATGAGGGGGTAGAATCTCTGCTGCGCTGAGCGGCACGTCCGCTGACGCCAGTTGCCAGTTCAGTAGTCCGGCTGTGTATTGCTCGCTTAACGCCAGCCGGAATCCACGCTGTTGCAACTCATGCGCTAACAAAGCGGGTAAGCCTACAGTGCCTTCGAAGATAGTGCATTCCGCCAACAGCAGCTTCACCTGCTGCCACGCCTGCTCCATCGCCACACGTTGGCTGGCCGGTCCGGTGAGTTTGATTTCAATGATTGGCATTGATGAGCGATAGCCCATTACCACACCTTCCGGCAACGGTAACGGCTCCAGTTCGGCGGCAATGTCACTCTCGCCGCGACCAAAGGTGGTCAGACGCAAACACAGCGGCGGCTCAGGCAAATCAAAACGCGCTTTCAAACGCGGAATGATCTCCTGCTCGACCATCACTTTAAATTCGGACGGCACGCCCGGCGTGAAGAATATCCAGCAGCGATTGAGCTGAAGTGCAAAGCCACACGCGGTACCCACCGGATTATCAATCAGCTCGGCATTCGCCGGAATTTCCGCCTGCTTGCGGTTGCTCGGCGCCATGATGCGTCCACGGCTGGCAAACCAGGCTTCCATTTTTTCCAGCCATTCCTGCTGGATCACCAATTCGGTGCCACACGCGGTGGCTGCCGCGAGCGCACTGAGATCATCGCTGGTTGGGCCGAGGCCACCGTTGACGATCAGCACATCAGCTATTTGACTACGGCTCTGTAGCGCGTCCACTAAAGAGGACATCGCATCGCCCACGGTACTGCGGCTGGTCATCGGCAAGCCGTGCTGGAACAGCACATCCGCCAGCCAGGCGGCATTCGTATCGACAATCTGCCCATGCAACACTTCATCGCCCGTTGAGAGCATTTCAACACGTATCACGTTACATTCTCCTTATCCCTGTCGCTTTACTGTAGAAAGCGCGCAGGCGAAACACAATCGCCGTTGATGCGAAACAAGGATTCGAGACAAATGAGAGGGATAAAGCGGTAAAAAAGAGGAATCGGGCGTAACATGCGTTACGCCCCGACAATTTAACGGCGGGCCAACAGTAAACCGACAAACAGGCCAGCGGCGGCGCCAATGCCGATCCCCTGCCACGGTTTTTCATGCACATAATCGTCGGCACGATAGGCCGCTTTTTTGGCACGGTAATAATAGCTGTCAGAAGCCTGGCTAACGCGATTCTTCACGTCTTCCAGTGCTTGTTCCGCTTTAAGTTTCAATTCGATGTACTTTTGATCGGCCGGATCGCCCGACGATTTCAGTACTTCTTCCAAAGTTTCTGTCAGTAGCGCCAGGTCGTCATCAAGGCGAGTTTCAAATTGATCTGAAGATGACACGTTATACTTCCTCCATACTCGTCACTTATCGTCGTTTAACTATAGTCATAAATTCGGTATTTGCTGCGCGCAAGGAATTAGGATTACGCTGGGTTTTGCTCGACTCAATGCAAAGTTGCGTAATCCGCGCTGTTGCAGCGTGAAATCTGCTTCGCTTATTTGATTAATCTGATAAATTTTTGTCAGACTGAATTTTTTAATTTCGCGACTGTCGTATCCCCTTGTAGCCAGACGTAATGCGTCTTACGACAGTCACAACACACCAGAGCAGCTAAGGATTAGATTTCCGGCATGAATCGTAGAAAATTTATGAAAGCGTCCATGGCCCTCTCTGCCGCAAGCGGCATGACCGGGCTCTCCTCGCTGTTTGCGCAGTCCGCCTGGGCCGATGATGGCATCGCCGACGGCACCGCAGTGCGCTTCGATTTCGACTCACTGAAAAAGAAAGCCTCCGCGCTGGCGAAACAGCCCTGGGGCGGCGCACCCGGCCCGCTTCCTGACACCCTGGCCAATCTGACACCGCAGGCCTACAACGAAATTCAGTACGATGCCAACCATTCGCTGTGGAACAACATTCCCGATCGCGAACTGGATGTGCAGTTCTTCCACGTGGGGATGGGCTTTAAACGCCGTATCCGCATGTTCTCAGTGGATGCCGATAGCCGTGAAGCGCGCGAAATCCACTTCCGTCCCGAACTATTTAACTACCACAACGCTAACGTCGATACCCAACAACTGGTCGGCAAAACCGATTTGGGCTTCGCCGGTTTCCGCGCGTTTAAAAAGCCAGAACTGGCGCGTCGCGATATCGTCTCGTTCCTCGGCGCGAGCTACTTCCGTGCGGTTGATGAAACCTTCCAGTACGGCTTGTCAGCGCGCGGTGTGGCAGTAAACACCTTTAGCAACGGCCACGAAGAGTTCCCGGACTTTACCGCCTTCTGGTTTGAAACACCGAAAGCCGACGACACCACCTTCGTGGTTTATGCGCTGCTGGACGGCGCCAGCGTGACCGGTGCGTACAAGTTCACTATCCACTGCGAAGAGAAACGCGTGGTGATGGAGGTGGAAAACCACCTGTTTGCTCGTAACGACATTCGTCAGCTCGGCATCTCGCCGATGACCAGTATGTTTAGCTGCGGCACCAACGAGCGTCGCATGTGTAATACCTATCATCCACAAATCCATGACTCCGATCGTCTGGCAATGTGGACTGGTAAAGGGGAATGGATTGCACGTCCGCTGAACAACCCGCAGCGCTTGCAATTCAATGCTTATGAAGATGAAAACCCACGTGGTTTTGGTCTGCTGCAGCTCAATCACGACTTCAAAGATTATCAGGATGTCATTGGCTGGTACGACAAGCGCCCAAGCCTGTGGGTTGAGCCGATTGGCAAGTGGGGCAAAGGCGCCATCAACCTGATGGAGATCCCGACGACCGGTGAAACCCTGGATAACGTGGTGTGCTTCTGGCAGCCAACGGAACCGGTTAAAGCGGGCAGCGAATTTAACTTCCAGTACAAACTTTACTGGAGCCAACTGCCGCCAGTGCGCAGCGGGCTGGCGCGTGTCGATGCCACACGTACCGGCATCGGCGGTTTCCCGGAAGGTTGGGCACCGGGCGAGCACTTCCCCGATCAGTGGTGCCGTCGCTTTGCGATTGATTTCGTCGGTGGCGACCTGAAAGCCGCTGCGCCGAAAGGCATTGAGCCGGTTATTACGGTCAATGCCGGCACCATCAAGCAGGTTGAGATTCTTTATGTGGAGCCGCTTAACGGCTACCGCATTCTGTTTGACTGGTATCCGAACAGCGACTCTACTAAGCCGGTGGATATGCGCCTGTTCCTGCGCACCAAAGATGAGACCTTAAGTGAAACCTGGCTGTATCAGTATTTCCCACCGCCGCCGGATCAGCGTAAATACACCGATGACCGACAGATGACGCCGGGTTGATATCCCCCTAAAAAGTTCGAATTTCGGGAAGGCAGCAAACGAGAGAACCCGATGAGCTGACTCAAGTCAGTGATTCGGGTGAGCCAGAGCAGCCAACTCACCGGTAATTTGAAGTATGACGGGTATAAATGGCGAGGAGCATTCCTCGCCATTACGCTTTCTGCATACCAATGTGCGGAATGTTATCTTCCATGTAAACGTCCCCCACCGCTTTGAAGCCAAGACGACCGTAAAACCCTTCCAGATGGGCCTGCGCTGATAAATAAATAGTGCGTTGCGGCCAATGGGTATCGCAGCTCTCCAGTGCTTTCTCCATCAGTCGATAGCCCAACTTCAGGCCACGCGCTTCTTCGGACACGATCACGCGACCAATCAGCACCGGGGCGCTGTCCAGTGAGGGCGTAAGCACGCGAGCGTAGGCCAATAATTTTCCGTCAAGGAAGCCCATAATGTGGCGATTCTCTGCTCGCAAATCCTGACCATCTACATCTTGATAGGGGCAGTTTTGCTCCACAATGAATACGTGATTGCGCAGTGCCAGCACGGTATACAATTGCTGTGCACTCAGTTCACTGTGGTGGCAATCAAGCCATTGCATTTCCATGATGCTTCCTTGTCTGAGCGAAAAAAGTGATCCCCTGAGAGTATCACAGCGCGCGGGTATTAAGCAGCCGTACAGGGTTGCCGCATTGCCTTGTCGTGATCGCATTCTCAGATTACAGGCAAAAAAAATCAGGCCCGCGGGCCTGATTTCTGAGGTCAAAGCGCTTTTACATCAGCGGCTGTGCCAGCTGCACCAGCGAGATCAGTGGCTGCGGATAGACACCGAGCAGCAGCACCAGAATCGCCGAGATCAGCACTACCACACCACCGGCGGTGAAGGCCCAGTTGGCTGGCGTATCACGATCGCGCGTGTGCATTTCTGGTGGACTGAGATACAGGCTCACCGTCACACGCAGATAGTAGTAAAGACCAATTGCACTACCAGCAACCACTGCCGCGGTCAGCCACCACAGATGCGCGTTCACACCGGAAGCAATGACGTAGAACTTACCAATGAAGCCCAGCGTCATCGGTATACCGGCCAGAGACAGCATCATCACGGTCATGACCGCTGACAGAATCGGACGGTGCCAGAACAGACCACGGTAAGAGTAGAGCGTATCAGCATCCGGGCCACGGTACGGGCTGGACATCAGGCTGACCACACCGAATGCGCCGAGGCTGCTGAACAGGTAACCCGCCAGGTACACACCCGCCGTTTCCAGCGACAGCTGATGGGTTTTCACCGCAATCAACGACACCAGCAAATAGCCAAGGTGTGCGATTGAGGAGTAACCGAGCAGGCGTTTGATGTTGCTCTGCGAAATCGCCATCAGGTTACCGAACAGAATCGACACGAAGGCAATCACGCCCAACACGGTGCGTACGGCTTCACTGTCAGTGACTGGCGCGTACAGGAACAAACGCATCACCACGCCAAAGATAGCGATTTTGCTGGCGGTAGCCAGGAAGGTTGAAACCGGCGCTGGCGCACCCTGATAAACGTCTGGCGTCCACAGGTGGAACGGAACCAGTGACAGTTTAAAGCCGAGGCCGATAATCATCATGCCCAAACCGACCAGCAGTAGCGGTTGCTGGATCATACTGTCATTCAGGCTCTTACCTAACTGTACGAAGCTCAGGCTGCCCGAATCGGCATAAATCAGCGCGATACCAAAAATCAGGAACGAGGACGCTGCAGCGGACAGGATCATGTATTTCAGCGCCGCTTCCAGCGAACGTTTCTGACGGAAGGCGTAACCGATAAGACCAAACAGCGGCAGTGACAGCAGTTCAATCCCGATGAACAGTGCCGCCAGATGGTTGGCGCTCGCCAGTACGATGCCACCCAGAGCCGCAATCAGCACGAGCAGATAGAACTCATCTTTGTTGTCCGGGAAACCGGCCAGCCAAGGATAAGCAAAGGTGCAGGTCGCGAGGCTGGCAAGTAGCACTAGCGCGGTATAGAACATCGAGTAGCCGTCAACGCGCAGCAGCGGCGTGACATCCATGGCACCGACATGACCGACAAACCACAGTGAAAACAGCGCCACGTTCAGGCCAATGACCGTCAGCGTGGCATTAACAAAGTGGTTGCGTCGCCACGCAATGGACAGCATCACCACCACCACCGTCAATCCGACGATCAACAGCGGTAGCAACGCGATCAGATGTTGAGGAGTTATTGTCATGGCGAATTACGGCCTTGTAGTTGAAATTGAAGCGGTAAACCACTGCTGAATATTACTCATCGCAGCATGGGACGTGTCGAGGATCGGCTGAGGATAAATACCCAGCAGAACCAGCAGCACCACCAGCACGCCGATCGTCATGAATTCACGCGGTGACATGCCCGGCAGCGGATCTTTCGATTTCGCTTCGCCGTAGTAAGCACGCTGCATCATGATCAGCGAGTACACCGAGGCAAACACCAGGCCAAAGGTGGCAATCACGATAATCACCGGCACCACCTGGAAACTGCCGGTCAGAATCATAAATTCGCCGACAAAGTTACCGGTGCCTGGCATACCGAGGTTGGCCACCGCGAAGAACAGCGACAGGCCTGGAATCCATTTAATGCGTGACCACAAACCGCCCATCTGACGCAGGTCACGGGTATGCAGACGCTCATACAGCTGACCACACAAGATGAACAGTGCCGCGGCGGACAGGCCGTGAGCAATCATCTGAATCACCGCGCCCTGGAACGCCAGCTGGCTGCCGGTGTAGATAGCAATCAGCACGAAGCCCATGTGCGAAACGGAGGTGTAAGCAATCAGACGTTTTATATCCGTCTGCGAGAACGCCATCCAGGCACCGTAGAAGATACCCAGTACACCGAGCCACATAGCAATCGGCGCAAACTCTGCGGAAGCATTCGGGAACAGTGGCAGGCTAAAACGCAGCAGACCGTACGCCGCTGTTTTCAGCAAGATACCTGCGAGGTCAACCGAACCGGCGGTCGGTGCCTGACTGTGCGCATCCGGCAACCAGCCGTGCAGAGGCACCACCGGCATTTTTACGGCGAAGGCGATAAAGAAGCCGAGCATCAGCAGATATTCAACGGTGTGCGACATTGGCGTTTTCAGCAGTTCTTCGTAGCTGAAGGTCCAGACGCCCGTGGCGTTGTAGTGCACAAACACCAGCGCCAGAATCGCAATCAACATCACCAGACCCGAAGCCTGGGTATAGATGAAGAATTTGGTTGCGGCACTGATACGCGTTTTACCGTCAGAGGCTTTGTGACCCCAGAGCGCGATGAGGAAGTACATCGGCACCAGCATCATTTCCCAGAAGAAGAAGAACAGGAACATGTCGATGGAGAGGAACACACCAATCACACCACCGAGGATCCACATCAGGTTGAGGTGGAAAAAACCCTGATACTTCTCGATTTCATTCCAGGAACAGAGCACCGCCATCAAACCGAGCAGGCCGGTCAGCACCACCATCAGCAGTGACAAACCGTCAATAGCCAGATGGAAGTTAATACCGAAGCGTGGAATCCATGGCACCGAGAAAGTCGACTGCCACTGCGGCATTCCAGCAGCCTGGGTGAGTGAATAGCCTCCCTGCAGCCACAACTGCAGACCGAGTGCCAGCGTCAGCCCCATGGTGATCATGGCGATCCAACGCGGCACTTTTGCGCCGAGGCGCTCTGCTAACCAGCAAAGCAGACCCCCAACAAAAGGTATGATTATTAGCCAAGGTAATAGCACGGCATACTTCCCTTTTTTCAACCTGATTTCGAGCTATCTTGCTTGCCACTTCCATCACCGTCAGCGCTCGCCCCCCTCACGTACAAAATACGCTTTGGTTGCTGCACACTAACGGCAACGAAACGGGCTATATCAATAACGCTTCGTCATTCAGGCAATTTTTCACATTCGCTTCTGGGGTGAAAGAATCCTTGATCCTCTCGCCCCCGCTCATCAATCTTTAAATCACCAGCATCAGCGCCAGTACCACCACGGCACCGACACTCATGGAAGCCACATACCAGCGCACGTAACCGTTCTCGCTCACCACCAGGCCTTTATTACCGACACGCGACAGCAGCGCAGGCAGGTTCATCAGTGAGTTCAGCGGATCGCGCTTCAGCAGCCAGGCAATGCCGAGATAAGGTTTCACAAACACCTTGTCATACAGCCAGTCGAAGCCCCATGCCGCAAACCACCAGGTGCCGAAGAAACGGCCCGGCGCGCTGTTAGCAACGCGGGTGACCAGCTGGCGTTTGCCGAGCCACAGGGCAGCAGCAATCAGGATGCCGACAATCGCGACCACGCCTGAGGTGATTTCCAGTGCCACTTTTCCGCCCTCACCGAATTCATTCTGCGGCAGCACGCCCGCCAGCGGTGGCGTAATCATGGCGCCAACGAAGGTGGAGAGCACTAACAGAACAATCAGTGGCAGATGGTGAGTAATGCCTTTGCCCGCATGCGCATGAATTTTCTCTTCGCCGTGGAACACGATGAAGATCATGCGGAAGGTGTAGATTGAGGTCAGGAATGCACCGACCAGACCCGCCACCATCAGATTGATGTGACCATTCGCCAGCGCACCAAACAAAATTTCATCTTTACTGTAGAAACCTGCGGTAATCAGCGGCAGTGCCGCCAGCGCTGCGCCGCCGACCAGGAAGCAGGTGTACACCAATGGGATGCTCTTACGCAGGCCGCCCATTTTGAAGATGTTCTGCTCGTGGTGGCAGGCCAGAATGACCGAACCAGAAGAAAGGAACAGCAGTGCTTTGAAGAACGCGTGCGTCATCAAGTGGAAAATGGCCGCGTCCCATGCCTGTACGCCCAGCGCCAGGAACATGTAGCCGATTTGACTCATGGTTGAGTAAGCCAGCACGCGCTTGATGTCGGTTTGCACCAGCGCGGCAAAGCCTGCCAGCACCAAGGTGATCGCACCCACAATCCCCACCAGATGCAGCACTTCCGGCGTCAGCAGGAACAGGCCATGGGTACGCGCAATCAGGTAAACACCCGCGGTCACCATGGTGGCGGCGTGGATCAGCGCTGATACCGGCGTAGGACCCGCCATCGCATCGGCCAACCAGGTTTGCAGCGGCAGCTGTGCAGACTTACCGACCGCACCACCCAACAGCATCAGGGTTGCCCACTGCAGCATGTGGTTGTCAGCGGCAAAGTGTGCCGGCGCCAGCTCCACCAGCTCGCGGAAGTTCAACGTACCTAGCTCGTTGTAGAGAATGAACAGCGCGAATGCCAGGAACACGTCACCGACACGGGTGATGATAAAGGCTTTCATCGCCGCTTTGCCGTTCTCTGGGTTGCTGTAGTAGAAACCGATCAGCAAGTAGGAGCACAGGCCCACGCCTTCCCAACCGAGATACATCAGCATCAGGTTGTCGGCCAACACCAACACCACCATGCTCGCGATGAACAGGTTGGTGTAAGCGAAGAAGCGCGAGTAACCCTCTTCACCGCGCATGTACCAAGAGGCAAACATGTGGATGAAGAAACCGACACCCGTGACCACCGACAGCATGGTCAGTGACAAGCCATCCAGCACCAGGTTCACTTTGATATCAAAGTGGCCGACCTGAATCCAGGTCCACAGCGCCTGAGTAAAAGGCTGTTCACCGTTGCTGAAGAAATCCATACCAACGAAAACGGTGGTCAATGCCGCCAGACCGACCGATCCCATTCCCACCGCTGCCGACAGATTCTCCGACCAGCGACCACGGGAAAACGCCAATAGCAGGAAGCCAATCAGCGGAAATAATACGGTTAAATAGAGAAGATTCATCCGCGCATCTCGCTCACTGTGTCAATGTTCAGCGTCTGACGACGACGATAGAGCTGGAGCAGCAGGGCCAGGCCAATGCTGGCTTCCGCCGCCGCGAGGCTGATCGCCAGAATGTACATCACCTGGCCGTCAGCTTGTCCCCAGTAGCTACCTGCTACCACCAGCGCCAGTGCCGCGGCGTTGATCATGATCTCCAGACCAATCAGCATGAACAGCAAATTGCGGCGCAGTACCAGCGAGGTCAGGCCGAGAACAAACAGCACAGCAGCCAACATCAGGCCGTGTTGTAACGGGATCATGCGTGATCCTCCTTATTCGCATGTGCATCAGCATGGCGATTGCTCAGCACTTCGCCCTGACGCTCTTCACGTCCGATATGGAAGGCCACCACCAGACCGGCCAGCAGCAGCATTGACGCCAGCTCAACCGCCAGTACGTAAGGACCAAACAGACTGATACCCACCGCTTTCGCATCGATGACGGTGCCATCAATGCCCTGATCGTGCGCGGTGCTAATAGCGTAAATCATCACCACCAGCAGTAACAGGGAGACGATGCCCGGCCCAATCCACAGCGAAGGCTTCAGCCACTCGCGCTCCTGATCCTGCTGGGTTTTGCCCAGGTTCAGCATCATCACCACGAACACGAACAGCACCATAATGGCACCGGCGTAAACGATGATCTCCAGCGCACCGGCAAAGTAGGCGCCCATCGAGAAGAACATACCCGCAATCGAAAGCAGCGACACAATCAGGTACAGCAGCGCATGTACCGGATTGGTGTGCGTGATGACGCGCAATGTCGTCAGCACCGCCACCAGTCCGCAAAGATAAAACGCAAATTCCATACCTGGCTCCTTAAGGTAACAAGCTTTTGACGTCGATTGGCTTGGCTTCGTTTTCCGCTTCGCCTTTCTCTTTCCCGTCGATCGCCATACCCGCCATGCGATAGAAGTTGTACTCCGGATATTTACCCGGACCGGAAATCAGCAGGTCCTGCTTCTCGTACACCAGATCCTGACGCTTGAACTCACCCAACTCGAAATCGGGGGTCAGCTGAATCGCCGTGGTCGGGCAGGCTTCTTCGCACAGACCGCAGAAGATGCAGCGCGAGAAGTTGATGCGGAAGAACTCCGGATACCAACGACCATCAACCGTTTCCGCTTTCTGCAGTGAGATACAACCCACTGGGCAGGCTACCGCACAAAGGTTACAGGCAACGCAACGCTCTTCGCCGTCGGGATCGCGCGTCAGTACGATACGACCACGGTAGCGCGGCGGCAGATAGACCGGCTCTTCTGGATACATCTGGGTTTCGCGCTTGGCGAAGGCGTGCATGCCTATCATCCAGATACTGCGCACTGTCGTGCCGAAGCCAACGACAATATCTTTTAAAGTCATCTCAAAACCCCTTACTGCGCGCTGTACAGAATCACTGCGGCAGTCGCCAGCAGGTTCAATAACGTCAACGGCAGACACACTTTCCAGCCGAACGACAGCACCTGGTCATAACGTGGACGCGGGAGCGCAGCACGAATCAGGATAAACATCACCATAAAGAACGCCGTTTTCAGGGCGAACCAGATGAATGGCGGCAGGAATGGACCGTGCCAGCCACCGAAGAACAGCGTCACAATCAGCGCTGAAACGGTGGTGATCGCCACGTATTCACCGACGAAGAACAGACCGAACTTCATACCGGCGTATTCGATGTGGTAACCATCAGCCAGTTCCTGTTCCGCTTCTGGTTGGTCAAACGGATGACGGTGACACACCGCGACGCCCGCGATGCAGAAGGTCACGAAGCCGAAGAACTGCGGAATGATGTTCCACAAGTGCGTCTGGCTCTCGACGATGGCGTTCATGTTGAATGAACCGGCTTGCGCCACCACACCCATCAGCGACAGGCCAAGGAACACTTCGTAGCTCAGCGTCTGCGCCGACGCACGCATCGCACCCAGCAGCGAGTATTTGTTGTTACTCGACCAACCGGCGAACAGCACGGCATAGACTGCCAGACCCGCCATCATCAGGAAGAACAGCAGACCGATATTCAGGTCGGTGACCATCCAGGTCGGCGAAACCGGCACGATGGCAAACGCCAGCAGCAGCGATACAAAGGCAATAACCGGTGCCAGAGTAAAGATGAAGCGATCGGTAAACGGCGGAACCCAGTCCTCTTTGAAGAACATTTTGATCATGTCAGCGGCGAGCTGCAGCGAGCCGCCCCAGCCAACACGGTTCGGTCCATAACGATTCTGCCATAAGCCGAGCAGACGACGCTCGGCGAAACTCATAAAGGCACCACAACCCACCACCACCAGCAGGATCACAATGGTTTTCAGGATCTGGATGAGGATGTCGATAGCGTCCGGTGTCAGCCAGCTCATTGTGCAGCCTCCTGCAGTTTGTCAACTTGCGCACCTGAGAGGAACGGCGGCACACCTGGCATACCCAGCGGCAGACCCACCTGCCCTGCTTGCAGGGAAGTGGAGAAGCGTACTGGCAGACGCAGCGTTTCACCGGCACAAACCAGTTCAACCGCAGAGCCGTTGTTGACGCCCAGTTTCTCTGCATCAGCCGGGTTAATCACCAGCGTGGCTGGCGACATACGCTTCTGGAAGGTCGGTGAACGCTGAGTCATCTCTTCACTACCAAACAGCTGATAGTAAGGTGCAACGCGATATTGGCTGCCTTCAACAAAGCTTTCTGGCACGGCGGTGAACCACGGCAGTGATCCTTCGCTCGCTTCAAACAGACGCACACCCGGATCGCCATGACGCAGTTTCCCACCGACTTCAGCCTGGAACTTGTTCCATGCTTGCGGGGAGTTCCAGCCTGGTGCCCAGGCGAATGGAATCTGCGAACGTGGTGCGCTTGGTTGGTTGTTACCCTCCATCGAGAAGGCAAACATGGTGTCTTTGTCTTGCGGCTGACGCGGTTCGTGCACGCTAATATTGGCACGCATCGCGGTACGGCCACTGTTACGGTGCGGTGAACGCGCCAGTTTCTGACCGCGAATACGGAAGCTTGCGTCCGGCGCCGCGTCTTTAATACCTTTCAGCTGCGGCAATGCTGCAACGGTGGCATCGATCACGTGATCAAGCAGCGTCCAGTCAATCTGACGGCTTTCAACAGTGCTGTGCAGCGAGTGCAGCCAGCGCCAGCTCTCCAGCATCACAATGTTGTTGTCGTAGTAAGACGGATCGTAAACCTGGAAGAAACGCTGTGCGCGGCCTTCCTGGTTGATCGAGGTGCCATCACTCTCTGCGAAGCTCGCAGTCGAGAGCACCAGACCGGCTTTTTCCAGCGTCGCCGTGCGCTGATGATCAACCACAATCACGTGTGCGGTGTTGTGCAAAGCCGCATCCACGGTGGCTTTCGGTGCGTGACGGTAAAGATCGTTTTCCAACACCACCAGCGCTTCCGCTTCGCCTTTATCCAGCTGTTCCAGCGCGCTATCCAGCGATTGTCCACCCATCAGGCCGAGACCAAAGCTGTTGGCGGCACCCGCAAGGAAGGTGATACCGACATCGGCACCGCGACCTTTCAGTGCTTTCGCCACGTTGGCGGCCGCTTCAATCATCGCGGTGCTGCCAGAGTGGGTACCAGAAATGATCAGTGGCTTTTTGGCACCGGCTAACGCCTGTACCACCACATCCAGCTTGCCGTTCAGCTTGCTGTCAAAGCCACTGACGGCTGGAGCTGTTTCATCGAGCGCATTGGCAATGGCGAAACCGAGACGAGCCTGATCTTCCACCGGTGCGCGATAGCTCCACGCCGCGATATCATCAAGACGGGTTTCATCAACGTTGGTGACGAACAGCGGATGTTTGGCGTGCTGACCGATGTTCAGGATCGCCGCGATCTGCCAGTCAGCCACTTTCTGGGCTGCTGCCATTTCACGCGCTTTGCCTTTCACCGCCTGACGCACAGAGAGTGCGACACGCGCACCAACCTGCGTCAGATCTTCACCCAGCACCAGCACTGCATCGTAGCTTTCGATTTCACGCAGTGATGGCGTATAGATACCGCCTTCCTGCAGTACTTTCAGCATCAATTCCACGCGTGCTTGCTCAGCGGCAGGCATACCGGTGGAGAAGTTTTCCGCGCCGACGAGTTCACGCAGCGCAAAGTTACTTTCAATGCTGGCACGCGGTGACCCAATGCCGATCACACGCTTCGCCTGACGCAGTACGTCAGCCGCCGCATTCACCGCTTGTTCAGCGTTGAGGCTGACCCAATCGTTACCGCGTTTCTGTACTGGATGACGTGGACGATCTTTGCGGTTTACATAGCCGTAACCAAAGCGACCACGGTCACACAGGAAATAGTGGTTTACGGTGCCGTTGTAGCGGTTTTCAATACGACGCAATTCACCATAACGTTCGCCTGGGCTGGTGTTACAACCCACGCTGCACTGCTGGCAGATGCTCGGTGCGAACTGCATATCCCATTTACGGTTGTAGCGTTCGGAGTGCGTTTTATCGGTGAATACGCCGGTCGGGCAGATTTCGACCAGGTTACCGGAGAACTCGCTCTCCAGCGAGCCATCTTCCGGGCGACCGAAGTAAACGTTGTCGTGGGCACCGTAAACGCCGAGATCTTTGCCGTCTGCGTAATCTTTGTAGTAACGCACGCAGCGATAGCAGGCAATACAGCGGTTCATTTCATGGGAAATGAACGGGCCGAGGTCCTGATTCTGGTGCGTACGTTTGGTGAAGCGGTAACGACGGAAGCTGTGGCCCGTCATGACCGTCATATCTTGCAGATGGCAGTTACCGCCCTCTTCGCACACTGGACAGTCGTGCGGGTGGTTGGTCATCAGCCATTCCACCACGCTTTCACGAAACTCTTTCGCTTCGCCATCGTCGATGGAGATAAAGGTGCCGTCCGACGCCGGTGTCATGCATGACATAACAAGACGACCACGGGTATCTTCGGCATTCTGGAATTGCTTCACCGCGCACTGGCGGCAGGCACCCACGCTTCCCAGCGCCGGATGCCAGCAAAAATAAGGAATATCAAGGCCCAGAGAGAGACACGCCTGCAACAGGTTGTCGGCTCCGTTCACATCATATTCTTTACCGTCTACATGGATTGTAGCCATAGTGAACATGCTTCCGTAAGGCTCGCCCTAAGACGAGCGTTAAACATCTAATTCTGTCCCCCGCGCCGTGTCGGCGCAGGGTGAATTCCGTGTACGGCGGCTGATTACCAGCGCGCTTTCAGCAGGTTGGGCTGAATACCACCGATCGATCGGGTATTGCCAAACACCTGCGGCGCAATGCCGGCTTCAAACTCTTCACGGAAATATTTAATCGCGCTCTGCAATGGCTCAACGGCACCCGGTGCGTGGGCACAGAAGGTTTTACCTGGGCCGAGTTGGCGGCAAAGTTGCAGCAGGGTTTCGATGTCACCCGGCTGGCCTTTTTTCTGCTCCAACGCACGCAGGATCTTCACGCTCCATGGCAAGCCATCACGGCACGGCGTACACCAGCCACAGGATTCACGCGCAAAAAACTCTTCGAGGTTACGCACCAGCGACACCATACCAATCTCATGATCGACCGCCATCGCCAGCGCAGTACCTAAACGGCTACCGGCTTTACCGATGCTGGCAAATTCCATTGGCAGGTCGAGATGTTGATCGGTCAGGAAATCCGTACCTGCACCGCCTGGCTGCCAGGCTTTAAACTTCAGGCCATCACGCATGCCACCGGCATAATCTTCCAGAATTTCACGCGCGGTCGTGCCAAACGGCAGTTCCCACACGCCAGGGTTTTTCACGCGGCCAGAGAAGCCCATCATTTTGGTGCCGGTGTCTTCGCTGGTAGAGATGTTCTTGTACCAGTCAACGCCGTTGAGGAAGATGGCTGGGACGTTGGACAAGGTTTCCACGTTGTTGACGCAGGTTGGCTTGCCCCATACGCCCGCACTCGCTGGGAATGGTGGCTTAGAACGCGGGTTCGCGCGGCGACCTTCCAGTGAGTTGATCAGCGCGGTCTCTTCACCACAGATGTAACGTCCCGCGCCGGTGTGCACGATCAGTTCAAAATCGAAACCGGTGCCGAGAATGTTTTTACCGAGGTAGCCCGCTTCGGTGGCTTCGGCAATCGCACGGCGCAGATGCACGGCCGCTTCGATGTACTCGCCACGCAAGAAGATGTAGCCACGGTAGGCTTTCAAGGCGAACGCACTGATCAGCATACCTTCCACCAACTGGTGCGGCATTTGCTCCATCAGCAGGCGGTCTTTATAGGTGCCTGGCTCCATTTCATCGGCGTTACACAGCAGGTAACGGATGTTCATGGATTCGTCTTTCGGCATCAGGCTCCACTTCAGGCCGGTGTTAAAGCCTGCGCCACCGCGACCTTTCAGACCGGAGTCTTTCACTGCCGCAACGATTTCGTCCTGGCTCATGCCTTTCAGTGCTTTATCAGCGCCGACATAACCGTTTTTACTGCGATATTCATCGATCCATACCGGCTGCTTGTCGTCGCGCAGACGCCAGGTGAGTGGATGAGTTTCCGCAGTACGAATGATCTGTTTAATGGTCATTGATACTGCTCCAGCAGATTGGCGATGCCTTCCGGGGTCAGATGAACATGGGTATCTTCATCCACCATCATGGTTGGGCCTTTGTCACAGTTGCCCAGGCAGCAGGTTGGCAGCAGGGTAAAGCGGCCATCGGCTGTGGTCTGGCCAGGCTTGATATTCAGGTTCTGCTCAAGCGCGGCCTGAATGCCCTGAAAACCTGTGATGTGGCACACCACGCTGTCGCAGTAACGAATAACGTGACGGCCTACCGGCGTACGGTAAATCTGGCTATAGAAAGTGGCCACACCTTCTACGTCACTGGCTGGAATACCCAGCACGTCAGCAATGGCATTGATGGCACCGTCCGGTACCCAACCACGCTGTTTCTGCACGATCTTCAACGCTTCAATCGAAGCGGCGCGCGCATCTTCGTAATGGTGTTTTTCGTGCTCGATAGCGTGGTGCTCGGTCTCGCTCAGCACAAAGACCTCATCAGGGTCGATAGTGTGAATGGCAATTTTTTGATCGTGCATAATTAGCGGTCCACGTCTGACATAACAAAATCGATACTACCGAGGTATACGATCAAGTCGGATACCAGGCTGCCGCGGATCACCGATGGGATCTGCTGCAGATGCGGGAAGCTTGGCGTACGCACGCGGGTGCGGTAGCTCATGGTGCTGCCATCGCTGGTCAGGTAGTAGCTGTTGATCCCTTTCGTCGCTTCAATCATCTGGAAGGATTCGTTGGCCGGCATCACCGGGCCCCACGAAACTTGCAGGAAGTGCGTGATCAGGGTTTCGATGTGTTGCAGCGTGCGCTCTTTCGGTGGCGGCGTGGTCAGCGGGTGATCCGCTTTGAACGGGCCTTCCGGCATGTTTTTCAGGCACTGTTCCAGAATGCGCAGTGACTGCCACATCTCTTCCATTTTCAGTTGAACGCGGGTGTAGGCATCACTAATGCCTGCGCCAACTGGGATCTCAAAATCGAAGTTTTCATAGCCTGAATACGGACGCCATTTACGTACGTCAAAGTCGAGGCCGGTGGCACGCAAGCCAGCACCGGTGGTGCCCCACGCCAGCGCTTCGTCCATGTTATAGGCCGCAACGCCTTGCGAACGGCCCATCAACACGGTATTGCGCAGTGCGGCTTTGTCATACTCTTTCAGACGCTTCGGCATCCAGTCGAGGAACTCACGCAGCAGACGCTCCCACCCTTTCGGCAGATCGTGTGCCACACCGCCGATGCGGAACCAGGCTGGGTGCATACGGAAACCGGTAATCGCTTCAACCACGTCATAAATTTTCTGACGGTCGGTAAAGGCGAAGAACACCGGTGTCATCGCGCCAACGTCCTGAATGAAGGTAGAGATGTACAGCAAGTGGCTGTTGATGCGGAACAGCTCAGACAGCATCACGCGGATCACGTTGACGCGATCTGGTACGGTAATCCCGGCTAATTTTTCCACCGCCAGCACGTAAGGCATCTCGTTCACGCAGCCGCCGAGATACTCGATACGGTCAGTGTACGGAATGTAGCTGTGCCAGGATTGACGCTCACCCATCTTCTCGGCACCACGGTGGTGATAACCGACATCGGGTACGCAGTCGACGATCTCTTCGCCATCCAACTGCAGGATGATACGGAAGGCACCGTGCGCGGACGGGTGGTTAGGACCCAGGTTGAGGAACATGAAGTCCTCATTGGTGGTACTACGCTTCATGCCCCAGTCTTCAGGCTTGAAGGTCAGCGCCTCCATCTCCAGATCTTCTTTCTGTTTGGTCAGCTCGAACGGGTCGAACTCAGTGGCACGCGCCGGGTAATCTTTACGCAGCGGATGGCCTTCCCAGGTCTGCGGCATCATGATGCGCGTCAGGTGCGGGTGACCATTAAAGGTGATACCAAACATCTCCCAGGTTTCGCGCTCATACCAGTTGGCATTGGCGAAGATTTTGGTGATGGTTGGCACATTCAGATCGTTTTCAGACAGCGCCACCTTGAGCATGATGTCGCGGTTGCGTTCAATCGAAAGCAGGTGATAGAAAACGGAAAAATCCGCGGCGGGTAAACCGGCGCGGTTGGTACGTAAACGCTCATCGAAGCCGTGCAAGTCATACAGCATGACGTACGGCTTTGGCAGCTTACGCAAGAATTCGACAATTTCCAGTAACTGTTCACGTTTCACCCAGACGACCGGAATACCGGTGCGGGTGGCCTGAACGGTAAAGGCATCCGGCCCAAAACGGTTACGCAGCTCGCCGACCACTGGATCATCCAGATGGTCACGGGTTTGCCATGCAGGCTGAGCGAGATCTTGCGTGGTTAAATCTGTCATACGTTACTCACCATTCCGGCCTGTCATCAGGCACTCAAAAGAAGGCGTCAGGATGGCGGCGCACATTAAATTGTGATGTTCTGCTGCGGCCGTTGTGCCATCCGTGTACGGGAAGCTTAAACTTCGTCTGGCGTTCTCAGGTTAGTGACGGCAATACGCTCGCCGCGTTTTCTCTCACGCTCTGGCTGCATATTGGCGCGATAAACGCCCTGATCACCCACCACCCACGACAGTGGACGGCGCTCTTTGCCAATCGACTCACGCAGCAACAGCAGCGCCTGCATGTAAGCTTCAGGACGCGGTGGGCAGCCCGGAATGTACACGTCAACCGGCAGGAATTTATCCACGCCTTGCACCACAGAGTAGATGTCGTACATGCCGCCCGAGTTTGCACAAGCGCCCATGGAGATCACCCATTTCGGTTCCAGCATCTGGTCATACAAACGCTGAATAACCGGCGCCATTTTGGTAAAGGGCGTACCGGCGATCACCATAAAATCAGCCTGACGTGGAGAGGCACGCATAACTTCCGCACCAAAACGCGCCACGTCATGCACCGCAGTGAATGACGTGGTCATTTCCACGTAGCAACAGGAAAGGCCGAAGTTATACGGCCAGAGAGAGTTCTTACGACCCCAGTTCACCATGTCATGCAGGGCGTGTTCGAGCTTGCCCATGTAGACGCTGCGATGAACGTGCTGCTCCAGGGGATCGGTAACAATCTCCTGTTTCTGCAGAGGATAACGATCGTTATCACCGCCGCCGTTAGGGTCTACGCGTGTCAGCGTGTAGTCCATCTTATTGCCTCGCTTTTACTGCTTATGAGGGTTGGTGTGGTTGTGGCTGACCGGGATTGATTTGACCACTACGCGACGACGCGCAGGAGCCCAATCCAGTGCACCGATGCGCACCAGATAAACCAGGCCTGCCAATAGCACCAAAATGAAAATTGCGGCTTCGACAAAGCCAACCCAACCGCTTTCACGGATTGAAGTCGACCATGCGTATAAATAGAGGGCTTCGACGTCGAAAATAACGAAGAACATCGCAACCAGATAGAATTTAGCGGAGAGGCGAATATGAGTATCACCGACGGATTCGATACCCGATTCAAACGGGGTGTCTTTATGGCGTGCCCGTGCACGACCACCTAACAACCAACCGCCGGTCAACATGAAGGCACACAGGCCAAATGCAATAACAATAAAAACAATAAACGCCCAGTGATGAGCGATCACTTCTGTGGTTGTCGACATACTCTTTGCTTACTCATCAAAAGTGGCGCTGGCATCCTGCACTGTTGCAGCAAACACACCACATGAATTCAAGGGAAGGATAAAAAACCTTGTAAACTATGCTGTCATTATCAAATAAGCAGCAATTTTATGGGGTTTTTTACTCCTTTCTATAACCTTTTGTCAACTTTGACAAAAGCATCCAAACATTAATTAACACCCGTAGCATATTATTAACAAACGAACCCCATGATACCAGCTAAATCGCTTCAGTTTGTGAGGTTAATTTCAGTGTAGCGGGTATTCACATGCATGGATCGTGCATTTAACAATCATATTTTGACAGGTCTTACAGGGATTTCCCCCCCCTTATAGGGGGTATTTTTTTGATCCAGAACACATAATGGTGTTTTTTGCTGTAAAAATCGGCGATCGGTACAGGCAAATGCCCTGGGAAAGATGGCACGGAATGATAAATAAGTTCCACTTTGAGCAAAAATGGAACAATCTCAATTTTTCAGGAAGACAGGAATATTATTGATGGCGAATCGCGTTAGAAAGCGTGAATTAAAATGCATAAAAAAAGCCTTAGCTGATGTTTATCAGTCTAAGGCTCATTTTAATAAGTTTTAACAATTAACCGGTATTCCAATGTGAAGGAATAACCCGCTATTGTTCTCCTTACTCTTCGTCATCCAACAGCAGGGTGCCATCTGGATTTGCCGTCAGATTGTAAGGATCGTTGGTCGACTGCATCGCATTGAAGATCGCCAGCGCCAACTCGTTATCACTGTCTGGATTACGACACAACAGGTACTGAGTGTCCGGCAATACCGGCAGCCCTTCAGCTGCACCCATCACACGCAGCTCTGGACTCATCATCTCAACCGGACGTGCTGTGACACCCAGACCCGCTTTCACTGCCGCACGTACCGCTGCCAGCGTTGATGCAACATACGAAATGCGCCATGGGATGCCCGCTTCATTCAGGTGATCGATCGCCATGTCACGGTACGGACTTGGTTCATCCAGCAGCACCAGTGGAATGGCTTCGCCGCGCTGGAAGATGTAATCCGCAGCACAGTACCAAAGCGTAGGTGAGGTACGCAGGACCTGATGGGTGAAATTACCAGGACTGGACGTGGTGACAACCAGATCAACCTCACCCTGATTCAGCATTTCCATCATGAACGGGTTGCGTTTGACGCGCACATCAATGGCCAGCTTCGGATAGACCGACGTTACGCGGTTAAGCAGGAACGGCAGAATGGTATCGGAAGTGTCATCGGAGGCGCCGATGGTCAGTACGCCCTGGATGTTGCTGTACATTAAAGAGGTGCACGCTTCGTCGTTGAAACGAAGGATCTTTCTGGCGTAGCCGAGCAACTGGATGCCATGCTCCGTCAACAGTTTATTACGTCCATGTCTGGCAAACAGCTCTTTACCTACCAATTGTTCCAGACGTTGCATCTGCTGACTTACTGCGGATTGCGTTCTGCACACTGCTGCAGCCGCCGCCGCAAAAGTATTCAAGTCAGCAACAGCAACAAAAGTACGCAGCAGATCGAGGTCGAGATTCAGTATCGGACGATTTGCATTAGTCATGTTTTTTCTTCACTTATAAGATTTTTTAAAACTACTACCCTGGTGTATTACTTTACTTATCAAATAGATAAGAGGTAATGGTGCTTAATGACAGCCCTGTGTGGAGCTGTCATGGAAAAATCGTGTCAGGCGGATGCCGACGGATACGTCACTCTGTATTCAGAGGAGCGCCGTCTAATAAGACAGAACAACTTCGGGTCCGAAGACGTATGTCGCACAGGTGCTGGAAGCTGCGTAGTTGTCTAGTTTCCCGCGAAAACGGCCTGCGGGTCAAAAAGAGATAACATCATGTTATGCTGATGCGAAGCGATAAAGTGCATCAAATAATAAATTATACTTAATCATTTTTACGCTTTAAAGGGAAATGTTTTCGATCAAATCATCGCATTTTTTGACCAAATCCCTTTTCCGCTACATCCTGCCACAATGCCGCTCATTTTTTAACCACCCAGGTTCTTAAACTGCTGCAGCAGCGTTAAAGTTACAGTGTAAGTGCTATTTAAACTGCTGCTGTGTTCAGAATAGGTCACTTCGCAGCGCTTCATGCTGCCACCTTAAACTGATTAAGAATGCGTGACCTTCAATGGCACCAGCGATGGCTGCAACGGCACTGTTTAGTTCTTCGACATCCAACAAGATTTCTTTAACTATTTCATCAGGTCGCTAATGGTTTTTTTTGCAGGATGTAAATAAAAAATTTCTTAATGACCTCCAATACCTATGGATTAGCGGCTTTACAGCACCAGCACAAATCATTAGCATTTTGTATTACAAAAATATCCACCACTAGAGTTATTAACCAGATTAACCCTCATATACTGCGTTTTGCGCCACCCGAGGCGGGAATCATTGGCAAACGCGCCAAAACCTTAAGCCGCCCTTCTTTTGTGACAATGAGAGGAGTAAATTGGGCAGGTTTGATTTTGGTGGCAGGTTAAAGGACTCTGCCCGTTAAGGCGGTAACGATGAATTTTCAAATTGATAAATCCGGCAAGCTGGAAAATGTCTGTTATGACATCCGTGGCCCGGTACTGAAAGAAGCTAAGCGTCTGGAAGAAGAAGGTAATAAAGTTCTCAAACTCAACATCGGCAACCCTGCCCCGTTTGGTTTTGAAGCCCCTGATGAAATTTTGGTTGATGTGATTCGCAACCTGCCGAGTTCGCAAGGCTATTGTGATTCAAAAGGGCTGTATTCGGCGCGTAAAGCGATTATGCAGCACTACCAGGCGCGTGATATGCGCGATGTTACCGTCGAAGATATCTACATTGGTAATGGTGTCTCTGAACTGATTGTGCAGGCGATGCAAGCATTGCTGAACAGTGGTGATGAGATGCTGGTACCTGCCCCAGATTATCCGTTATGGACGGCAGCCGTGTCGCTGTCGAGCGGTAAAGCTGTGCATTATCTGTGTGATGAGTCTGCGGGCTGGTTCCCGGATTTGGACGATATCCGCAGTAAGATAACCCCGCGCACGCGTGGCATCGTCATCATCAACCCGAACAACCCAACGGGTGCGGTGTACAGCAAAGAACTGCTGATGGAAGTGGTGGAGATTGCGCGTCAGCACAACCTGATCATTTTCGCTGACGAAATCTACGACAAGATTTTGTACGACGAGTCACAGCACCATTCGATTGCGGCACTGGCGCCGGATCTGCTGACCGTGACCTTTAATGGCCTGTCTAAAACCTACCGTGTTGCGGGGTTCCGTCAGGGTTGGATGGTGTTAAACGGTCCGAAGAAACACGCTAAGGGCTATATCGAAGGGCTGGAAATGCTGGCGTCGATGCGTTTGTGCGCCAACGTACCGGCTCAGCATGCGATTCAAACAGCGTTAGGTGGCTATCAAAGTATCAGCGAGTTTATTGCACCTGGTGGTCGTTTGTATGAACAGCGCCAACGTGCCTGGGAATTGATTAACGATATTCCGGGCGTCAGCTGCGTGAAACCGCAAGGTGCTTTGTACATGTTCCCGCGCATCGATCCAAAGAAATTCAACATCTTTGACGATCAAAAAATGGTGCTGGATTTCCTGTTACAAGAGAAAGTGCTGCTGGTTCAGGGTACCGCCTTTAACTGGCCATGGCCGGATCACGTGCGCATCGTGACCTTGCCACGTGTTGATGATCTGGAAATGGCGATCAATAAATTTGGTCGTTTCCTGCAAGGCTATCGTCAGTAGTCTGACACACTGACCCGCAATGCATGCAGGCAGCAAGTGAATGAATCCAGGTTGCTTACCTGCGTGAGCGAATTGGGTGAGTGAACTCAGCTCACGCACATGCAACCCGAAGTATGAAGGGTATATACTGTTTTCATCTCGGGGAAGGCACTCCTTCCCCGCCGTGAGAACAGGAACCGTCTATGACCCGTAGCCACTTTTTCGCCCATCTCTCCCGTCTTAAACTGATCAATCGCTGGCCATTGATGCGCAACGTGCGCACCGAAAATGTCTCTGAACACAGTCTTCAGGTGGCGATGGTGGCGCATGCGTTGGCCATCATCAAAAACAAAAAATTTAACGGCAATCTCAATGCAGAGCGTATTGCGATGCTGGCGCTGTATCACGATGCCAGTGAAGTGCTGACCGGTGATTTACCCACGCCGGTGAAGTATTACAACGCGCAAATTGCGCATGAGTACAAAAAGATCGAAAAGATCGCCCAGCAGAAGTTGATCGAGATGTTGCCGCCGGAATTGCAGGATGCCTACCGTCCGTTGATTGACGAGCATTTGCATAGCGAAAGTGAACAAGCGGTGGTGAAACAGGCTGACGCGCTGTGCGCCTACGTGAAATGTCTGGAAGAGCTGTCAGCAGGAAATAACGAGTTTTTGCTGGCCAAGGCACGCCTGGAGAAAACACTGTCACAGCGTCGTTCCCCAGAAATGGATTACTTTGTAGAGATATTTATTCCAAGCTTTAGCCTGTCGCTGGATGAAATTTCTCAGGATACCCCATTATAAAAAACGGGCCGCTATGGCCCGTTCTGTCAGATGTTGGCCGAAAGCGTAAACGTGCCGTTTTCTGCAGGTGAAACCACCAGCGGTTCCAGTGTTTTCACCTGCCAGGTCACTTCATTCAGGCGCGGGGCATCCGTGGGTGCATTGACGGCAACCACTGCACTGCGCGCTTCCAGCCCGGCAATAATGCCGGCGGGAGCATCTTCAACCACAACGCATTCCGCTGCAGGCAGCCCCAGGCGTTCAGCACCCAGTAGATACGGCTCCGGGTTCGGTTTACCCAATTTGATGTTTTCTGCGGTAATGAACACTTCCGGCATGGGTAAACCTGCCGCTTTGTGACGCGCGTGAGCCACCGGGATCGATCCTGAGGTCACAATCGCCCAGGGAATCTGCAGTTCGTTAAGCGTGGCGAGCAATGCCTTCGCCCCCGGAATCGCTTGCACGCCCTGCGTGTCTTCTGATTCTAAACGTTCAAGCCACAGAAACTCCGCCTGAATCGCCTCTTCAGACTGTCCTGCCATAAAATGGCGCAATGAATTGATAGCTGGCTTACCGTGTATGAAGTTCAGGACTTCTTCCGCCGCAATACCCTGGCGCTCGCCCCACAATGACCATGCGCGGATCACCGCAGGCAATGAATCCACCAACGTACCGTCCAAATCAAACAGAAAACCCCTGTACTTCACGCGTCGCTCCTTATTCAGGCATTGAGAATCTGCGCGATTTCGTTCGCGCTAAGATGATACTGACGCGGACAAGTGTGCCACACCGCCAGCATGCGTTGGTATTTTTCCCACATCGGCGTCTGGGCATTGAAGCCATGCGTACCGGAATCAAACTGGGTGTAGCGCCCTTCCACGTTCACCATGAAGCGCACATAGCCGAGATAGCGTGCTTCGGTGGCCGCGTCAAAACCGAGAAATGCCAGACGGCGCTCTTCGATAGTACTGGCTTCTTTCAGGTTCGACCAGGAGACATGCAGCGCATGGTGCATTTCCATAATATCGATGAGCTGGCGGCAGGTGGCTTCCGTAAGCTCGCCAAACTCTTTGTCGAGTTCGCGCAGTTGCAGGCCGTAGCCCCGTTCGATGATGGTCTGGTAGCGGCGATAGCGCTCCGCATTTTCCGGCTCAAGCATCGCCATCATTTTGTATTGATTGGAGAGGATCAGTCGTTGTGCATGGGTCATTTCCACGGTTCGCTCCCGGGCCATCACGGCCGCTTAAGATTTAAACAATGGATAAATGATTACACAAGGAAAGCGATGCGTGTTTGCCCGCATCACTTTTCTTTGATTTAAACCCGGTTACTGCACACATTCTCTGGCAGTAAAAGGGGATGATCGATCAAAGATCGTCGAGGAAGGTACGATCGAGTTGTTTGAAGGCGCGCTTCAGCACATCGGCCAGCGCCTGGTAAGTCGGTTTACCATCAACGGGGGCAATCGCTTGTCCCGCTTCTTCCAGTTTTGCGCGCACTTCGTGGAACCAGTGCAGTAAAGTCGGCGGCAATGGCGTGATGGAGCGTTTACCCAGCCACCACAATCCCTGCATCGGCAGACTGCAGGCAAACAGTGCGGTGGCAATCGCCGGTCCCAACTGCCCGCCCATGGCGATTTGCCACGTCAGGGTGAATATCGCCAGCGGGGGCATAAAGCGGATGGCAAAACGCGTTGCCGTCACCACGCGGTTTTCAGGGAACATCGGTGCCAGTCGTTTGTCGGCTGGCCAGGTCTTCATGTAACGCTGACCGTTCTGGAATAAACCAAACCAGCCGGGATTGCTTGTGTCATTCGCCATGATAGACCTCAACTAATTCTGCAACGATTAAAATAAAATGATAACTACACAACTTTACGTGACATCCTTCAAAAGATTTTGTCTTTGCGGGTGACAGTGGGTATTCTGACGCCGTTTTAGCAACATTACCGGAAGCTACAGCTCAATAAAAGAGCGGTTTAGAGCCATGTTTCGCTAAGCAGATTTCAAAAATCTGCGTAAAATTACCGAAATTTTTTTGCATGTCGGTCTCTTTTTGACTACCGCATGATGTTAATCATTAATCTACCAGCATTCATGGGCTACGCTGTTAGTCTGATTGCGTTATTTTTAGCCACTCTTTAATCAATAGGTACTTCCATGTCAACGAAGTTAGTACTGGTTCTGAACTGCGGCAGCTCTTCACTTAAGTTTGCCATCCTCAATCCAGCCACCGGTGACGAATATCTGTCAGGTCTGGCGGAGTGTTTCCATTTACCTGAAGCGCGTATCAAATGGAAACTGGAAGGCAGCAAACAAGAAGCGCCTCTCGGCGCAGGTGCAGCGCACAGTGAAGCGCTGAACTTCATTGTTAAAACTATTCTGGCACAAAAACCAGAGCTTTCGGCACAAATCGCTGCAATCGGCCATCGTATCGTTCACGGCGGCGAGCAGCTGACTAAATCGGTCATCATCGATGAATCAGTGATTCAGGGTATTAAAGATGCTTCCTCTTTTGCCCCGCTGCACAATCCGGCACATCTTATCGGCATCGACGAAGCGTTGAAGAATTTCCCGCACCTGTCAGATAAGAATGTGGCGGTTTTTGATACGGCATTCCATCAGACTATGCCGGAAGAGTCTTATCTTTATGCTCTGCCGTACAAACTGTACAAAGAGCACGGCGTTCGTCGCTATGGCGCACACGGCACCAGCCACTACTATGTGACGCAGGAAGCCGCCAAAATGCTGAACAAGCCAGTCAACGAACTGAACATCATCACCTGCCACCTCGGTAACGGCGGTTCAGTTTCTGCTATCCGCAACGGTCAGTGCGTCGATACTTCTATGGGTCTGACGCCGCTGGAAGGTCTGGTCATGGGCACCCGCAGTGGTGATATCGACCCGGCGATCGTGTTCTTCCTGCATGACACGCTGGGTATGAGCGTGGATGCGATCAACAAACTGCTGACCAAAGAGTCTGGTCTGCTGGGTCTGACCGAAGTCACCAGTGACTGCCGCTATGTTGAAGACAACTACGCGACTAAAGAAGATGCTAAGCGTGCGATGGACGTGTTCTGCCACCGTCTGGCGAAATACATCGGCAGCTATAGCGCGTTGATGGAAGGTCGCCTGGATGCCGTGGTGTTCACCGGTGGTATCGGTGAGAATGCGGCGATGGTGCGTGAGCTGTCATTGGCAAAACTCGCATTGCTGGGCTTCGAAGTGGATCACGAGCGTAACCTTGCTGCCCGCTTTGGTAAGTCTGGTTTTATCAACAAAGAGGGCACCCGCCCGGCCGTGGTGATCCCAACCAACGAAGAGTTGGTCATCGCCCAGGACGCCGCGCGTCTGACCGCCTAAATACACTTCTCTCCGTCAGCTCAGGCTGACGGAGTTGTTTTGGCTAGTCTGCAACACCTGAGAGGTTTTTATAGTGTCACGTACAATCATGCTCATCCCTACCGGCACCAGCGTCGGCCTGACCAGCGTCAGCCTCGGCGTGATTCGTGCCATGGAGCGCAAAGGCGTTCGCCTGAGCGTGTTCAAGCCGATTGCCCAGCCACGTGCGGGCGGCGATGCGCCAGATCAGACCACCACCATCATTCGTAAGAACTCCGCGATCCCTGCCGCTGAACCGCTGCAGATGTCACGCGTTGAGTCACTGTTGGGTTCGAACCAGCAAGACGTGTTGATGGAAGAGATCATTGCTAACTACCACGCGAATGCGCAAGACGCGGAAGTGGTGTTGGTGGAGGGGCTGGTGCCAACCCGTAAGCATCAGTTTGCCTCTTCACTGAACTATGAAATCGCTAAAACCCTGAATGCAGAAATCGTGTTCGTGACGGCGCTGGGCAATGATTCGCCTGCGCAGTTGAAAGAGCGCATTGAATTAACGCAAAGCAGCTTTGGCGGCAGTAAGAACAAGAACATCACCGGCGTGATCATTAATAAGCTTAACGCGCCAGTGGATGAGCAGGGTCGTACGCGCCCTGACCTGTCTGAAATTTTCGATGATTCGACGAAAGCGAATATTGCCAATATCGATCCTAAGCAGCTGTTTGCTAACAGTCCATTGCCGATTCTCGGCTGTGTACCCTGGAGTTTCGATCTGATCGCGACGCGTGCCATCGATATGTGCCGCCATCTGAATGCAGAGATTATTAACGAAGGTGAGATCCAGACCCGCCGCGTGAAATCGGTGACTTTCTGCGCACGTAGTATTCCGCATATGCTGGAGCACTTCCGTCCAGGTTCACTGTTGGTGACGTCAGCCGATCGTCCAGACGTGTTGGTTGCAGCGTGTCTCGCCGCCATGAACGGTATTGAGATTGGTGCCGTGTTGCTGACCGGTGGTTATCAGATTGAAGCACCGATTGCGCGTCTGTGTGAACGTGCCTTCCAGACGGGCCTGCCGGTGTTTATGGTGAAAACCAATACCTGGCAGACCTCACTGAGCCTGCAGAGCTTTAATCTGGAAGTCCCTGCAGATGATACCCAGCGCATTGAGAAGGTGCAGGAGTATGTGGCCAGCTTTATCGATGCCGATTGGGTGGAATCACTCACTGCAACGTCCGAGCGTAGCCGTCGTCTGTCTCCACCAGCCTTCCGTTATCAACTGACCGAGCTGGCACGTAAAGCCGGCAAACGTATTGTGCTGCCAGAAGGTGACGAGCCGCGTACGGTGAAAGCCGCTGCGATTTGCGCCGAGCGTGGCATTGCATCTTGTGTGCTGTTGGGTAATCCTGACGAGATCCAGCGTGTGGCTGCCGCACAGGGTGTGGTGCTGGGCCAAGGCATTGAGATTGTCGATCCAGAAGTGGTGCGCGAGAATTATGTGCCGCGTTTGGTTGAGTTGCGTAAGAGCAAAGGCATGACCGAAGTGGTCGCGCAGGAGCAGCTGGAAGATAACGTGATGCTCGGTACCATGATGCTGGAACGCGGCGAAGTGGACGGTTTGGTGTCGGGTGCAGTGCATACCACCGCTAACACCATTCGTCCGCCGTTGCAGTTGATCAAGACCGCGCCAAACAGTTCGCTGGTGTCTTCAGTGTTCTTTATGCTGCTGCCTGAGCAGGTGCTGGTGTATGGCGACTGTGCGATTAACCCGGATCCAAATCCAGAACAGCTGGCAGAGATCGCGATTCAGTCTGCGGATTCCGCCAAAGCCTTTGGTATCGATCCACGCGTAGCGATGATTTCCTACTCAACCGGTAACTCCGGTGCGGGTAGCGACGTTGAGAAGGTACGCGAAGCGACGCGTATTGCTCAGGAGAAACGTCCTGATCTGGTGATCGATGGTCCGTTGCAGTATGACGCCGCCATTATGGAAGATGTCGCGAAGTCGAAAGCACCAAACTCTGCTGTTGCAGGTCGTGCAACCGTGTTTATCTTCCCGGATCTGAACACCGGTAACACCACTTACAAAGCGGTTCAGCGTTCGGCCGATCTGATTTCCATCGGGCCGATGCTGCAGGGTATGCGCAAGCCGGTGAACGATTTGTCACGTGGCGCATTGGTGGATGACATTGTTTATACCATCGCACTGACCGCTATTCAGTCACAGCAGGCTGAAGGCTAAGTCTTTTCTTCCTGCTGAGCGTAGAGAGCATGAGGGTTAAACCTTGTGCTCTTTTTTTTGCTGCCAGTTTGGTGGGATGCGACCGGTAGATTGCCTGGTGCTGTCTTTGCTGGGGGCTGGGGGC